>NZ_CP083371.1:302083-604166 GCF_017488845.2 Ensifer canadensis
GCCATAGACGAGGTTTGCGCCTGCGCCCAGGCGCTTGTCTTCCGGCCGCTCAATCGTTTGTTCGATGTGATCGTTTCGATGCGAAACATCCATGCGTCTCCTCCCAGATGCGTGTTCTGTTCAATCTGCGCATCTCCTCAAACGCGCAGCCCGAACTGTAGGCCGAGATCTTGGGCACCATTGCATGCGGGTGATTTGAAGTTGTTTTCGGTTTGGCAGCGGTAATCCGTGCGTCCGGAAACGGACATCGCGATAGGTCAAGCGCCGCCGCTATCGCGACGCTGCCTGGACCACCGTGACGGCGATCATGTGGAAGACGTCATCGGCCGTGCAGCCACGCGAAAGGTCGTTGGCGGGCTTGGCCAGCCCCTGAAGCACCGGGCCGATGGCGGTCGCGCCGCCGATGCGCTGGGCGATCTTGTAGCCGATATTGGCGGCATCGAGATTGGGGAAGACGAAGACATTTGCCTGACCGTGCAGCGCCGAATTGGGTGCCTTGGACGACGATACGGCCTCGACGAAGGCGCTGTCGAACTGCAGTTCGCCGTCGATCAGCAGGTCGGGATTGGCGGCGCGGGCAATGTGCGTCGCCTCGACCACCTTGGAGACGCGGTCGTGCGCGGCGCTACCATTGGTGGAGAAGGAGAGCATCGCGACCTTGGGACGTTCGCCAAGCAGCGCCTGATAGGACCGAGCCGACATGCGGGCGATATCGGCGAGACCGGCAGCATCCGGGTCGACCACGAGGCCGCAGTCGGAAAAGACGAAGGCGCCCTTCTTGGCGTGATGCGGCTGGCACAACATCATCAGGAAAAAACTGGAGACCAGGCCGGCGTCAGGCGCACGGCCGATGATTTGCAGGGCGGTGCGCACCGTATCGGCCGTTGTTGCCACCGCTCCTCCGATGGTGCCGTCCGCCTCGTCTTCGCGAACCATCATGGCTGCGAAGACCAGGTCCTCTCGCACTGCCTTCTCGGCCATCTCTCGGTCGACGCCCTTGCTCCGGCGCAGGTCGTGATATCGCAACGCGAACTGCTGTGTCAGTGGCGACGTCGCCGGGTCTTCGATCCGGAAGGCATGCGCATCGCCGCCGTGATCGCGCAGGCGCTCGGCGATGATCTCGTGCCGACCAATGAGCGTGACTTCGGCGAGACCTTCTGCGCGGGCGCGCATGGCCGCAGCGACCACCCGCGTGTCTTCGCCCTCGGCAAGCACGATGTGGCGCGGTGCCTGCTTAGCGGTTTCGATGATGCGATCGAGTGGTTTCATTAGAGATGCCCCAGATAATGCATGCCGCCGAGGATGAAGACGCCGAGGAAGATCGTTTCGGCGACGATGAGCGCGACCGCGTCGCCGCCGACGTCGAGCACGCGCCGGAGCGACGTCTTCATGCCGACGGCGACGATGCCCGCCAAAAGCGCCCAGCGCGATGCCTCCATGCCGAGTTCGGCGACGGCGGCCGGCACCATCCCGCCGGAGTTCATGGCGGCAAGGATCAGGAAAGCGACGACGAAGCCGGGGAGCAATGGTGGACGTTTGCCGGCCTCCACCCCTTCCTGCGGCACGTTTCGAAGGGCGATGGAGAAGATGAGGACAACGGGTGCCAGCATCGTCACGCGGATGAGCTTGACGAGTGTTGCGGTCTCGCCGGCCTCCGGCGAGACCGAGAAGCCGGCGCCGACCACTTGGGCGACATCATGGATCGTGCCGCCGAAGAAGATGCCGGTGCCGCGCGCATCGAGCCCCAGCGACTGGGCGAGGATGGGGTAGCCGATCATCGCCAGGGTGCTGAGGACGGTCACCGACAGCACGGTGAAGATCAGATTGCGCTCGGAAAATTCGTTCTTCGGCAGCACGGCGGCGATCGCCATAGCGGCGGAAGCACCGCAGATCGCGACCGCACCGCTGGTCAGAAGCGCGAGCCTCCAGCCCCTTCCAAGGATCTTGGCGGCTGCAAGGCCGAAGAGGATCGTTGCTGCAATCGCTGCCACCAGCAGGAGAATGGTGCCGCTCCCGAGGCCGATCAAGAGGTCGACGCTGATGCGCATGCCGAGCAGGGCAACGCCGATCCGGAGGATCTTTTTTGCTGAAAGCTCGATGCCGGCGACGCACCTGCCTTCCTCGGAGAGAAAGTGGAATGCGATGCCGAGCAGAAGCGCCATCAGCATGGCGGGCGCGCCATAATGATCCGACAGGAACTGAGCGGCCATGGCGACGGCGGCCGTCACCAGCAGACCAGGGCCGTATGTCGACAGGGCCGAGGGCAGCCATTGGAGCCGCCGCGTCGTTTCGGATACCGCATTCATGTTAAATTTCCCGTCTGAAAGCGCCAAGTCGGAAGCCCATGCCCGGCGACATCAGCCGGGCATGGGGTGGATGTCAGACGTGCTGCTGCGGCCGCATGTCCGAGCGCTGGATGCCAGCCACCTGCACCGGCTTCTTCATCGCGTCGCGGCGGAAGGGCTCACCCAGCTCCTGGTTGAGGATGACTTCGACGAAGGTGGTCACGCCCTGTGACTGGTCGTCGAGCGCCTGCTGCAGGGCGGCCGTCAGGCCCGCCTGCGTGTCGACCGTCACACCCTTGAGACCGCAGCCGTCGGCCACTTTCGCGTAGCTGAGGTTGGGATTGAGTTCGGTTCCGACAAAGTTGTTGTCGTACCAGAGCGTCGTGTTGCGCTTCTCGGCTCCCCACTGGAAGTTACGGAAGATCACCATGGTGATCGGCGGCCAGCCGGCGCGACCGATGGAGGTCATCTCGTTCATCGAGATGCCGAATGCGCCATCGCCGGCAAAGCCGATCACCGGCACATCAGGGCAACCGATCTTGGCGCCGACGATCGACGGGAAGCCGTAGCCACAGGGTCCGAACATGCCGGGCGCCAGGTATTTCCGGCCTTGTTCGAAGCTCGGATAGGCGTTGCCGATGGCGCAGTTGTTGCCGATGTCGGTGGAGATGATGGCGTCCTTGGGCAAGGCCGCCTGGATCGCACGCCATGCCTGGCGTGGCGACATGCGGTCGGATTCCCGCCGACGGGCCGAGGCATTCCATTCGGTGCCCGGATCGTCGTCCTCGTGGTCCATCGACGACAGCTGCTGCAGCCAGGCCGAGCGGGTGGTGTGGATCAGTGCCTTGCGTTCCTCGCGGCCGATATCGCCGGCCGACGGCGACAGTTGATCGAGGATTTGGCTTGCCACCTGCTTGGCATCGCCGCAGATGCCGACCGTCACCTTCTTCGTCAGGCCGATGCGATCGGAGTTGATGTCGACCTGGATGATCGCGGCATTCTTCGGCCAATAGTCGATGCCGTAGCCCGGAAGCGTCGAGAACGGATTGAGGCGGGTGCCGAGCGCCAGTACGACGTCGGCCTTGGCGATCAGTTCCATGGCCGCCTTGGAGCCGTTGTAGCCGAGCGGGCCCGCCGCTAGCCGATGGCCGCCGGGAAAGGCGTCGTTATGCTGGTATCCGCAGCAGACCGGGGCGTCGAGACGCTCAGCCAGCGCGATGGATTCGCCGATCGCGCCGCCGATGACCACGCCGGCGCCGTTGAGGATCACCGGGAATTTCGCTTCGGACAGCAATCTTGCTGCCTCTGAAATTGCCTGCTTGCCGCCGGAGGGGCGCTCCAGCCGAACGATGCTCGGCAGCTCGACGTCGATCACCTGTGTCCAGTAATCGCGCGGGATGTTGATCTGCGCCGGGGCGCAGCCGCGCCAGGCTTTCTCGATGACCCGGTTGAGGACTTCGGGAACGCGGCTCGCGTCGCGCACCTCTTCCTGGTAGCAGACCATTTCCTCAAACAGCGCCATCTGGTCGACTTCCTGGAAGCCGCCCTGGCCGATCGTCTTGTTTGCCGCCTGCGGCGTGACGAGAAGCATCGGCGTATGGTTCCAGTAGGCCGTCTTGACTGCGGTCACGAAGCCGGTGACGCCGGGGCCGTTCTGGGCGATTGCCATCGACATGTTGCCGGTGACCCGGGTGTATCCGTCGGCGATCAATGCCGCGTTGGTTTCATGGGCGCAGTCCCAGAAGGTGATGCCAGCTTTCGGGAAGAGGTCGGACACCGGCATCATCGCCGAGCCGATGATCCCGAAGGCGTGTTCGATGCCGTGCATCTGGAGGACTTTTACGAAAGCCTCTTCGGTCGTCATTTTCATTGTCTGTTTCCTTTCATGTTGGGTTGGGGGCCGACCGAGCGGCTAGAGGATTTCGTCCTTGAGGTAGTACCAGCGGTACATCCCCCACTGGCCGATGCGCCGGAACGGCGTCAGCAGCCCATGGCTGGGGAGAGGGGAGGTGAAGATCGGCAGGTCGAGGGCACCGCCCTTGCCGGCGACCATCTGCGCCATGCGCCGTCCGGCCTGGGCCGAGTACATGACGCCGTTGCCGCCGTAGCCCATGGCGTAGAACAGCGCCTGTTGCGGATCCGGGCGGAAGATGCGCGGCATCATGTCGTGACTGACATCGACCCAGCCCCACCAGGAGTAGTCGACCTTGATGCCTGTCAGCACCGGGAACTTGCGGTAGAGGCCCTCGAGCAGACGGTCGAGATGTTTTGGGTTGACCGCGTCTTTGCCGGTGATCGCGCTGCGGCTGCCGATCTGCACGCGCCCGTCGGGCAACAGCCGGTAGTAGTGGCGAAGCGTGCGCGTGTCGGTAAGCGGAATATGCGTCTGGAAATTCAACGCCGACCGCTCTTCGTCGGTGAGTACGCGCGTGACGATCGAGTTGGAGAGGATCGGCATCAGCCGGTGCTTCGTCAGCGAATGCAGGCCGGGCGAGGTATAGCCGGCCGTCGCGAAACACACAGCCCTCGCCCGCACGATCCCGCCGGGGGTGCGAAGGTGGAAGACTCCGCCTTTCCGGTCGCAGCTGAGAACCGGGCTCGAGGTATGAACGCGGGCACCGAGCTTGCGCGCCAGGGTGAGATAGCCGAAGGCGAGCTTGGCCGCATGGATGCCCATGCCGTCGGGCTCGTAAAGCGCGCCCACCGCCTCGTTGTCGCGGACGAAGTCGCGATGGATTTCGTCGCGGCCGAGGATGCGGGTGCGGTAGCCGAAGACGTCGTTGAGGACGCGGGATTCGGCTTCCAGCGACGGCATCACCTTGTTGCGGTGGGCGATATAGAGATGCCCGCCATCCTGCGGGTCGCAGGCGATTTCCGGCGAGCGGATGAGGTCGCGGAAAAGATCGAAGGCTTCGCTGATCTCGACGTGAAGCTTCCTGGCGACATCCACGCCCCAGCGCTCGATCCATTGCGAGCGCTTGAGTCGGCCCGCCGAAATCTGCGCCTGACCGCCGTTGCGGGTGCTGCAGCCCCAGGCGACGCCGTTTGCCTCGAGCACCGTCGCCTTGATGCCATGCTCCTTGGCAAGATGGATGGCGCAGGAGAGGCCGGTGTATCCCGAGCCGACGATTGCGACGTCGACGTCGATATCCCCAAGCACGGGACCATCATCGGCGGGCGGCGGTCCGGCGGTTGCGATCCAGTAGGTCGGCGCATAATCCTTGCCGTCGCCGGGATTGGCGGCGCGATTGGGATCGTATGCCGGATCGAAGGGCTTGCTCGGCCGCAATGTTTTGACAAGCTGTTCCATGTCGGTTTCCTGGCCTGGCTGGAGCTCAGTAGCGGAAGGGGGCCGCAATCAGCGGCCGGTTCTTGCGAAAGGCCTGCTTGCGGACGATCTTGCCGTCACGGAGCGTGAAGAGGTCGCAGCCTTCGGCCTCGATGCGGCTGCCGTCGGCGTTCGTGCCGGAGAACGTCCATTCCGATACGGCCCGGTCTCCATGGACGAAATGGCTGTGGTGGGCCCAGTGAGCGTCCGGCATCGTCTGCCACACGCTGCTGAAGGCGGTCGCGATCTGCTCAGTGCCCTCGACCCGGGTGCCGTGCGCTTCGCTGCCGGCCACCGTGTTGAAGACGCAGTCTTCGGCGAAGAAGGACATGACGCCGTCGATGTCGTGCCGGTTGAAGGCGTCGAAGAGGTCGGAGAGGTCGGTCGCGATCATGGCTTGTGTTTCCTAAGCGTTGCAGGCGATGTTTTCGGGCATGGCTTCGCCGCGGCCGGGTGAACCGGCCGGATCGGCTTTGCGTGTCGAGTGAGGGGCCTTTTAGGGCCGAGCGGTTATCCGCTCGGCGGTTGTCGCTCTGTCGCGGGGTGCATCGTCACACCTTGCCCTTCCAGGGAATGAGCGCCTTCTCGAGACGCCGGATCAGGAGATCGAAGGCAAAGGCGAAGACGCCGATGACGATGATGCCCATGATCACAGTGTCGCTAGCCAGGAACTCGGCGGCGTTGAGCACCATGAAACCGAGGCCCCGATGGGCAGCGACCATTTCGGCCGCGACCAGCGTCGTCCAGCCGACGCCGATGCCGATGCGCATCCCGGTGAAGATCTCCGGCAGCGCTGCCTTGAGAATGACGTGGCTGATGACCTGACGGCGGCTAGCGCCCATCGCATAGGCCGCATGGATCTGCTCGATCGAGACGGAGCGGACACCGGCGCGGGCGGCAATTGCCATCGGCGCGAAGATCGCGAGGAAGATCAGGAACACCTTCGGGAACTCGCCGATGCCGAGCCAGATGATGATCAGCGGCAGATAGGCGAGTGGCGGCAAGGGGCGGTAGAACTCGATGATCGGATCAAACAGCCCGCGCATCACCCGGTTCACGCCCATGAGGATGCCGATCGGAACCGCGGTGACAAGGGCTAGCGCGAAGGCCCCGAGCACGCGACCGAGACTTGCCAGCGTATGCTGGGCGAGGGTCGAATTGGAGACGCCCTCCGTCAGCGCGATCACGAACTTGTCCCAGACCGCAAGCGGCGATGGCAAAAACAGCGGCCGTACCCATTGCATCTCGGTGACCAGCAGCCAGAGCGCCACCAGGGTCAGCGCCGTCAGCAGGCTGATATGTCCGCTCATGCCCTCGCCGGGGGCGCCGTAGATCCGGCCCGGCTTGACCGGCTTGGCTTTCGTCACGCGCTCAAGCATGGAGGAGCTCCGGGTTTCCGGACTGGCGTTCGTCGCCGTAGATGATGCTGAGGATCTGTTCACGCATGTCGATGAAGTCGCGACTGGATTTGATTGCACGGGCATTGCCTTCTTCCAGAAACCGTTTGTTGAAATCGAGCTCGTAGGTGTGGGTGATCCGTCCTGGTCGCGGCGACATGACGATCAGGCGCGACCCCAGGAACAACGCCTCCTCGACGCTGTGCGTGATGAAAAAGAACATCTTGTTGGTCAGCTGCCAGACTTTGAGCAGCAGTTCCTGGATGGTCTCGCGGGTCAGCGCATCGAGCGCCGCCATCGGCTCGTCCATCAAGAGCATCGACGGGTCGCAGCTCAGCGCCCTGGCGATGCCCACACGCTGCTGCATGCCGCCGGACAGGTGGTAGATCATGTGCCGGTGAAAATCCTGCAGGCCGACAAGAGCGAGGTTCTTGGAGGCGACCTCGTGGCGTTTCGCCTTGTCGACACCGCGCAGTTTCAGCCCGAATTCGGTGTTGTCGATGACATTGAGCCAGGGCAGCAACGCATGCTTCTGGAACACGACCCCACGGTCGGCACCGGGACCGGAGACGCGGCGGCTTCCAAGTGTGATTTCACCACCGCTCGGGGCCATGAAGCCCGCCATCAGATTGAGCAGCGTGGTCTTGCCGCAGCCCGAGGCACCGAGCGCGACGACGAAATCGCCGCTCTTGATTTCGAGGTTGACGCCCTTGAGCGCAATGACCGCCTCGTCCGAATAGAGACCAGGATAGGTCAGGCTCACATTGCTAACATTCAGAGTTTCCATTGTGCAGGCCTTTCGAGAAATGGCTGTTGAGTGGCGTTGGCGGCGCTCCTGACCAACAGGCGGTCAGGAGCGGGCGTCGGCTACTTCGAAGCCTCTTTCGCGTAGGCGCTGTTGACGTAGGGGGCGTAGTCGTCGAGCGCCTTGTCGATTTGCTTCTGGTCGGCAAGGAATTTCGCGCTTTCCGTGAGCGCGCGCACAGCACCGCCGCCGAGCCAGGTTTCGGACGCCTGCTCCTGCGCTGTCGGGAACGAGAGCAAGTTCAGCGCTTCGACGGTGCCGGCGCCATCGCCGCCGATGAGCTTGACGATGTTCTGGACCGGTGCGGAGTCTGCCGTCCAGCTTGCGCCGTTTGCCTTGTAGTCGGCATAGGCTTCGGCCAGCACCTTGGTGAAGGCGGCCATGAACTTCGGATTTTCAGCTGCCCATTTCTTGTCGACCACCAGACCGTCGAAGGTCGGGACGCTGGCTGCGCCGATCGCCTCGGAATCTGAAATCACCTTGCCGGATTTCAGCAGTTCCGACAGGGCCGGAGGCCAGACATAGGCGGCATCGATATCGCCGCGCTGCCAGGCGGCCACGATCTGCGGTGGCTTCATGTTGAGGATGTTGACTTCGCGGGGATCGACCTTCCACACCTGCTCAAGGCCGACAAGGAGATGGAAGTGGGACGTCGAGACGAAGGGGACGCCGACGGAGCGGCCGACCAGATCTTCCGGCTTCTCGATGCCCGAACCTTCGCGGGCGACAAGCGCTTCCGACTTGCCGATATTGTCGAGGATCCAGAACAGCTCGAGATCGACGCCGCGCGTTGCCGCGGCCGTGGTGCCGGTGGAGCCGATGACGCCGATCGGCACGTTGCCCGATGCAAGCGCCGTCGAGATATCGCCGCCAGAGCTGAACTGCCGCCAGTCGACGAGATAGCCAGCCTCTTTCGCGGCGGCGTCGAAACGGCCGTCGGCGATGGCGGCAATGAACGGGCCGACGATCTGCTGGTAGCCGATGATCACATTGGTCTCGGCGCGGGCAAGACTTGAGGTCAGGAGGCCGGCCGCAATCGTGGCCGCCCCCGCCATGGTTTTCAAGGCGTTGGAATAGAACATTTGTTTCCCTCTGGTTCCGACCCCGTTTTTCGGGATCTGTCGACTGTTATGCCGATCTCATTTTCGACCATAAGGGATAAAGCAGCTTTCCGGTTTGCTTTATAGCCAGATTGAAAGTTAGATAAGTCCAGATTGGCCGATAGGGGATCGGACGTGGCACGCATCTCGGTTTCGGAAACCATTTTCTTCATCGACCGGGCGAGCCGTACGAGCCTGCAGGCGCAGATCCGCGAGACGGTCGTCTCCGCCGTGCTGTCAGGGCGGCTGCCACCCGGTGCCCTGCTGCCGTCGACGCGCAAGCTTGCGAGCTATCTCAACATTTCGCGCCTCACCGTCACGCTTGCCTATCAGGAGTTGGCGACCCAGGGCTATCTCGATGCGGCCGACCGCAGCAGCTACCGCGTTGCCGACAAGCCGCCGTTCAACGTGCTTGATGCGGACGTGGCGAAGCCGGGGGCGGATGCGGTGGATTGGTCGTCCAAGCTGCGCTCGACCTTTCGCGTTGCCAAGCAGATGCGCAAGCCGCTCGACTGGCGGCGGTATCCCTATCCTTTCCTCTATGGCCAGATGGACCCGTCGCTGTTCGATCTCACCGCCTGGCGCGACTGCGCCCGGCGCGCGCTGGCGCGCGAAGATTTCGAACTCATGGCAGGCGATTTCGCCGCGTCTGACGATGTGCAACTGGTCAACTACATCTGTTCGCGCACGCTGCCGGGGCGCGGCATCCGGGCCAATCCCGACGAGATCCTGGTGACGGTGGGAGCGCAGAATGCGCTCTGGATCGTCATTCAGCTGTTGCTGCGGCGCGGGTCCCATGCTGTGTGCGAAAACCCCTGCCACCCGGATATGAGCGCCTCGCTGCAACTGAGCGGCGCAAAGGTGACGGTGCTTGACGTCGATGAAGGCGGGCTACCGCCGGCGGCCCTGCCGCATGAGATCGATGCCGTGTTTGTGACGCCGAGCCATCATTCGCCGACGGGTGCGACCATGCCGATGGATCGCCGTGTAGCACTGCTCGAAGCCGCCTCAAGCAGGGACTTCGTCATCATCGAGGACGATTACGAGTTCGAGATGAGCTTTCTCGCGCCACCGTCGCCGGCGCTGAAGGCCTTCGACAGAAACGGGCGGGTCTTTTACATCGGCAGCTTTTCGAAGTCGCTTTTCCCCGGCCTGCGGCTTGGCTATCTCGTCGCACCGGCGCCCGTCATCCGGGAGGCGCGGGCGCTCCGTGCCCTGATGCTGCGCCATCCGCCCGGCCACCTCCAGCGCACCGCTGCCTATTTTCTGGCGCTCGGTCACTATGACGCCGTGCTTCACAGGATGCGGGAAGAGTACCACCTGCGCCATCGGGTAATGGCAGACGCGCTCAACGCCAACGGGCTTAAGATCGCCGGTTCGGCAGCGTTCGGCGGAACCTCCTTCTGGATCGAAGGCCCTGACGGTCTCGATGCGGACAGGCTGATGGCCGATCTGCGGGAAGACGGGGTTCTGATCGAATCCGGATCGCCGTTCTTTCCGAACGACGAGGAAAGCTGCCGCTTTTTCCGCATGGGATACTCGTCGATCGGCAGAGACCGCATAGCCGAAGGCGTGAAGCTGACGGCAAACAGAATGGCGCAGTCTTGAAACCGGTCCTCACTTCTCGCCGTTGCGGCGACCCGGCGAACGGTTGCTATCCGTTCGACAGCAGGGCCAGGATTTCTGTGCGATTGAGTTTTTTCCCGGTGGCGACGTCGAAAATCCGGAGCGCGATCTTGTTGGCGGGCGGGTCCGATTGCGTGCAGTTGTTCTGCGTGCACCACTCCGCCAGCGCCTCACGCATCTCTACGACATCGGTTACAGGCGGATTGCGTGTGTCTGTCATGGCTGAACCTCAATTTCGGCCCAAGCTTAGGTTCTGTGCGGTAGCGCCACAACTCTGAGAAATCAGGGGGATTCGGCGGTTTTGCCCCCAGAAAGCGCTGGGCGTCATGCTTGGCGCGCAACGCTTTCAGCTGGGGCAACATCCCCCGTCTGGCGGATATGCGCCTCGATCAGGCGTTTGAGGCCGGCGACATCGCGGGCTTCGAGCGCATCGACCATCATATGATGCTCGCGTGCGGACCGCTCGACGCGGGCTCTTGTGCGCCACTGCGAGACCGGTGCCGAAGAGGTGCGTTGGCGGATTTCGGAAACGAGGTCCACAAGCTCGTGATTGCCTGACAGAAGCAGCAGTTCGCGGTGGAAAGCGAGGTTGGACTCGTAATGCTCCAGCACCGTGCCGACCATTGTCATCTGGTCGAAATGGCTGGCGAGTTGGCGCAGCCTGGCGATGCTTTCGGGCGTGGCCCGTTCCACCATCAGATCGGCCACCGCTGTTTCGAGGATGACGCGGATATCGCTGACTTCCTGCGCACGCCGGCCGTCCGGCTGATAAACGTGATAGCCGCGATTGGGCACGTGCTCGACCAGCCGCTTCTGCGACAGGCGGTCGAGAGCCCGGCGAACCTCCGGCCGGGTGCAATCGTATCGCTTTTCGAGATCGATTTGCTTGAGCCAGGTGCCGGCCGGCAGCACCCCGGTCAGAATGTCCTCGAGAACGAGATCGGTGACGTCCCGCTCCTTGGCCGCAGTCTCGATCAAACTTTGCATTTCGGTCATGGACATTCCTGTTTGCTCGATTGCCGGCGAGCCTTGCGGGCCCGCCTCGTTCGGGGATCGTCTTCTTGAGTCTGCGATCGATACCGAAAATATCCATCGCCGCCCATTGCGCAATTTATTTTTGTATCCTAAATTGGCGCCAATATTGGTAACTATCGCATATGGGACGCTGAATGCCAATGCAGAATACCGAACTCGTATGGTCGATCGTCGAGGAAAAGAGCCCGGAATTCTTCGAGCTTAGTGACCGCGTATGGGACAGTCCCGAAACCAACTACGAGGAGCTTCAGTCCGCGAGCGAGCATGCCCGCCTGCTTGAGGCGGAGGGGTTTCGCATCGAGCGCAATGTCGCCGGCCTGCCGACGGCGCTGATCGGCGAAGCGGGCGAAGGTGGTCCGGTGATCGCCATTCTCGGCGAGTTCGATGCGCTCCCTGGCTTGAGCCAGGTTGCCGGCCTTGCCGAAGAGCGACCAGTCGTGCCGGGCGGCAACGGCCACGGCTGCGGCCACAATCTGCTCGGCTCCGGCTCCATGCTCGCCGCTGCCGCGGTCAAGGATTACCTCAAGGCCAACGGCCTCAAAGGGCGCGTGCGCTATTACGGCTGCCCCGCCGAAGAGGGCGGTTCATCGAAGGGCTTCATGGTGCGGGCCGGCGCTTTCGACGATGTCGATATCGCCATCTCCTGGCATCCGGCCGCCTTTTCCGGCGTCAACAACCCGATCTCGCTTGCCTGCAACGAGATCAACTTCCACTTCTCCGGTCGCGCTTCCCACGCCTCGGCGACGCCGCATCTCGGCCGCAGCGCGCTCGATGCCGTCGAGCTGATGAATGTCGGCGTCAACTACATGCGCGAGCACATGCCGTCGAGCGCCCGCGTCCACTACGCCATCACCGATGCCGGTGGCGACGCGCCCAATGTCGTGCAGGCCCGTGCAACGGTGCGCTATCTCATCCGCGCCCGCACCTTGCCGGATCTGCTCGGCCTGATCGAGCGCGTCAAGAAGATCGCGCAAGGGGCAGCACTGATGACCGAGACGACCGTGCGCCACGAGGTGATCAGCGGCGATGCCAATCTCGTCGGCAATGCCCCGCTGGAAGCACGGCTCCACACCTGCCTCGAACATTTGGGTCCCGCCGCCTTCGATGCTGCCGACCTCGAAACGGCGCGAAAGTTTCAGGCGACCTATTCCCCCGACGATATCGCCGCGTCCTATGCACGCTTCGGCCTGGCGCCGCGCAAGGGGCAGCCGCTCTGCGACATGATCTACCCGCTCTATGGCGGCGACGGCAGCATCGTCGGCTCGACCGATGTCGGAACCGTAAGCTGGGTCGTCCCGACGGTTCAGATGCGCGGTGCGACCTATGCGATCGGCACGCCCGGCCATTCCTGGCAGTTGGTCGCGCAAGGAAAATTGCCGGCCGCGCACAAGGGCATGGCGCATGCGGCGAAAGCCATGGCGAGCCTTGCCATCGATCTGATGGCGGACCCAGAACTGGTGGCGGCCGCCAAGGCGGACCATCGCAGCCGTCTCGACGACACGCCTTTCGTCAATCCGATCCCCGATGACGTCAACCCGCCTCTTCCCTCGCGCGCGGCCGGGTCCGCGGAACTGGGAGTTCAAACCTTGTGACTCAGCCCGGTATCCTCGAACTCATCAGTTTCGGCCCCGGTGGCTGGGGGAACATCCTCCTTGCCGGTGCCATGATGACGATCCTGATCGCGCTGTCGGGCTATGCGACCGGTGCCGTCATCGGCGTACTCGGAGCCTGGGCCAAGGTGAGGGGCGGACCAGGGACGCGCCTCGCTGCCGACGTCTACACGACGGTGCTGCGCGGTATTCCCGATCTCTTGGTGATCTATCTGCTTTATTTCGGCGGCTCCGCTGCAATCTCCGCCGTCGGACATCTCTTCGGCGCTGAAGGCTTCATCGGCTTTCCCGGCTTCCTTGCCGGCATGCTTGCGGTCGGGATCACCTCGGGCGCGCAGCATACGGAGGTCTTTCGGGGTGCCTTCAGGGCGGTTCACCCCGGAGAGATAGAGGCGGCGATTGCCTGCGGCATGCCACGGTGGCTCCGGTTCCGCCGCATCGTCGCTCCGCTGACCCTCAGGCATGCGCTGCCGGGCCTCGGCAACGTCTGGCAGGTGGTGCTCAAGGAGAGTGCGCTGGTCTCGATCACCGGCGTCGCCGAACTCTTGCGCCAGGCGCAGATTGCTGCCGGCTCCACCGGGCTGCCCTTTGATTTCTACCTGATTGCCGGCGGCATCTATCTCATGATCTCGACGGTATCGAGCACCGTCCTGCATCGGGCCGAGCGTCATTTCAGCCGCGGCGTGAGGAGAAGCTGATGGACTGGACCTTCCTTCAAGAAACCTTTGTCAGCCTCGTTTCGGCTGTTCCCATGACGCTGTTGCTGGCGGCAAACTCGATTGCCCTCGGCGCGATCCTGGCAGTCGGCATCGCTGTCGCCCGATTTTCGGCTACCGCCCCCTTGCGCTGGCTGGCGCAGGCCTATGTCTTCGTCTTTCGCGGCACGCCGCTGCTCGTGCAGATCTTCATCATCTACTACGGTCTCAGCCAGTTTCCGGCCATCCGACACAGCCTGCTTTGGCCCGTGCTCAGGGAGCCATACTGGTGTGCGGTCCTGGCGCTGGCGCTCAACACCGCTGCCTATGCCAGCGAGATTGTCCGCGGCGGCCTGCTTTCCGTGCCCTTTGGACAGGTGGAAGCGGCAAGGGCATGCGGCATGTCGCGCTTCATGATCTTCCGGCGCATCACGTTGCCGCTCGGCGTCAGGCAGGCGCTGCCCGGCTACGGCAACGAGATGATTTCGATGGTCAAGGCGACCTCACTCGCATCGATCATCACCCTGATGGAAGTGACCGGCGTTGCGGCGCGCATCATCTCGGAGAGCTACCGCGCGATCGAAGTGTTCGTCGTCGCCGGCGCCATCTATCTCACCATCAACTTCCTGCTCACCCGCCTGGTGCAGCTCGTCGAGTTCCGGCTGAGCCCGCATCTCAGGCAGCCGGTTGCGGTGCTGCCCGCCATCATCGAAGGAGAAGCGCATTGAGTTCGCCCGCGTCGTCCATTGCGCCCGTCGCCATCAGCGTTCGGGACATCCACAAGAGCTTCGGTCCGATCGAGGTCTTGAAAGGCATCTCGCTCGACGCGCGCGAAGGCGAGGTCGTCTCCATCCTCGGCTCGTCCGGTTCGGGAAAGTCGACACTGCTTCGCTGCATCAATATGCTCGAAACGCCGGATCGTGGCGAGGTCACGGTCGCGGGCGAAACGATCGAGATGCTTGCTGCCGGCAACGGCAAGAGCCGTCCGAGGGATCGTGCCCAGGTGGATCGCATCCGCTCACGGCTCGGCATGGTGTTCCAGAGCTTCGATCTCTGGTCGCACAAGACGGTGCTGGAGAACGTCATCGAGGCGCCGATCCATGTGCAGAAGCGCCCTCGCGCCGAGTGCCTCGAAGAGGCTGAAGCCCTTCTCGCCAAGGTCGGGATCGCGGCCAAGCGCAATCATTATCCGGCGCACCTGTCCGGCGGCCAGCAGCAGCGCGCGGCAATCGCCCGCGCGCTGGCGATGCGTCCGGCCGTGATGCTGTTCGACGAGCCGACATCGGCGCTCGACCCGGAACTCGTCGGCGAGGTGCTGCGCGTCATGCGTGCGCTCGCCGAAGAGGGACGAACGATGCTGGTCGTGACCCATGAAATGGGGTTCGCCCGCGATGTCTCCAGCCGGGTCATTTTTCTTCACCAGGGTCAGATCGAGGAAGACGGTCGACCGGACGAGGTATTTGGCAACGCCAAATCCGAACGCTTCCGTCGGTTCATCAAGGCGTGAACCGGCGGCTCTAACCACTCAAAAAAGGGGAACTACCAATGAACCACACCAAATCGACAATGAAGGCCCTGTGCATCGCGACGATGATGTTCGCCGCCAATGGCGCGCATGCGGAAAACAAGACCTGGACACATGTGACGATCGCCACCGAAGGCGGCTTCAAGCCTTACAATTTCACCAAGCCCGACGGCACGCTTGACGGCTACGAGATCGAGCTCAGCAAATACCTCTGCACCCATATGAAGGTCGAGTGCGAGATCAGCGTCCAGAACTTTGACGGTATGATCCCGGCGCTGAACGCCAGCAAGTTCGATGCGATCATTTCCGGGATGTCGGCAACAGCCAAGCGCGAGCAGGTTATCGATTTCAGCGACTCCTATGGTTCGACGGGCCAGGCGTTCGCGACGCTGAAATCCGGTCCGCTCGCATCACTGCCTGAAAAGGGCGTGGTGTTTTCGCTCGCTTCGAACGAGGCAGGTGCTACCGCCGAGATCGAGAAGTTGAAGCCGCTGCTCGAAGGCAAGACGATCGGCGTCCAGATCGCCTCGACCGGTGCCGCCTTCGTCGACAAATATCTGAAGGGCGTCGTCGAGGTGCGCGAATACAAGACGACCGAAGAGCACGATCTCGATCTCGCGGCTGGCCGCGTCGACCTGGTGATGGCCTCGATGGCTTACCTGACGACGGCTTCCGAAAAGCCGGGCAATGAGGACATGACCACCACCGGTCCCCGGTTCCAGGGCGGCTTTCTCGGTCGCGGCAGTTCCGTCGGCCTGCGCAAGACCGATCCGGAGCTGAAGACACTGTTCAACGAGGCAATCGCTGCCGCCAAGGCGGACGGCACGATCAAGACGCTTTCGGAAAAGTGGTTCGGCTTCGACGTCATGCCGCGATAAAACACACGACGATTTCGCCTTTCAGCGGACGCCGCCGCGCATGATCGCGGCGGCGTCCGGACAGCGTGCATGAGGGGAGCTTCGCTCCTCTGGCTTAGCCCGTCACATACATGGCCTGGCCCTGTGCCAGGTACTGAAACAGCTCGTAGCTCATCCAGATGTAACCGCCGCTGCCGTTCCATTGGCAACCCCAATCCGGTCCGAAGCTGTTCTGGATGAGGATCGCCTGCTGCGCATCGTCGTAGCCGATGATCAGCATGCAGTGGCCGACAAGCTTGCCGTTGGCGCCCCGCACCTTGTCGAGTGGCCCCGTCAATGGCCCAGGGCCGCTATAGCTCATGAAGCCGGAATTGAGGGCCGTGCCGTAGCACAGCGCACCACCACCAGCGATGATGGCCTTGATCGCGTCGAGGTCCGATGTTTCGACGATGGCCCAACCGGGGATCTGGAAGCTGGTATCGACGGTGGCGTCGGGGTCATAGCTGGACCAAAGTTCGGGGCAGTTGGGGTAGTAGGGGGCCGTCGCCCAGTTGGGCGTGCCGCCCTGCTGCAGGATGTTGAGGTAGGATGCCAGATTCGAGCCGCTGCACGTCTTCTGTCCATCGTTGATCATGACCTCGATATAGATGTTGGCGGGGCTTGCCTGTTGCGAGGCGCCCGACGGCGACTGGCCGGATGCGGCGGCCGCCGTGTAGGTCGCAAGACCATAGGTAGACGCCCAGGCTGCGCAACTGCCGGGACTGCCGACATGCTGAGCCGTGCCCTGCGCCTGCGGTGGTGGCAGATATTGGGCGTTAACGGTTGCTGAAGCCGGTGGCGCGCCTGTCGTCTTGGGCCGAATGGTGCGCCCGACCTCGACGATCGTCGGATCATAACCGAAATCCAGGAATGCCTGGTGGAGAGACATGAGACCTCCTTTTGGCCGGACCCTTCTGCCGGGCCAGGCGCGTGTGTTGACGAAGGGATTTCTGTCGGCCGTCTGGCCATGCTTTGCACGATGATGTCTTGACTGCGATGCTCGGCATTGCGGCGTGGTGACCCGGCTTGAGAGCAAGGACCTCTCGGCCGAAACTTTCGGTAGATCATCAAATCGGACTTTGAAAAACGAAAGCTGAGGCCGGCTCCGGATAAATTGCCCTTGCTCCGGTTCGGCACGGCCGCCTGCCACCATGTCGGCTGCACGCAGTGGTAGAATATAGCCATGGCCACCGAGAGCAGTACCCTCAGTTTGAAGGGGTGCCGGCGAGCATTTGCTCGTATGGTGTAAACATCGTGTTGGCCGTTCGATATTGGATCGAATCCCAAGGGAGAGGAGCCCCCTTGGTCGCAGTTACATTAACCGCGATAGTCGTCGCGCTGGACGATCTCTAAGAGAAGCTTTCGCCGTAACCTGGGTTGTAAAGCTGCAAATATTCGCCGTGATCGTTGCCGCCAGGCAGTGCTTGGTACCCCCATCATCATTCGCGGAATATGCCCTTGTAGTAGGCTCCGTTCCTGGGAGGAGGGTGGTTCACGACAACGGTGGGACGCTTGCCTCTTGCTGGAGTAGTCGCGGTTTTCGCCGGTACATCGGCATTGCGCGTTGAGCGTTCTTTGGGTGTATTTGCGGCTGCGGCGGGGTCTGTGGCGCCAATGCCGATCGTAAATCCCACGAATGCAATGACTGACAGTCCGCTGAGCAATCTGTGCATTTTTCCAACCTCATGCTGCCAGAGCCTCTCCGGTTCAAACGGAGCCGCAGAAGCGCTCTATCTCCTTATTTCCAAGCATTTCATGACGGAAAACCGCTTCGCACTTTTGCTGGAAATGCTCTCCGCCACGGTAAACGATCGCATGGTCCCGCGTTTGTCGTGTGACGCTTGCCGCGTACTCTACCGCCCGCAGTAGCCGGTGCAGGATCAGCACGACCCGCCAATCCGAATACTCACTCGGAAGTGGTACGCTTTGCAACCCAGCATGTCACAGCGTTCGGCCGCATTCTATTCTGGGTCGGCTGAACTCGAGGTGATCAAGTGTTAAGCTCGCTGCCCCGAGGGAACGGAGGCGAGTGCGATGCTGCGCGCAGATCAAGGCGATCAGGGGCCGTTCTGGACACGGCCCATTCCGGTGGGGCAGGCGGAACTCTGCCCGTCCGTTCTCGATGAGATCGATTCCAACGGCGGCAGAACCGGGTTCCGCGGTTACGTCCTGCAGATCTTCGATGCGCCGGGCGCGCGACCTTCGGGCATTCTCGAAATCGCGCTCAATCGAAAGCAGCGCCGCGCCTGCGGCGTCTACGAATGCGAGGCATCCGACACTGCCTCTTGGACGGATCATGCCGTTCTGACGACCGATCCGGTCTGGTTTGCGGCTTCGACGCCTCAGGAGGCTGCAAACGTGTTGTTCCAAACCCTGGTCGACCGCGCACCTGATCTGTAGGCGTAGGAGAGCCCTCCGCAGGCATCGCGGTTGCCTCAAGGAAAGTCACTCCGATCACGATACCTGCCGGCTTCTTGTCGGCGGTTCCGTTACCGGCCTGCCGGGGAGAGCCAAATCGGCAGCCGCGCTTGAACGCGCCCGGTCAGCGCAGCCGTCACGCAATCGGCAAGGTTTCCGAGGCGCACCGCACGGCCGGAGAGGCCGGGGCCGTAATGGGCATATTTGCCGGAATTGGTCATCAGCGCGCGGGTTCGCGTCGGGAACACCGGTTCAGAGATCGAGCACCAACAGAGGTCGGGCAGGACCTGCACACCGCTTGCCTCCAGGGCGGCAAGTGTCCCTTCCGCCCGCGCAGCGGCAATCACCTGATGGCCGGCCGTAACGATCACCGCTACATCCCCGTGACGTTTGCGACCGGCAAGCGCTGCCGCCAGAGCCCGACATTCGCTCAGCGAGGCGTGGGGGCTGCCGATGGCGACCAGGTCCACATCCTCCGGTCCGTCGTTCAACAGGGTCCAGGCGGCCGCCATCTCGGCGCGGGTGATTGCAACAGTGCCAGCTTCGCTTGACGCAGCACCTTCCGCCTCCGGCGTGACACCTTCAATGTGCAACATCGGCGCTGCCGATGTGGTGCCGAAGGCAGCGCACAGCGCCTTCAGGTCGTCGGACGAAGGCTTTGCAGCCGGGAGGCCACGCAGAAGCGGGATGCAATCGGGTGCAGCCCGCCCAGCGAGATAGCCGATGAGCGGCCAGAAAGCGTCGTCCACCCCTTCAGGCAGCTCCACGTCGATCACCCGTTGGGCCTTGCGGTGTTCGTCGAGATAGACGCCGGAGAGCGGTGCGCGGCCGGTCAGCGCGATGCAGAGGTCGAGGAAATCCGGATGCTTCGCGGTGCGGGCGCCGAGCACCGTATTGGCGTAGATGACGGCGTTGGATTCCGCCCAGGCAATTGCCTCTCCGGCCTCAGGCGCGCTGTCGAGCAGATAGGGGGAGCAGGTGAAGGTTGGACGGCAGCCCATGCGGACATAGGCGTCGGCCAGCCGCGCGGCCGGATCGCCGAACGAGGCCGGCACACCCTGCGCCTGCCAGTTGGCGCGGTCGACAGAGATGGCGTTCATTGTCGTCGGCAGCCGGACCCGCGCGCCCATATCCGCCATTTTTTCGGCGAAGGTGAGATTGGCGGGGCTGGCATAGATGCAGCCGTCGATATGCCCTTGCGTCACGCTGACGAGGCGTGTTGCGCCCTGCTGCGCCGCCATGGCGCAGATGATGCGCATGGCGACCTCAACCGCTACGCCGTTGCGGCCATCCAGCATGGCCAGGTCCGCTTCATCAAGATCGAGCGCTGCGGTCGCAAGCGGTGCGATTTCGATCGTCAGGCCGTCGGCCACGATCGCCGTATCGGTAATGCGTGCAGTCTTCGCCTCAACGAGCGCTGCGAAGGCATCGGACGAAAGGCGCAGGACGGGCAGCGGCTTGCCGAACATCTCGGCTGCAATCAGCGCGCCGAGGGTCAGGACGTCCTCGGCTTCGGAAAAGATCAGGGCTGCCGGTGCACGGCCGGTCAGCGCGAGATCGAGCAGCACGCCCGAGCCGGTGCAGGAGCCCCGGCTCGACGGCATCATCAGGATACTGCCCGTGAGACAGGTCCCGTGCAGCGGGTGGTGAACATCGATCACCGCTCCGGTCGCCGGATCGACACCACCCCAGAAGCTCAGCGCTTCCGGTGCGGCAACGATCGGCCCCTCGGCCGTGCCGCCAAGGATACTGCGAGCGGAGAAAGGATTGTTCATTTTACGACGAAGCCGTGGGCGAAGGGATCGCGATCATCGATGAAGATCGTGTTGATCCCGGTCATGCGCGCCCATCCGGCGATGGAGGGGATGATGGCGTCGCGGTCGGCGACTTTGGTCGCGGCCTCGACCCGACCCTTGAACAGCGAGCCGATGATCGATTCATGCACAAATTCGTCGCCGACCTTCAGCTTGCCCTTGGCGGCAAGCTGCGCCATGCGCGCCGACGTACCGGTGCCGCATGGCGAGCGGTCGATGGCCTTCTCGCCGTAGAACACGGCGTTGCGGGCATGCGCCTCGGCTTGCGTCGGTTTGCCCGTCCACTGGATGTGGCTGAGCCCCTTGATCTCCGGATGCTCGGGATGCACGAACTCGTACTTCGCGTTCAAGGCGGCGCGCAGTTTCGGGCTCCAGCCGATCAGTTCGCCGGCCGTGTGGTCGGCCATATCGCGAAAATTCTTCTGCGGCTCGACGATGGCGTAGAAGTTGCCGCCATAGGCGACGTCGACGACGATCTCTCCGAGGCCCTCGACTTCGGCCGTCAGCCCCTCGGCATAGAGGAAGCCGGGGACGTTGGTCAGGCGCACTTCCTCGACGAAGCGGCCCTCCTGGCGATAGCGGATGTCGACCTTACCGGCAGGCGCGTCGATCGACAGCTTGCCGGGTTCGCGCGGCGTGATCAGCCCGTTCTCGATCGCCATGGTGATCGTGCCGATGGTACCGTGGCCGCACATCGGCAGGCAGCCGGAGGTCTCGATGAACAGCACGGCGACATCGCAATCGGGCCGTGTCGGCGGATAGAGGATCGAGCCGGACATCATGTCATGTCCGCGCGGCTCGAACATCAGGCCGGTGCGGATCCAGTCGAATTCTCTGAGGAAATGGGCGCGTTTTTCCAGCATGTTGGCGCCCTCAAGACGAGGACCGCCGCCGGAAACGAGGCGGACGGGATTGCCGCAGGTGTGCCCGTCGATACAGGAGAAGGTGTAGGTGGCCATGGTCGAAACCTCTGTCAGAACCGTTGAGGCGAGAAGGGGGCGATGTCAATCGTCGGAGCCTGGCCGGTCAAAAGATCCGCGACAAGCCGGGCGGTGCCCGCCGATTGGGTCAGGCCGAGATGGCCGTGACCGAAAGCGTAGACGACCCGCGATGTCGCGCGGGCGCGGCCGATGGCCGGAAGGCTGTCGGGCAGCGACGGGCGGAAGCCCATCCACTGCACGCCACCTTCGGGCTTGAGTCCCGGCAGGAAGGTTCGTGCCTTCTGCAGCATGGCTTCGGACCGGCGGTAGTTCGGCGGCAGTTGCAACCCGCCGAGCTCGACTGCGCCGCCGACACGGACACCGGTCGACAGCCGGGTGACGACGAAGCCATGACCGCCGAAGGTGACCTGCGTGCGCAAGTCGAAGGCGTCTGCCGGCAGCGTGGTGTTGTAGCCGCGCTCGGTTTCGAGCGGGATGCTCTCGCCGAGAGATTTGGCAATCCGGTGGGAGAAGGCACCGGCCGCAAGCACGACCTGTGCCGCCCGCCGCGTCGCGCCACTTGTGGTCCGAATTTCGACGCCGCCATCGATTGGCGCCAGGGCCGTAACGTCGGCGCGCTCGATCGCTCCGCCCTTGGCGCGGAAGTGTTCTGCCAGCGCCAGAGTGTAGAGCTTCGGGTCGGCAATGGAAAACCAGCCCGGCGTAAAGGTGCCATGGGTGAAGCGGGGCGCCAGACCCGGCTGGATCTCAGCCATCTCGGCTGCGCCCATATGGCGGAATTCGATGCCATGGTCCGCACGCGCCCGCCATCCGGGCAGCGAAGCCTTGAGTTCGGCTTCGCTTTCATAGACCTGAAGATTGCCATCCTTGCGCAGCATCGGCAGGGTGCCGGTTGCGGCAAGGAACGGCTCCAGCTCGACCTTGGAGAGGTCCATCATCGCCGTCTGGGCGGCCGTCGAATGCGCCACCCGCTTTGGCGAGCAGGCGCGCCAGAAACGGAACATCCACGGCGCGATCTGCGCGGCGTAGGCCGGCGGGATGCTCAGCGGCCCGAGCGGGTCGAGCAGCCATTTCGGCGCCTTCTTGAGGATGCCGGGCGAGGCGAGCGGCAGGATGTCGGTGAAGGCGAAGGCCCCGGCGTTTCCAGCCGAGGCTCCAGCTGCCGGGCCTTCCCGGTCGAGCACGGTGACCGAAAGCCCCCCTGCCTGGGCCGCTATCGCGGCGGAAAGGCCGACAACGCCGGCGCCGATGACGATGACGTCAGGTTGAGCTGCATCCTTCATGATCGGCTCAATGCGTCGCTGCCAGGAACTTCTGCAGTTCCGGATCTTTCGGCGCGCCGAACAGCGCTTCCGGCGGGGCGATCTCGGCCATCACGCCCTTGTGGAAGAAGGCCACCCGATCGGACACTTCGCGGGCGAACTTCATCTCGTGGGTGACGCAGATCATCGTCATGCCTTCGGAGGCGAGCATGCGCAGCGTGTCGAGCACTTCGCCGACGAGCTGCGGGTCGAGCGCCGAGGTCACTTCGTCGAACAGCATGTAGGCCGGCGACATGGCAAGGGCGCGGGCAATCGCCATGCGCTGCTGCTGGCCGCCCGACATGCGGTTGGGATAGACCGAAAGCTTGTCGCCAAGGCCGACATGAGTGAGCTGTTTTACGGCCATGGCCTCAGCCTGGGCTTTCGACTGGCCCAGCACCTTGCGCGGGGCGAGCATGACGTTTTCGAGCACGGTCAGATGCGGGAAGGCGTTGAACTGCTGGAAGACGATGCCGAGCTTACGGCGCAGCTTGTTGAGGTTCGTCGCTTTTGCGTGCACATCTGTGCCGTCGACCACGATTCGTCCGCCGTCTATGGTCTCAAGCCCGTTGATGCAGGTTAGCAGCGTTGACTTACCTGAACCGGAGCCGCCGATGATGGTCAGGACTTCGCCCTTCTTCACGGTGAGGTCGATACCCTTCAGAACTTCCAGCGGACCGAAGGATTTGCGAACGTTTTCAATCTCAATCATTGGGGGACCACCGTTTTTCGAGATACCCACCAAGCCGGGCGATGGGGAAGCTGATGAGGAAATAGATTGCACCACAGATCAGGAGAATGAACAGCGGTTCCTGCAGGCGGGTGACGAGAATCTGCGAGGCGCGCAGAAGCTCGATCAGACCGAGCCAGAGCACGAGTGCCGAGTCCTTCATGACGCCGAGCGTGAGGCCGATCCAGGACGGAAGCGAAACGCGGGTGGCAAGCGGCGCCACGATGTAGCGCATGTCCTGCCACCAGGTCATGCCCAGCGAGCGTGCCGCGCGGCGTGTGGTCGGCGGCACCGACGAGATGCCGCCGCGCACGATCTCGGTGCAATAGGCGGCCGTGTAGAGCGACAGCACCACGCAAGAGGTCGTGAACGGCCCCCAGCCCATTTTGGCGATGGACTGGAAGGCATTGGCCAACACGAGCTGGATCAGGAGCGGAACGGAGCGAAACACGTCGAGCACGAAGGTCAGCGGCGCCGACCAGTAGGGGCCGGCTTGAACGCGGATCACCCCGAAGAGGATGCCGAGCAGCGTACCGGCGGTAACCGAAACAGCGGTGACGGCGAGCGTCATCGCCGCACCCTGTGCAAGGAAGGCGAGATCACTCCAGGTGAGGGCGGTATTGAACATCTCTCACCTCTCTCAGTAACGGAACATGCGCGAGGCGATTGCTCGGGCAGCGAGGGTCACGGCCTTGGCGATGACGTAGTAGATCACGGCTGCCAGGGCGAAGAATTCGAAGGTGCGGAAGGACCGGGCGTTCAGTTCCTGGGTGATGCCGGCCAGGTCGGTGTTCATGCCGACGGTGACGCCGAGTGAGGTCATCAGGATTGCCCAGACCATCTGGTTGGTGGTCGGCAGGAAGGCGACGCGCAGCATCTGCGGCAGGATGATGTAGCGGAAGGCCTGCAGCGCCGTCATGCCGAGCGAACGGCCGGCACGGGTCTGCGTATCCGGGATCGCTTTCAGGGCGCCGCGGAAGTTTTCAGCCAGATAGCCCGCATTGTTGAAGGCAATGCCGACGAGCAGCGCCGTGTAGGGGCTCAGATGGATGCCGAAATTGCCGAGGCCGAAATGGGCCATGTAGATCTGGAACAGCGCGGGCGTGTTGCGCGCGATCTCGATCCAGGCGGTGGCAAAGCCACTGAGGATGCGATTGCCGGACAGGCGGAACCCGGTCAGGGCGAGCGCGCAAATGACGCCGATGAGCATCGACAGCAGCGCGATCTGCAGCGTGACCAGCGCGCCGTCAAGCATTTGCGGCAATGCTTTCAGCGCCTGGTTCCAGTGGAAGGAGTAATTGAACATCGCCGTCTCACCTTTTCGAAAATGAGTGGTACCAACCTGCGCTGATATTGGCCGATTTCGCCGGAGCGATTTTAGCTTCCGGCAAGGAGACAACCGCAACCGGACCAGACGGTCCGGTGAGGACTGTCGACGCCGTCCGGGGGCCAAAAGCGCCCGGCCCTTCGGGTGGGCCGTCTGTTGGCCACCGGCAGTGTCGCAATCCTCGACCGATGCCAAGGCATCGCTCTAAGGTCCGCTCCTTGCCGGATGACCGCACACGGTCCCACGCAATCGGTCAATATCAGCGCAGGTTGGTACAACGGCGCGAGACGTTTGCCTCGCGCCGCCAGAGAAACGGACAGATTAGCGGTAGACGCCGTTCACCGCCAGCGAAGGCAGTTCGCCGCCGACCCACTTCTCGTAGAGTTCGGCATAGCGGCCGGTGCGGACCTGCTGATTGATGAAGAGGTTGAGGTAGTTGATGAGGCCGTATTCTTCGCGGTTGGTGAAGAGAGCCACGTAGTCGATGTCGAACGGCGCCTTGCCGACAACCGAGATACCGGCGAACTTGCCGGTCTTCACGTTGGCCTGCGCCACGGTCGAGGTCGACACCGTTGCGTCGATCTGGCCCTGGCTAAGCGCGAGGAAGACGTCGGCCTGCGTCTGGTAAGGACGGAATTCGCCCGCACCCCATTCCTTGACCTGCTTTTCCAGCGCGATCGCTTCGAAGGTGCCGGCGGTGGCGCCGACGACCTTGCCCTTCATGTCCTCGAAGGACTTGATGCCGGTCTTGTCGTTGGCGGTAACGGCCATTTCGAAGGCGAAGTAGGGAACGGTCATGCCGACGGTCTTGGCACGCTCGAGCGTATCGGAGGTCGAGGCGACGCCGACGTCAACGCGGCCGGACATCAGCGCGGGAATGCGCTCGGGGAAGGGAGTTTCGACGATCTCGGCCGTGACGCCCAGCGCCTTGGCAAGGTCGTTGCAGTAGTCGACGTCGAAGCCGACCGGATTGTTGTTCTCGTCGCGAGAACCCATCGGCGGGAAGTCGAGAACCACTGCGCAACGCAGCGTACCCGAGCCGATGATGTCATCCAGCTTGTCGGCGTGGGCCGGGCTGGTCAGAGCAGTGGCGGCAACGAGGCCGAAGGCTAGGACCGAGGTCTTCATTTTTCTCTCTCCCTGAATTGGTGCGCCGTTTGACGGCGAGCGCAATATTCCGCGTTGGAGAGCGTAAATCAACTTAAAAATACAAACAGTATACAAAAAGTATATGATCGTGACGTCATTGGCCCGCAGGGATCCCATTTGTTTCGCAAAATGGGGTCCCTGCGCAGCGATCGGTCGCGGATCAGTTCAGGAAATCTTCCGGCAGCAGGGCTTCCGGCAGGTTCTGGTAGGAGACCGGACGCAGGAAGCGGCGGATCGACATGGTGCCGACGCTGGTCGCGCCAAAGTTCGTCGAGGCCGGATACGGCCCGCCATGCACCATGGAATCGACGACCTCGACACCGGTCGGGAAACCGTTGACGAGCAGGCGGCCCGCCTTGCGCTCAAGGATGGGGCGCAGGCGACGGGCCGGCTCGATGTCGCCGGCATCCATGTGCACGGTGACCGTCAGCTGTCCCTGGAGACCGCGCGCGAGCTGTTCCATCTCGGCTTCCGAATTTACCCGGACGACGAGGCCGAGCGGGCCGAAGACTTCCTCGCCGAGCGCATGGTCGGCCAGAAACTGGCTGCCGGTCGTCTCGAACAGGTTGGGCAACGCGGCGCGGTCCGACGAGCTGGTCTCGAGCAGCGGCTTGACGCTGTTGCGGGTGGTGAAACGCTCCTGGCCGTCGCGGTAGGCCTTGGCGATGCCATCGGTCAGCATGGTCTGCGGCGCCACCTTTGCGAGCGCATCGACGGCAGCGGCCGTGAAGCGGTCAGCATCGGATCCTTCGATCACCACCGCGATGCCGGGATTGGTGCAGAACTGGCCGGCACCCATGGTCAGCGAACCGGCCCAGCCCTGTCCAAGCGCCTCGGCACGTGCCTTCAAGGCTTCCGGCAGCAGGAACATCGGGTTGACCGAGCCGAGCTCGCCGAAGAACGGGATCGGTTCGGGGCGGGCGGCGCACAGATCGAAGAGCGCGCGTCCGCCGGCGAGCGAGCCGGTGAAGCCGACGGCCTTGATCAGCGGATGCTTGACGAGCGCGTGGCCGACGTCGCGGCTGCCGCCTTGGATCAGCGAAAAGACTCCCGGGTGAACGCCGCACTTGCGGATGGCGGCTTCGACGGCCTCAGCGACGATCTCGCCGGTGCCGGGATGGGCCGAATGACCCTTGACCACCACCGGGCAACCGGCAGCCAGCGCCGCTGCGGTATCGCCGCCTGCGGTGGAAAAGGCGAGCGGGAAGTTGGAGGCGCCAAAAACGGCGACCGGGCCGATCGGCCGCTGGATCAGCCGGATTTCCGGACGGGGCGCCGGCTGGCGCTCGGGGAGGGGCGCATCGACACGTCGGTCGAGGTAGTCGCCCGCCTCGATATGGTCGGCAAACAGTCTCAGCTGACCGGTGGTGCGGCCGCGTTCGCCCTGCAGCCGCGCTTCCGGCAGGCCGGTTTCCTGGCTGCCAATCGCGGTAATGGCTTCGGCCCGTGCCTCGATCTCGTCGGCGATGGCGCGCAGGAACGCTGCGCGTTCGGCCCGCGACGAATAGCCGTAGGTCCAGAACGCTTCTTCGGCCGCCTCGCAGGCGCGGTTCACCAGTTCGACCGTGCCGACGGCGAAGTCATGCGCCGGGCCGTGTGCCGGTGTCGAGGCGAAGGTGCCTGCACCGTCGAGCCACTCGCCGGCGACGAGATGTTTTCCTTTGGGGGTGAAGACCATCTGCGGATCCTTTCTTGAGAACACCGGTGTCTTTCGGCATGAATAGCTGACAGCCGAATTGCACTTGTCGGATCTTTGTATACTCTATGTATGCATAACTTCAACCGCCCGCAACAGGGTCATACGCAGCCAGAAAGGTACAAGATGAGTGAGACCACCACCCTGACAATCGCCGCAGTTCAGGAGCGGGTCGAGGCGATCTTCCGCAGGGCCGGGCTCAATGCCGTCCAGGCCGGCGCCCTTGCGCGGGTGATCGTGGCAGGCGAACGCGACGCCTGCAAGTCGCATGGCATCTACCGTATCGAAGGCGCGCTGCGCACCGTCAAGGCCGGTAAGGTAAAGCCGGACGCCACTCCCGAGCTTCTGCCGCAAGAAGGCTCGGCGATCGTCAAGGTCAATGCCATGGGTGGTTTTGCCAATCCGGCCTTCGAGCTTGGCCTGCCTGTTCTCGCCGAGCGTGCCCGAACCCTGGGGCTTGCGGCCCTCGTCATCAATGACTGCACCCATTTCTCGGCGCTCTGGCCCGAGGCGGAAGGACTGACGGATATGGGCCTTGCCGGGCTCGTCATGTGCCCGAGCTATGCGACGGTCGCGCCGACCGGCGGCAACAAGCCGTTGCTCGGCACCAACCCGTTTGCCTTCGCCTGGCCGCGCGAAGGCCGTCCGCCCTATGTCTTCGACTTTGCGACCTCCGTTGCCGCACGCGGCGAGATCGAGCTGCACCGCCGTGCCGGCAAGCCGCTGCCGGAGGGCTGGGCGATCGACGCGTCGGGCAATCCGACGACCGATCCGGATGCCGCACTTGCTGGCGCCATGCTGCCGTTCGGTGGCCATAAGGGTTCGGCCATCGGCACGATGATCGAACTCCTGGCCGGCATCATGATCGGCGACCTGACTAGCCCGGAAGTGCTCGACTATCTCGGCACCACCACATTGGCGCCGTTCCATGGCGAACTGATCATCGCCTTCTCGCCGGAGGCATTTGCCGCCGGGCGTCCCGGCAATCCGTTCGACCGCGCCGAGGTCCTGTTTGACGCCATTCTCGGCCAGGGCGCGCGCCTGCCGTCTCAGCGCCGCTTCGCCGCCCGCGCAAAGTCTGAGGTCGATGGCATCACCCTGACGGCCGCCGAGATGGAGCAACTCGAGCGCCTGCACACACTTGGGCTCGATGCCGTGGCGTAAAATCCAGCCGGGGGCACTCAGCCCGCTTCTGGCACTCAGTAAAACGAAAGGTCATCCCGGAGAGCCTAGCCTTTCCCAAAATGTGGAACCAGGTTGCCCTGGTTCCACATTTTCAGAATCTGCCGGTAACGGGTTCATTGAACGGGCATCCGGTAACAAAGGCCGCGAGATCACCGAGAAGATGCGCCCCCAACGCAATGCGTCACGGCAGCAGGGATCGTGCCGTCGGCGTCAGCCGCAACACCTCGTTCTGCCGCCACGTTCGCCGCTCCATCTCCGAAACGACCTCCGTGATCCAGGTCTCGGAGTGCGCAAGTTCGGCAAGATGCGTCTCGTAGGCAGCCAGACTGGGGAAAGCGGAGAACCAGACGAAGACGGTCTCCCCTTCGCGCACAGGCAGCCTGGGGAAAGTGTTCGGGCTCTGCTCGGTGACCAATGCTGCCAACACCGTAGCCGAGGTTTGCTCCAGATATGGCCTGACAACGGCTTCAAAGAACACGGCAAACGCGTCGTCCGTGCGTGGTGCGAGATAACAGATCGTCGCAACCACAAGACCGCGCCGTACATCCGCCGCGCCAGAGGCGGCGCGCGTGACGCCCGACCGCGCAAAGCCGGTATCGGGCGATGCGGGCCGCAGGAGCAGAACGTTGTCCGAATTGATCATCGTTCCGTTCGCCTGCTCGCGGTGAGCTGCCCACACCGGGCCCGTATAGAACGAGTTCAATGCCGCTGCGCGGGACGGCATGTCGCGAAAGCCTCGCAGCCATACAAAGCTGTCGGGATCATCAAGGTCGCGGAATTGTCCCATCACGCTCATTCCCTGCGCTTCCTGGGGTTCGATGAACTCGCGATCGAACAGGTCGATCAGCGTCTCCCTGGTGTTCGGCCGAAGCCGATACCGCCGCAGTTCAACGATCGCGTTGGTCGGATCGTCCGTAGCCGTCAGTGGTTCGCTCATTGTGAATACAGTCATGGCCACCTTTCCTCGGAACAGGACAATCGTCCTGTTTTGTAATACAGGACAGTTGTCCTGTTTTGTCAACCTGTTATAACCAGGAGGAAAGGAAGGACCCATGTCGGAACGACCTACCTCGTCGCATAGACGCATGAACGATCCCGAAGGACTAAGGCAGCGGCTTGTGGATGCTGCCTACGCTGCATTCTCGACCCGCGGCTACCATTCCAGTGCCCTCCACGACTTGAAGCGCGAGGCGGGCGTCACGAGTGGAGCGCTCGCCCATCATTTCCCCACCAAGAAGGCCCTTGGCCTCGCCGTTATTCAGGATCGGGTGGCGGAAGCCGTCGAGTTGACCTGGATCACGCCAGTCAATCTTGCGACGACGACGGCCGACGGTATCCAAGCGGTGTTCGCAGCCATCATTTCCGAACTGGAGCGGAAAGGGGCAGTGTCGGGCTGTCCGTTGAACAATCTCGCTCTTGAACTGTCGCGCGAGGACGAAGATTTCCAGGCCGCGATCGAGGCGATCTTCATGCGTTGGAGGTCAGCCATCGCCGACAAGCTAAGGGGCGACCTCCGGGCGGCCCCCGTTCACGATTTCGATTCTGAGGCCATGGCAACCCTGGTCGTAGCAACCTATTCCGGTGCGATGGCGATGGCGAAAGCATCCCAGTCCGTGGCTCCCCTGAAGATCTGCGCCGCGCAGCTAACGTCGATCATTCGAAATCAGACGTTGCTGGGGCGCGAACCTTAAGGACGAACAGACGATGGTTCTCGCTTCCTTCAGATTTTTAAACAAAAAGAACCCCCTAAGTCCTTGCGGTGTAGGGGGTTCAGCAGAAACGTCACCTAAAATTCCACACGTCAGCTAAGGACCCTCCCGACGGGAGGGCCTTCTTGCTAACGCGCGGTCAACCGATGATCAGCCCTTGTATGTCTGCACTGCGCCCGGGAGCTTGCTCCACGCGGCATACCAGCTGTTGAACAGCTTGAACTGCGCTTCGACATAGCCGCGCTGGCTTTCCGACAGGGCGTCGGTCTCGTTGAAGTGCAGCGTGTATTCCTTGTCACCCTTCAGCACCATCATGTGCTTGAAGTAGAGAACCAGATCCGGGCCTTCGTCGAAGGAGGAAAGCACGGCGAGCGCCTGTTCCAGTTCCAGCGCGCGCAGGCGTGCATCGACGTCGCCTTCGGCGGCTGCCCGCGACAGGTTGCACATGTGGATGACTTCCTTCGGCAGCACGCAGCCGATGCCAGTGATGGCGCCGGTTGCGCCGCAGTTGACGAAGCCGTGGAACACAGCCGTGTCGACGCCGATCATCAGCGAGACGCCATCGTCACGGCTGGTGATGTTCTCGGCCGCATAGCGCATGTCGGCGGCGCCGCCGAATTCCTTGAAGCCGACGAGGTTCGGATGTTCGGCGCGCAGCGCGAAGAACAGGTCGGCGCGGGTGGCAAAGCCGTAGTAGGGGCTGTTGTAAATCACCGCCGGCAGGTCCGGGGCAGCCGAGAGGATGGCCTTGAAGTGGTTCTTCTGGGCGGCAACGACCGAGCCGCGCGAAAGCACGCGGGGGATAACCATCAGGCCCTGGGCGCCGACCTTCTGGGCGTGGGCCGCATGGGCGACGGCAGAAGCGGTATTGACGGCGCCGGTGCCGACGATAACCGGAATGCCGGCCTTGACCAGGCGCTCCACGCCTTCCATGCGCTGCGCGTCGGTCAAAAGCGGCCAGTCACCCATCGAACCGCAGTAGACGACTGCGGACATGCCCTGGGCGATCAGTTCCTTGCCTTTGCGCACCAGCGCATCGAAGTTGGGGCTGCGGTCGTCGTTGCACGGGGTCATCAGCGCAGGAATGACGCCGGAGAAAATCTTGGCCTTCATCTCAAACTCCTCAATTGGTCTGTCGAATGGGCTGAGGCCAACGTCATCACCGACGCCGATCTCAGCCTTCGACGGTGACAATATCCTGTTGTATTTTATTTGTCGACAAGAAATCGACAGAAGATTACAGCGCGATATCCAACCGCTCGTCGCGGGTGAAAAGCCGCTTGATCTGAGTGACGATCTGCTCGGCATGCACCTTGGCCAGCTGGTCGGCCGCTTCGACGTTGCGGGCGGCGATCACGGTGATCATGTCCTCGTGCTCGTCGACGAAGCGTTGCGGCAGCTGGTCACCATAGGACTGGTAATAGAGCCGCAGCATCCGCCGGCCTTCGTCGAGGAGCCGGTTGAAGAGGCCGCTGAAATAGGCGTTGCGGCCGGCCTCGGCGATGGCCGAATGAAAGGCGGCGTTGGTGGCGATCATCGCCAGCGCATCCTGCGCCTGCACCGCGGCTGCGAATTCAGCCTGCCGAGCGCGGATGATCTGCAGATCCTCCGGGCGATGATGCTGCGCCGCGAGCCGGGTGGTGACGCGGTACATCAGCACGAGCGCATCGAAGAACGTGTGCATGTTGAGGAAATCGATGCTTGAAACCATCGTCGACCGGTTCGGCAGCGTATCGATCAGGCCCTCGCCGGCCAGCCGCACCAGCGCTTCGCGGATCGGCGTGCGCGACATCTTGAAGCGTTCGGCGAGTTGGACCTCGTCGATCGGGCTGCCCGGCGGCAGGACCAGATCGAGGATTTCGTCACGCAGAAGGTCGTAGACCATCTTTACGCCGGAGCCGCGCTTGCGTTCGAGTGTGGGGTTGGAATCGGTATCGGTCATCTTTAGAATCCTTTTGTCGACACGATAAATACTTCCCCATGTCCGTGGGATCAACTCTGCATAGGCATTGGTTCGAGATCGCGAGGTTTCCCGAGCGTTGGCGTCGTTCGGTACCGGTCCTCTATTTTCGCGCGACGGATGGGTGAGATTGGCAACTTTGCGCCGGCAGTAAACGCTCGCTTCGCGTTGCGGTTTCAAAACTGGCGGAGGAAATGAAGATGTGCGATATTCGTGCCCAAGACGACTGCCACCCTGCGGCAGTTAGTAAAGCGTGACTAGCTGTTGACGCTTCGATGGCCGGTATGTCTGTCGCCGCCCTATGGCGAATTTTCAGAGCAGCATTCACCCTACCCAACATTTTCCGCTGAGACGGCGCTATGCCGCGCAATTTCACAAGCTCATCGTCCCGAATAAATGAGGAGGAGCACCCCTATGCTGTGAGAAGGGCATCCCCCACTACAGCGCCGCGCGTCGTATTAGACGCGCAAAGGTCGCTGTAACGCTTTGAATTGCTGCATGTTTTTATCCATAGATCGAATAGGATTTAAGAAAACACGCAGTAGGCCAAGTTAAACGGAGGGAATGAATTATGAGTGGCATGAGAAACCTTTATTTTGGTTTGCTGGCTTCCGTATTCGCGACCGCGCTGGCTGCGCCATCAGTTGCGCAGCAGCCGCAGCCAAAACCCAACATTCTTGTCATCATGGGAGATGATGTCGGCTGGTTCAATATCGGTGCCTATCACCGGGGAATAATGTCCGGGAAGACGCCCAGCCTCGACAAGCTGGCGGCAGAGGGCATGATGTTTACGGACTATTATGCCGAGGCAAGTTGCACTGCTGGACGGGCGAGTTTCATTACCGGTGAAATCCCGCTCCGAACGGGCCTGACGACGGTTGGCCAGGCGGGCGCAGACGTAGGAATGCCTGACAAGGCGGCAACCATAGCCGCCGCGCTGAAGACGGAGGGATACGCCACCGGCCAGTTCGGCAAGAACCATCTCGGCGATCTGAACAAGTTTCTGCCGACACTGCATGGGTTCGACGAGTTCTTCGGTTACCTCTATCACCTCGACGCGATGTCAGACCCCTATTGGTATTCGTTTCCGAACGAACAGTCGTACCGAGACAAGGTCGGGCCGCGCAATCTGGTCCACACCTTTGCTACCGATACGGACGACACATCCGAACAGCCGCGTTGGGGCAAGATCGGCAAGCAGAGGATCGTGGACGAGGGTCCCCTAGCGCCGTACCCTGACATGTCCAACGTTCCGAACATGCATGACATCATGCCCAAGGCCAAATACGACATGGGCTCCTTCGATGAAGTCCTGGTCAAGTCGTCGTGCGATTTCATGGACAAGGCAAAGACAGACGGCAAACCGTTCTTTGTCTGGCACAATACGACGCGAATGCACGTCTGGACTTTCCTGTCGCCAAAATACCAAGCGCTGATGAACAGCGACACCAACTATGGCCTCGAAGAAGCTGGCATGGCGCAGCTCGATGACAGCGTCGGCGCTCTCCTGAAATGCGTGCAAGATGCGGGTGAGACCGACAACACCATCGTCATTTTCACGACCGACAACGGCGCGGAGGTGTTTACCTGGCCCGACGGTGGCATGACCCCGTTCAAGGGCACCAAGGGTACGGTAATGGAGGGCGGGTTCCGCGCGCCGGCCATTATCCGTTGGCCGGGCAAGGTTAAGGCGGGAACGGTCGAGAACGGCATATTTTCTGCCTTGGATTGGTTCCCAACGCTGGTCGCGGCGGCGGGCAACAGCGAGATTACTGACCAGTTGCTCAAGGGCGCGAAGCTGGGCGACAAGACCTACAAGAACCACCTTGATGGCTACAACCAACTCGACCTGTTGACGGGCAAAGGACCATCCGCACGGCATGAATTCTTCTACTTCGGCGGCCCTTCTCTGGGGGCAGTTCGCATCGATGACTTCAAGTATCAGTTCTTCCAGCAGCCTCAGGGTTGGCCCGGTGCGAAGGTAACAACGGACATGCCCACCATGGTCAATATCCGTCAGGACCCATTCGAGCGGACGCCGTCGATTGGCAGTCAAAGCCTCAATGACCTCGGTGGGGGCTACATGAACGACTTCTATGCTCGCGAGTTCTGGCGTTTCGTCAGTGTTCAGCAGGAAGTCGGCAAACTTGCGCTCACCGCGATTGACTATCCGCCAATGCAGGATCCGGCCTCCTTCAACCTGGATGCAGTGAAGAAACAGATCGATGCGGCGATCAAGAACAAGCCGGGGAACTAGTCGAACATGTCGAGACGAGGGTTGTTCGATTGACTGCCCTCATTCTCCCGGTCGGCCGAAATCAGCGGTGTGATATTCCAGCGGACATCCGCTGGAAACGACCGCTTTGCACCGGAAGTCGCGGTTGGGGGCGTTGCTCCATAAGACCGGAAAGAAGCGCGGCTGCCTGGGCCGCGCTAGAGGACATCGAGGATGTCGCGGGTCAAAGTGCCGGTATGTTAGCCTGCGAAAAACCCGCGAACGCCGCTGCCGGCAGCGGACCTGCGGTCATCAAGGTAAAATCGAACGGTGCGCGCACGTCCGGACCGAGCACATACTGGCGATGAACGCGCAGGAAGTTGCGCCTGATCCGCCTATAGCGGTCAGGCGACAGCATGTGCTTGACCTTGATATAGGCGATGGACGGCTGCCTTGCCTCAGGATGCCCCGACAGGGCGACGACACGCGTCTTGTAGAAATGGATCGCATCCGTCAGGCAATGGACCTCGAACCAGAAGATTTCCTTGGCGCGGGCAATTGCCCCGACGCGGGCCCGCAGGGCATGGGCCGGCGCCATCAGCGCGCATTGCAGGATCGCGCCGCCAAGTGTTACGAACACCACCCGTTTGCCTTCGATAACATCCGGCCGCCGCTCGATCAGCATGCCGATGACATGCGCGGCGACACTCGAACCCATGCTGTGCGAGCTGATAAGATACTCGTCGGCGTCCTCGCTGAACGCCTCGCAAGCGGCATCCACACAGCTTTCGAGCCAACGGTTGAAATCGGGCCGATCCAGTCGTGCCATGGCCACGGCCATTTCCCAGTCGGCAAACAGGTGCAGCGTATGGAACTGGCCAACGGCATCATGACCTGTCGCAGCAGGAGACCGGCCAGCGGTACGCTCCACAGCAGGTTCCAGCTCGAAAGGCTCAGCCAGTGGGGAATGAATGCAACGACTAGGGCCGCTGCCGTCATCAATCCGGCCAGCAGGAAGGGGAACAGGAAAAATAGGCCAAAGCGCCAGGCATGGCGAAAATAACCCCAAAGCCCACCGTTGAACGTTACGTTCAGCGCACTGGCAAATCCGCCGCCCAGCCGGCGTGTGAATGACTGGCGGCTCAAGGTATCGACGAGCACATCGTGATCGAAAACATGGATACGGCTTGAAGTCCGCCAGTCCGGTCCGGCACAGTCGACGTCGAAATGCGTCGCCGCGCCCGTGCTCACCAAGGGCCCGACATCGGACTTGAAGTCCCATACCTCGGCGCTCTGCCGCGCTGAACGGGCGTAACGCCGGCGGTGCGCCTCCGCGTCGAAGGGCTCAAAGCCCGGAAAATGCAGTACGACCCTCTTTTTCACACGGGACATGGGAGGCTTCTGTGATGATGGTTTCGAGAGTTGCCGCCAAGCGACGCGGCGGCGATCCCGATTGGGTGACCGCTGGGCATCTGGCGACGTAAGGCGAGGAAGGGCAGGAGGCGGAATCAGCTTGAAATTGACCGGCTCCGTATCGATGCGAACTGCGGCGCAATCGTGATCGGTCGAGCGGCCTGCGTCGGGCTCGGTGAAATAAAATGGTACCGGCAAGTGCGATCGGATGGAATGCCACGCCACTCGTCTCTAGGGGCGACATATCTGCCATCGAAACCGCAAAGCAACTTGGCCTTGGCCGCTCAACGGGCTATCGAGGAGCGCGGTTCGATCAATGAGTTTCAGGAGCGTTGGCCCCTAAACGGCGACGAACCTGGATAAGATCATCCGTGGTCGGAGAACCCCGGGTTGCCGTTGAACGCGTTGCCGAGAAGAGTGAACCTATGAACACTAATCCAGACACCGATTTTCCCGAACTCAATGCGATCGAAGCCCGTGTTCTTGGCTGTCTGATCGAGAAGAAGGAAACGACGCCTGACGTCTATCCGTTGACGCTCAACTCCCTCCACTCCGCCGCCAACCAGAAGACGGCGCGCGATCCGGTGATGGCGTTGGAACAGGCCGATGTGCATCGTGCGCTCAATTCGCTCGCCCAGAAGGGATTGGTCCGGCAGGCCTTTGCATCGCGCGTCGAGCGTTATGAACATCAGGCCGCCAACCGCTTTTCGCTGACCTCGCCGCAAATCGTCGTGCTCGGGCTGCTTTTGCTGCGCGGCCCGCAGACAGCCTACGAGCTCTGGTCCCGCAGCGAGCGCATGGCGCGGTTCCAGTCAGTGGAGGATCTCAAGGATAACCTCGATCTGATGATCGGACGTCGGCCTCCGCTGATCGTGCAGCTCAACCGCGGCGCCGGCCAGCGCGAAGACCGGTTTGCGCATCTTTTGTGTGGCGAGGTCGATCAGACGATCACCGCGGCGCCGAGCATGCCGTCCTTCGCCACGTCGGGCCTGTCCGAGCTGGAACAGCGCGTACAGACGCTGGAAGAGACTGTGGCGGTGCTCCAGGCTGAAATTGCCGCGCTCAAGGGTCATTGAACGGCCGCGGGGAAAAGACAACCTTGACGCTTGCGAATTGGAGGCCGGCCGCTGTGGCGACCGGCCTCATGTTTACTTTCCCGCCGACGCCGCAGCCGTCCTTGCGGTCTCCGCTTCGCCAATGGCGGCAGCGCATTCCTCGCAGCAGACTTCTACCGTCTTGCCGCCGAGCTTGACCTTGATGCTGTTCTGATCGAGTTCGCAGTCGCAGGCCGCGCAGGTTTTCTGGCTCATCGTCTTCGTCTCCTCTTGGTCGTGATTTCGACCATTGGAGAAGACCATCTGCATGGCAGCGCCGCTGTCAGATTCTTTAGCGATCGATGCGACCGTTGGCAGGTGGCAAGGCGGCACGTCAGCTTCGATTGGGCACACAAGCTGCGGCCGCGCGCGTCTTCCGTATCCTTGCCGGCGCAGCTATGTTTGGGGAAGGGCATGTTTTCTGCCCGCCCTGGGGGTGCTGAAACAGTGCGGCAGTTTCCCAAGCGCCCGTGTCGCGCGGCGAAAAATAGCCCCATAAAAGTTGATTGATTTTCGGCTGCAAGATCGCCAGAGTAGCGAGGTAGAGCACAGCTCGTCCGCTTCAAGTCAAAAATGAGCAAAGCCGCGAACGAGGCAGTATTTCGGTGTTCCGAAACTATATTGATTGACATTTGCAAGACGAAAACAAAAACAAAAAATGGGCCCCGGCATGTACAGCCAGGGCCAATTTTTTATGCGTTGCACCGACAAAGACCGATGACACCGCTAAAACGCAATCACGAAAAGTTGACTGTCCGCCGTATGGGTTCACGCCCCTCGATCACGCGGCGAACCTGCCTGCGATCGCGACGCAGCACATCGAGGCAATCATTGCCGAACCATTCCAGCGATGCGTCGTGCTGTCCGTCGCCCGCGATCTCCAGGAGAAAGCCGGTATAATCGACCGTGCCTTCGAGCAACGGCGTCATGCCGTCGCGACGGCCGGCCGCGGCATAGACGTTTGCCGGTTCGAAGACCGAGAGGTCAGACCGGTCGCGGATGTTCTTCAGATGGTAATGGCGGATGTGCGGCATCATCTGGCGATGCACGGCGATTGGATCGTCGCCGCCCTCCCAGACATGGAGCGTATCGAAATTGATCGCGAAGGCGGGTTGGTCGACCTCCTCGATGAGACGCAATGTCGAGGCCGCAGTATCGGCCAGCGTCTTCGGATGTGTCTCCGCCAGCAGTTGAATGCCGTAGCTGGCAGTGATCGCGCATATCTCTCTCAGCCGCTCCACGATGCGCTGCCGCTCTTCGTGGGAGACGGAGAGACTGCCGCAATTGCCGGCGAAGGTACGGATTTTGCGGGATCTCCAGCGGCGGGCGAGCCTGCAGAGCTCGACAGTCTTGTGCCGCAGCGTCTCCTTATCGCCGTCGAGCGGCAGATAGTCGCTGATCATCGGCACATTCAGCCCGAAAGTATCGAGCCAATCGGCATTGCGGTCGGGCTGCTGCGCCAGGTTGCGTGCATGCGCACCCCAGAGCTCGATCCCCTGAAAATCGTTGGATTGCGCCCAGGCGGCGATTTCGCCGAGGGAAATCAGATGATGGCGAAACGTGATCGTGCACAGCGATATGTTCATCGCGCAACCCTTTTCAGCGTGGGCCTCTCCAGCATGGGAATGTCGGCGGCAATGTTCTGTTCACACCAGAGATCGAAGATCTCGGCGAGCTTTCCTTTCAGTTTCGTCTCGATCCGGTCGGCTTCTGCCAGCCGCTCGAACACCGGGGTGGCCAAGGCGCGGTCGCCGGTCTGGCTCAGCTTCATGCAATCGTAGTGCAGCGATTTCAACGCCTGGACGAGCGCCTCGATCTCTTCGCACCAGCCTTCGAACTCGGCGGCCGGCAGCTTTAGGGCTCGCCAGAAGAACGCAAAGCCATGCTCGTAGGCGTATTTGCGGATGGTGATGACGGGCAGTTCGCGCACGGCCTCCGTGAGGTCGGAAAGGTCGATGCCGCCGCGTCCGTCGATATGAGCCGTGACGATCATGCGAACGGTGTCGGCCAGCGGATTGCTGGCTCTGATAAAGCAGCCCTCGAAATAGGCCTTGAGGTCTTCGGCTGCCGGTGGCCGAGCCTCTGCATTGTCGAAGACATAGCCGCCGCCGACGGTCGGCTGCATCACCGCATGGATCACCTTGTCCCGCGCGATCTCGCCTTCCCAACGGTAGTCGGGATCATGCACGAACCACGTATCGGGGTCGGCGGTTTCCTGCAGCATGAGGTAGTGCGGGAAGGGGTTCTGGTTGAACTTGTTCTCGCGCTCCGGCAGGTGGAACATGTCGAGCATGACCATGACGGAGCCGGTATCTGCGCGCCGTTTGACGAGGTCGAGCATCACGGTGAGATTTTCGCTCTTGCTGATGTCAGGGTCGTACCATTCGTAAACGGTGACGCCGTAGAGCCGCTGAAACCAGCTGCGGAAGAATTCATGGCTGATCTCGGGTGCATGATAGAGAAGCTGGAAGCGGTCGCTGAGCCCAAATTTCGCGTCCCAGACACCGAAATAGAACGGTCGGTGGTCCAGGCCCTTTCGCTTCAGCCCGTCGCAGACGCAACTGACGAAGCAGTGCACCTTGATGTCGTAATAGGCCTCGCCATGCACGCCTTCGTCTGTCGTACCGCCGGTTAATGGAAACGATGGGACGAGCGTCTCGATCGACTTCGGCTCATAGAGCGCGGCGAGATCGGCGACCGTCTGGACATCCTGGCGGGCGATCGCCTCTTCCGGAACACTCAGCCCGTATTCCAGCTCCAAATTGAGAAAGATCTGCAGGATCAGGACGGAATCGAGATAGAGGTCCTCGTTGAGGCGAGCGTCGGGGCCGAAGCCGTCGAGATGCGGATGCATCATATGGTCGCTGAGGACCTCGTGGATCGCCTCGAGGATTTCGTTGCTGGTCATGACGCGGCTCCGGCGATCGGTTTGGTGAACTCACCGGCGGCGTGCCGGGCGGCAACCTCGCGGCGGCTGATCTTGCCATTGGCCTGGCGCGGGATGGTGTCGACCTGGCGGATGTCCATCGGCAATTGATGGCTGGCGAGATGCAGACTGCACCATTCGCGGATCGCCTGCGGCGCGATGGTTTGACTGGCACTGAACAGGAGCGCCACGCGCTCCCCGGCAAAGCGGTCGCCCATGCGGAAGGCAACGGCGTCGCCGACTTCGGCCATCGCCATCACCGCATCCTCGACATCCCTCGGATAAACGTTGAGACCGGAGACATTGATCATGTCGTCCATGCGCGACACAAAGACCAGCATGCCGTCATCGCGGCGATAGCCGAGATCGCGGGTGTGGATGGCGATACCGTCGCCCTTCGTCACGACGATTTCACCTGCATTTTCCGCATTGCTGCCGGTCTGCGGCAGAAGATGCGGCAGCACGAACCCCATGTCGCCGGCGGCGGTGACATCCGGATTGATCGCGATGCATCCGGCTTCGGAGCAGCCATATTGCTGGAACATATGCCGGCTCCTGGCCCTGATCTGGGCAAACCAGGGATCCGGCAGCAGCGTGCCCGAAGTCATCGTCGCATGGATCTGCTCGCCCTCGGGCAGCAGCCGGGCAAGCGTGTGCAGGATGGCCGGCGACGAATAGAGCAGCGGCCGCTCGATCTCGCGAAGAACCTTCATGAGATATTTCGGATTGGCGGTGTTGACGATAACCGGCGTCTGGCCGCGCTTGAGCGCCACCAGGATGCCGCAGATCAGGCCATAGGAATGGGTCGTCGGGCAGGCGATGACCGGGGTCATGTCCTCCGGCGCGCGGAAGATGCCAATATAGCTTTCGATCTCGGCGTCGATATCCTCCCAGCTGCGCGCCACGCATTTCGGCGCCTCTGTCGTGCCCGAACTCATCTGCAGCAGCGTGCCAACCGGCAAGGCGTTTGCGGGTCGTTCCAGCACTTCGGCCGTGAGGCTGTTGTAGAACAACCGGTCGCAGCCGGCCCCGATCGCAAGCTTGCGCGCGGCGGCATAGGGCGTGCCCGGATGGATCGGCAACACGCTGGCGCCGGCCTTGCGGATGGCGAAGAATAGCGCCAGCCAGTCGATGGTTTCGGCAAAGCAGACCGCGTAGCGTCCGTCGTCGCGGTCCTTCAGGCCGATCTGCCCGGCCAGGCGTGCGGATGTTTCGTCGAGATAGGCGCGATCATAGAGCCTGTCGTCGATACGGATCATAGCTTTCTCCAATGAAAGAACACAAGGGGCGAAACGCCTTCGATTGGCGGCTTTTCCTTGGGTTCGGTTGGTTATTGATCGGCATTTTCGCCGATCGGCTAAATCTCTTCCTTCCGCGCGACAGGCATCTGCCGTTCGGTTCTTGAACCAGTCTCCAATGCGTGACCCTGATGCCGTGCTGGCTTCGGTCACAGAGTGGCGTTCGGCTCCCGGCTTCCCATTCTCCTTGAGGAGCGCAGCCCAGTCCTGCCGGGCTCGCTAGACGACAATCAGGACAGCCGGGATATCGTCGACGCGCCTTCCGTGGTGCTGGTGCCGCGCGGCTCGTAAGCGCGCTGGTCACGCAGGATCTGGAAGGCGATCGTCAAAAGCTTGCGCGCGATCGCCACACGCGCCTTGTTGGTTCCTCTGATCTTCAGATGCTCGTACTGGTCATGAAGTTGCGCATCGCTGGCGATGGCGGGGGTGACGGCTTCGACGAAAGCCCAGCGCAGCCACTTGTTGCCCTGCTTGATGATCTTGCCGTGAAAGGTCTTGCCGCCGGAGGAATAGGTCGAGGGCACCAGTCCGGCATAGGCGGCGAGCTTCTTCGGATTGCGAAAGCGGGATACATCGTCAATCTCCGCGTCGATCAGCCGGGCGAAGAACTCGCCGATGCCGGGGATCGTCTTCAACAGCTTGACGTTGGCATTGGCCTTGGTCATCGCCCGGATCGTTGCTTCCGACTGCTTGATCCGCACGTCAATGTCGCCGATGAAGGCGAGGCCACGGTCGATCTGGATGCGGTCGATCTCCGAGACGTTGACTTGCGCCAGCTGGACGCGGCCGGCCTTGCCAAACAGATCCCCGAGCTTCTTCAGCTGTGCCGTCTGCTCCGGATAGCGATCAAACACCGTGACAATGCGGTTCTTCGTCATCGTGCGCAGCCGCACGTAAAACATCCGCTCGCGCAGGGCGACGCGCAGGTCTCTTGCTCGTTCGCTGGGCGCCCAGGCCTCCGGCACCAGGTCGGCCCTGAGCAGATGCGCGAGCACCGTCGCATCGATCTTGTCGGTCTTGATCTTGGCGTCGGCAATCGCCTTGACCTTCAAAGGATGGGCGAGAACGACATCATCGCAAATGTCGTCGAGCCAGTCGTACATCACCATCCAGTTGCGCGTCGCCTCGACCACGGCATGCGAGTTCTCGCGGTAGCGTTCCAGAAACCCACCGAGCGACTGGCGATCGTTCTTCACCCGACCCGATCTGAGCGTCTTGCCGCTGCTGTCCTGCACCACCAGATGACTATAGGATTTGTGGTAGTCGACGCCGATATGGTAATCATAAGAGGCAGTCATGCTTCCAACTCCCTTGTTGAGATCTTCGAAACCCCAATAAGGTAAGCCGAAAGGCCGGAAGCGTGACTGTCCCTCGATCATCACCTGCATCTCAATGGTCCGTTCTCTCCTGGGAGGCGGCTGCTTTCATGCCACCTCCTTCGTTGAAGCCTGTCCGCGGCCAAGGCATTGGGCACCACGTGGTGGTACTCGGGCTTGCGCGCGAAGAGCTTCCTCGTCATCAGGGATTCGGTGAGAATTTCGGGGCCGTCGTGGCCGAGCTGCGCCTGCCGGCCCGCCGTGCCATGCCTATGCGGATAGGCTGACAGCAGGCTTTCGACCCGCTGCCAGAACAGCGGTTCGCGAAGATCGTAGCAATGGTCGAGAAGATGGCTGATCTCGCTCAGATTGTAGACGAAGAGAGTGTCCATCACCAGTTCGCGCAGCGAATCCAGATTGTCCGTCCAGTAGAACTGGTCCGGCTCGGCGTCCCGGTAGAGCGGATGCAGGGATGGAAAATCGGGCGCCTTTTCCGGTTCGCGCAGAAAGCCCGGCGAGAATTCGATGCTCTCGTGGAAGTCCCGCAGGATCAACCGGACCGGCCATCCGTCGCGATGCACGAGCAGCATGTTCTGGCCATGCGCCTCGACGGCAATGCCGTGATGGACGAGCAGATGCCAGACCGGCAAGACGGCGACTTCGAGCAACCGGTTGATCCATGGCATCAGGCCGAAGCGCCGGATCCAGTCGTCGGCAAAGGGCCGCCCGTCTGTCTCCATCATCATCAACGCGGTGAAGGGAACGACGGCTTCTCCGGTTTCCAGCGTTGCTTGCGCGCTCTGGCGCCAGATCGCGCCCACTTGTCCGGCCAACGGCTCGTCCGCATCGGCGATGATCCCGGCATATTCCTGCAGGATGGTGAGCGGGTATTGTTCGCTGAACAGCGGATCTGAAGCGACGATCTCGCCGATCCAGCTTGAGATAACCGGCGCGGTGCAGACCGAATGCGGTTCCAGGATGCGGCGCGAGGACGTGTTGACGATGTTGAGCGGTAGCTTGACGCTTGCCGCTTGCGGTCGGTTCTCGTTGAGCAAGGAGCGTACCGACTGGGTCGCCGTGTAGGGGTCGCCCGCCGGGCCGAGGCAATGGGCATCGCCGTCTTCGAGCCAGCCGGCAAGCAGTGTTTCGCTCAGGTTGCGCCATTGCCACGGATGCAGCGGCACGAGCCCGAAATCCTCAGTGCAGACACCGAGCTGCTGTTGCATGCCCTGAAGATGCGCCCAGGTTTCCCCGCCAAGTTCGGTCCGCCAGAATGCCTCTTCTGTGTCGGGCAGCGTCTGGCGCAGATGCTTGCGCGCGACGAGCAGCCAGACGAGCTGAAACGACTGGCCGGCCTCCGGGCCGAAGAGGGCATGGTCCGCCTGGGAGAAGCCGGTGCGGGCCTTGTAGCAGGGGTGGTAGGGATGCCCCTCGTCGATTGCACCTTCGAGCTCGGCGAAGGACATCTCCCGCCGCGGACGGGCGATAAGATGACGGTCATTCCACTCGGAAAAGGCAATCGTCTGCATCATCTCGTTCAGCAGCTTGCCGCGGGTGATGCCGCTGCCGGGCAGGGCGGAAACCACAACCGAGAGCGACGCCTCGCCCCAGCTGCCGTCGCTTTCCCGCATCTGCACCGATCCCGGCAATGGCCGGATTCGCCCGAATGCGCCGAGGATGGCATCGCACCGAAAGTCGCGGCCGCCGAGCGTCCAACGAAAATGCGTTGCACCATCGCCGCCGCCCTCGCTTTGGCGCGCTTCGATGACGCCTTCGAACAGAAGGGCGGCGGCAAGCTGGCGAAGCACCCGGTCGTCGGGGCGTCCCTGGAGATCAAGAGGCAATGGCATGGCTGGTCCTCAGGGTCGTCAGCGCCGCGGGTGCCCGCAAAGGGTTTGGAACGGGGCGATAAAGGACCGGCGCGTGGTCGGATTGCAGTTCGTCGACATTGAACAGCCGGGTGGTCAGGTTGGCCTTCGACGCGATCGTCGGCAGGTCCAGCACATGCCGGGCGAAATCCCGTCCGGCGCCGGTCATGCCGAACGCGCATTGCTCCAGGTGGTTCCGGAGCATCCTGAGAAGCGTGCCTTCGTCGCACAATCCGTCGTGGCCCATGCGGCTGATCACCGAGAAGACCTGATTGACGATGAGGTAATAGGCGAAGCGGTCGCGGATTTCGCTTTCGGGAAAATAGAGCGACGGGATCGTCTCGGTTTCAGGGACGTGGCTTGCGAGCAGGCTGCGATAGCGTTCGGAGAGATAGAAGCCCTGGTTATCGCGGTAGTAGCTGACCGTGGGGTAACTGGCGCCGATGTCGAGCAGGCTGTTTTGCTGGTGCGCTTCAAGGGCGACGCCGTAGTCGTCGTAGAGTCGGATCAGCGGCTCGACGGCGCAATCGAGATAGCGTTGGAACCAGGCGATGCAGACGTCGGCGAGACGCTCTCCATCGCTGCTGGCGAGCGTGCGCAGGAGTTTTTCGAGCCTCGACGGTGTTTGCGCAAGCGGGTCGGCCGTCAGCGCGGCCACGGTTATGACGCCCTGTCCGTTGCCGTGCGCGAAGGGGTTTTCGCGCAGGATGACCTCGAAGCCGCTCTCGCTGTGACCCGGCAAATCGAGCGTGATGTAGGCCGGGTCCTGGATGATCCTGAAGTTCGCCGCGCGTTTAGCCAGGCCGATCCGGTCGACGAGCTTGGCCATGGCGACACCGGCCTCCAGCTCCTGCCTTCGGTTCAGGCGTACGGAATTGGTGATGCGCACCGGCAGGGAAAACTTGAGCATCCAGTCTTCAGCAGCACCATAGACCGTGCGGACGGACGACGTTGCGCTGAAGAGAGAACCGGTTGGGCCGAGGTGACGCAGGATGCCGGCCCGCTGCATCGCCTGAATACCGGGATCGAGAAGCAGGGCTTCCGCCTGCAACGGGTGCATCGGCAGCAGGCATTCGTCACCGGTAAGGCCCAGCCCTTCCGCGTCAAGTCCTGACAGCGAGCGGATGATATCGGGTGCCTGTATCGAGCGGGAGGATGCGTGACTGACGTGGTCCGCCTTCGCAGCGAAATAATGCAGCTTGAACTGGCCGCGCAGTTCCGGCGCATAGCTTTCCTGCTGCCAATAGGTCATGCCCTGCCGGCTCTTCGGCGTGGGGTGCAGCCAGTGCCCGAAGACAAGTGACTGCTCGGCCTCGAGAAAATCGTTGGCGTCTTCCTGACGCGGTTGCGCCCTGTCGACGTAGAGGGCGGTCTGCTGATAGCTTTCGAGCACCCGGATCAGAAGCTCGAGCTCGAAGCCGCGCAACGCATCTGTCTGACCGGCGTCGTCCTGACGGTAGGCGGCCTGGACCAGCATATGGAGCGCAGACATCAGCTCGATCGGACGCCACGACCGATCGGAGACGTTGCGCCCCCAGGCCCTGCCGAAGTGAAGCGGGCCGCACAGCGACGATGAGGTGACCTCGACGCGCAGGATCATTTGCTGGCGGGGAAGCGACCATTCGATGCTGTCGCAGGATCCGCTGGCGGTCCGGTGCCTGACCGGCACGCCGGGATTGACCTCCCTGAGGTAGCAGTTGGCGAAGCTTTGAAATGTCGCAGTTTCTGCGATTTGCCTAGACGATTTCATGTCTGTCGATCCTCGGCACGCGACATGCAAAGTCGCGCAATCGCGTCGCGTGGGAGGCGCAACGCATTGAATTTTCGTAGTGAACGGGCTCAGGTCGGCGTGATATGCATCACGCACGGTCTGCCAGCCGCCCGAGGAGGCGGATGGGATTGGCGCAGGATATGGCGGGCTGACAGCCGGGCGCCACATGAGGTTGGCCCAGGCGGGCGCGATTGACGACGTCCGTTTGAACGGTTGGTGCGGACGGAAGCGATATGTGTCGGCGACGCCGCGTGCCAGGTCGTGAACGTCAATGCATCGGTCGCCATCGCTCCAGGAAGAAACGAACCTGTGCGGTCACGTTTTTCCTCGAACGGCGGACGTCCGTTGCGGCATTCCGGTGAGCTCATCTTCCACCCGTCTCGGCTTCGGCGCGGTGCTTCAGCATGCGCTTTCATACAAAGACGACCGGCTCCCGATTTTTTTTCACCGATCCGGAATTTTTTATGATTATTTTTGTCCAGTTAAATCCGAGCCCGGTCCCCAAGGCGGATCGGTGCCGGGTCGCACGTCGCAATCGCCCGGCAGGGCGTGGCGACGCGGCCCTCAGGCAGGCAATTTTGGGTATTAGCGCAGATGCAGGGCGCGCTGGAATTCGGCGGGCGTGCGCCCATAGGCCTGTTTGAAGGACGCACTGAAATGGCTGTGGCTGGAAAAGCCGAGGTCGAGGCCGAGTGCCGTCAGGTCATGGCAGGAGCCGAGCAGGTCCAGCGCTCGCGCAAGCCGCAGCCGCAACTGATAGCGATAGAGCGGCATGGCTTCGACCTGCTGGAAAACCTGGGTGAGATAAACAGGTGACACGCCGACCTCCGTTGCCACCTCGGCCAATGTCCAGCGGCGGGCGAGATCGGTCGAAAGAACCAGCTTCGCCCGATCGACCAGCTTTTCGCGCCCATAGGTCGTAGCAGCGCTATGCGACGTCCTCTCGCCGAGCGAACGCCGGATCAATGTCAGCGTCAGGGTCTCGGCTTCGAGCGTTTCGGCAATCCCGCGGCGAAGGCTGTAACGCAACAGCGCGACAAGCGCCTGCGCTCGTGGATCGATCCGCCGGCGCGGTCTTTTGAACGCGGCAAGCGCCCCCGACCGCAATTGCTCCTTCGGCGCGAGTTCGCAGAGGATGGCTTCGTCCACTTGCACGTCGAGGCATGCATCGCCGCCTTCGATCGGATGACTGACGCGATAGTCTTCGCTGCGGTTGAAGAAGATCACCTGATTGGATTCAGCCACCGTATCGGCCTTGCCCACATGCCGCATGAACACGCCGCGATAGGGATAGACGAGGCTTGTGCGGTGGGAGCATTCCTCGCCGCTTTTCCCGCGACACGCGCCATCGCAGACCACGTCCCGCAGCGAGGCGGTCGAGGTGTCGAGAAGCGTCTGGCACGAAAACTGGGACATTGCGGTCCTATTCGTCGCGTTTGTAGAAATCGTTATAGGCGGCCCCGCGCGACAGGCCAATATCCTTCAGCTGATGATCGGAAAGCGCAAGCAGATCCAGGCGCCCGCGCCGCGTCTCCATCCAGCGGGATACCCGCGCAAGCAGCCGCCGGGAAAAGCCATGTGTTTCGAGTGCCGTCGAAAATCGGTCTCGTGGGCCGATCAGGCGAGTGGAGACATAGATCAGGTTGTCATGGGATGAAGCTGTGTCCGCCATCGGATCATCTCCTTTCATTCGTTTCCGATGATGGCAGGATGACGCGTCGTGGCCGCCGCCGCTGTCAGATTATTTAGCAATCGATGGGGGCTCGCCTTGGCATTTGGCGACCGGCGTCTCGAAATACCAAGGTCGCTGCAAGGATAGGACCTTGGTCGCTTTGCAGGCCCTTGCCGCGGCGCTATTCTTCGCCCCGGAGGATCGGTCATGACCAAAATCGCTGTGCCGCTCGTCAGTCATGGACACCCGGATCGGGAGCCGGATTGCGAGAGCGCGGTTGAAGGTGCCTTCCTGGAACTGGTCGACCGTGCGGAGGCCGCGGGTTGGACTTCCGACGAAATTGCGGACTGTCTCGTCAACCTGTCGCACAAGCATCGCACGACGCTTAACGAGGACCTCCACATTCTCGAAGAGATGGCATCCTCGCAGCTGCTCTCGAGAAAACGTCACTAACACCCGTCGTCTTTAAGCATCCATGGCTTCAGGCAGACACGAATTTTCCGTCGTAGCGCACGCGGAAATTGCGGCGTTGGGCATCTTCCTGGAAGCAAAGGAACACGAGTTCGAGATCGTTCGCGCTGCTGCGTCGTCCAAGCAGGCTGAGCGTGATCACAATCACGCCACCATAGGCCCGCGTCAGGTCGATGGCGGCTCTTCGAATTTCATTGGTGCCGACGTCGTCCCGGCCTTCACGCCGTTCGTAAACCTGCCAGAAACGTGCCGCCTCCCAGGCCGAACGCAGTGCTTCGGTTATCTGATCCCTGAACTCATCTGCCGACCTGCCCTTGCTCCATGAAACGGTCTGCTCGGTGTGATCGCCAAAGATGTCGAGATAGCCGTCATAGTCGTCCGGATCGGAAAAACATTGCTCGATCATCCCGAATGCCACGTCATCGGAAACCGCTGCCTTGAAGTATATCGTCATCGAATCGCCAACCCTGCCTTGAGCGCCTATGTTGTCAAAGCGTCGGCGGCGTATCTAGTCCCCCCGCGCGTCTGATCGGTGCTGCGCCAACGATTATCATTTCGCCGCAGTGACTTGAGCACGATTGATGCCGCGCCTCCTGACAGCCTATCCTTTGAAGAAGTCGAGAATTCCGGGAGTTGGGTGATCACCAAGCCGCAACGGTGTCGGCTGATCGCATCGCGCACGTCGAGCGATTTCATTTATATGAGTATTGCCTTATATTAATGGGGCGTGCTATTCTCGATTTCATTCTTGACTGGCGCAACCAACATTCTCATTTCGCTCTATGACGCACGATCTCAACGATCGTGCCCGCAGAGCCATTCGTTTCGATACTCCTATTTGCAGCATAGAAATTTGTTCAGTCCGGCGCAGCACGGAGATGCAAGGCAGGATCGGGTGAGATCCCTCCGCTCTTAACCTCCGGCGCACAAACGGTCGGAAGGAGGTGCTTTTCTTTGCTCGGCACGGCATTTCCACGCGAAGTGTTTTGGCGTTCAATGGTCTTCGTCTGGCTGTTGATTGGGCTGATGGCCCCGGCCGTAGCGGCTCGCGCATCACAGCCGGAAGGCGCGGAGATGCAATTTTTCGTGGTTCGCAGCGGCCAGACCGGGTGCGAGCCGACCTGCCCGGAGTGGATATCGGCCGAGGGCACGATCGTTGACGAAACCCCGGCGCTCTTCAAGAAACTGCTCAAGTCCATCGGCACCCGTCGCCTGCCGATCGTCGTAACGTCGCCCGGCGGAGATGTCGATGCTGCGCTTGCGATCGGGCGGATGATCAGAACGCGAAAACTTGAAGCGGCGGTCGGTAAGACCCGCTTCATCGGTTGTCAGCCGGAGCAACAGGGTTGCCGTGACAATGACGGCAAGGGCGCGCGCCATATCGGCATCGCCTATTCTGGCGAAGCCTATTGCAACTCGGCCTGCCCGCTGATGCTTGCTGGCGGCACCGGACGCGTTGTCGGCGAGTGGGCGTTCCTGGGCGTGCACCAGATCACCACAACCTACGTCCAGATCGAGACGCAGTATCGGGCGAAGTATCGCGTCGTGAACGGCAAGAAGAAGATAACCAGCAAGACGGTCGTCAGTCGCAGGAATGTCGGCGGCTACAAGACCTATGAAATGAACAAGGCGACCGAGCGCAAGCTGGCGGCCTATCTCGCGGAAATGGGTGTCGGTCGTGCCGTCATCGATCTGATGAAGATCACGCCCGCCGCCGACATTCGCAAGATCGAGCCCGTTGCGATGCTGGAGATGAAGCTGACGACGAAGTTGGGCGGGGTCGAACTGCTGACGTCGGTCGAGGCTTGCAGGACGGTGCCGGCGGCCGCCAATTGCCGGGTATTCGTGATGTCGGACCTTGAGCGTTAGACCCGCGGATCGTGGCTGGAGATCAGGATGTCTGTATGGAGTCCGCGTGCCGACAAGAGGTTGTCCCGCCTGAGGCGGGCGGCGCTGCTGATTTGTCTCGCGGCCACCTCAAGCATGTTGATCCCACAGTCGGCAAAAACGGCAGAGCAGCAGATGCGGTTCGTCGTCGTGCGCTCGAACCAGGCCGATTGCGAGCCGACATGCACGGAATGGATATCCGCCGAGGGCATGATCGGCCCGAAAACACCGACTTTGCTGGTGGTGACATGGCCGCTGCCATGGCGATCGGCCGCCTCGTCCGCAGGAATGGGCTGAGTGTGGCTGTCGGCAGGACCGTTTTTGCCGGATGCCAGCCGGATCAGGAGGGGTGTACGGAAAACGATAACAGAGGGGCAGACTATGTCGGCGCGGCGGTTTCGCGTGGACGCTGCGCGCAGGCATGCACTCTGGTTCTGGCGGCCGGCGTGCGACGGCTCGCCGGAGATGGAACGGCGATCGAGGCTATTCCGATCGTCGCTGCAAGCGAGGCCGGCACCAAAAAGCTGGCGGCGTATTACGGCGAAATGGGCGTGCGATACCAGGTCCTGGTCGATGGCCCGCGCAACGAGGACGGTAATCTCGGTCGCTGGCAACTGTTCAAGGCGCTTCTGGTGACGAGCACGCTCGCGGTCGATCAACTGGTCGATGCGCAGATTTGCCGGGGCACGCCTGCGCCCAACAATTGCCGGGTATTCACCACGATGGATCTGGAATAGAAGCCGGCAAGGCGCTGGACTTTCACCACCGTCAGCGCTCCCGTGCGTCGTTCGGCAACGCCAAGCGAGCCACGAGCACGCGACCCGCAAGAGCGATGACGACCGCCAGGAGAATGAGGCCCGCCGCGACAGCGAAGGTGACCCGCATGCCTGACGCGACGGCCTCGGTTGGTGCCGTGGCGATGTCGGATGCCGCCGATGCCAAGGCGAAGACGGCGCCCATGACGGATGCGCCGGTGACGAGCCCCAGGTTGCGCGACAGGTTGAGCATGCCCGAGATGACGCCGCGGCGATCCGGCGGCACGTCCGCCATGACGGCGGTGTTGTTGGCCGCCTGGAAGAGAGCATAGCCGGCGGTGACGACGACGATGGGCGCGAGGTAGCCCGGGATGGCGAATGTTGCCGGCAGGATGGAGAGTGCTGCGGCGCCGGCCGCGATTGCCGCAAGTCCGGCCATCATCACCGGTCGCGCGCCGAACCGGTCGACGAAGCGGCCCGCCGGTATGCCGCTCAATGCCGCCACCACCGGACCGACCGACATCACCAGCCCAATCGCTGCCGGATCGAGGCCAAGGGCGCGCGTGAGATAGAAGGGACCGACAACCAAAGTCGTCATCATCACCGTCGAGACCAGCGCATTGCTGATCAGGCTCGTGCTCAAGGCCGGATCGCCAAACATCGCCAAGTGTATCAACGGGGATGCGACCTTCGTTTCGACCATTGCAAAAGCCGCGACGCCCAGGGCCACGGCCAGCAGCAGAACGATATTGAGCGGGCCGAATTGGCCGCGGCCGATGGTCATGGCAAGCGCGTAGGCCGCCAGCGTCAATGCCAGCACGACGGTGCCTGGCACATCGAAGCGGGCAGGGGTGGGCGTCGTCCCTTGGCGGTCGGCAGGCAGATGGCTATGCGCAAGCACATATGTGAGGAAACCGAGCGGCACATTGACGAGGAAAAGTGCGCGCCAGCCGAAGCCGGTGATCAGCGCGCCGCCGAGCGATGGCCCGAGCGCAGTGCCGATCGCGGACATCATTCCGAGCAGCCCCATGGCGCTGCCGGTGCGTGCCTTCGGCACCGTCTCGGCGACGAAAGCCATGGTCAGTGCCATCATGATTGCCGCGCCGAGCCCCTGCGCCGCGCGGGCGGTTATCAGCAGCCAGAGCGTCGGGGCGAAGCCGCTTAGGCCCGAGGCAAGCGTAAAGAATGCGACGCCACCGAGCAGCAGTCGGCGTCGGCCGACGATGTCGCCGAGCCGGCCGACGCCGACGATCAACGCGGTGATGGCGAGCAGATAGGCAAGCACCACCCATTGCACGTCCTGGAACGGCGCATCAAAGGTGCTGGCCAGCGTCGGCAGGCCGACATTGGCGATGCTGGTGCCAAGCGCCGACAACAACATGGAGAGCGACAGGCTGGCCAGCGCCCATCGGACCGAACGCGTCCGTCCAATGGCTCCGACATTTGGCTCGGCGGGTACTGCAATATCGCGCTTCAAGACAAGCTCCATCTGTTGGCAATCTCCGAAATGGAGCTGCCAGAAGCCTAGGCGTCTGCGTGACATGGCGGAAGGCGCATGATTTGCACTTTATTCATGCATCAGGCGCCACATCCCGATCAAACTGCGCTATACCAAGCGAATGTCGAAACCCGATCTCAATCTGCTGGTCACCCTCGATGTTCTGCTTGCGGAAGGCAGCGTCGCGCGCGCCGCCGAGCGTCTGCGGCTCAGCCCTTCGGCGATGAGCCGGGCGCTTGCTCGGCTCAGGGCGGTGACGGGCGATCCGATTCTGGTGCGCGCCGGGCGCGGCCTCGTTCCGACACCGCGGGCACTGGAACTGCGCGAGCGTGTCGGTCAACTCGTCGATGAAGCCGAAGCGGTCCTGCGCCCGGCCGAAATGCTCGAGGTCGGCCAGCTCACGCGCACCTTCACGATTAGGACGAGTGAGGGGTTCGTGGAGAATTTCGGTCCGGACCTTCTCAGGCGCATCGGCGATGAAGCGCCCGGCGTCCGCCTGCGCTTTCTGCCAAAGCCGAACAAGGAAAGCGGCGCGTTGCGCGACGGCAGCGTCGATCTGGAAACCGGTGTGATCGGGCCTGCGACCGGCCCCGAAGTGCAAACGCAGGCGCTGTTCCGGGATCGCTTCATCGGTGTCGTGCGCCGGGAGCACCCCTTGAGCCTCGGCCCGCTGACCGCAGCCGGCTATGCCGGCGGCCGGCATGTGCTCGTCTCCCGGCGTGGTCTCGACAGGGGGCCGATCGACGACGCCCTGGAAAAGCTTGGGCTCAAGCGACAGATCGTCACCACGGTCGGGGGCTTCTCGGCGGCGCTCGCACTTGCGCGCGGATCGGACCTTATCGCCAGCGTCCCTGAACGGCATACGGGAAACCTGCGCGCCGGCATGCACAGTTTCCCTCTGCCAGTTCCGGTGCCTGAGGTTACCGTCTCAATGCTCTGGCACCCGCGGCTTGATGCCGATCCGGCGCACCGTTGGCTCCGTGCCTGCGTTCGCGAGGTCTGCCTGGCCCAGCTTGCCGATCGGTAAACAACTGCGTTGGGATCACAGGACTTTCAAAGTGGCCTATCGGCAAGCCGCGCCTCCCCAACATGGCCACGCCGCTAATCGACCTTTGGCATTGCAAAGCCAGGTGATGAGACAACATATACCGCTGCTACACGTCCCGATTGCCTCGCTGATATTGTCGCTGGAGATTTCATGACCAAGTCCGTTGCCCCTCAGCTTTCGACACCTGCCGAAGACCCGCTGCTTTGGCTGGAGGATAGGACATCCAAGCCCGCGCTCGACTGGGTGCATCGCCAGAACGGGCTGACGAAAGAGAGGCTGCAAGGCGATCCTTCCTATCAGGCGCGGTTCGAAACGGCGCTGGAGCTGATGACCGCAGAGGACAACATCGCCGTCGGCTATGAACTGCGCGGCCATGTCTACAATTTCTGGCAGGACAAGGCCAACGTGCTTGGCCTCTGGCGCCGCACCACTGTGGCTTCCTACAAGACCGAAAAGCCGGATTGGCAAACGATCATCGACTTCGACGCGCTTTCGCAAAAGGAAGGCGTCAAATGGGTGTTCAGCGGCGCGCGCCGCCTCTATCCGGATTTCGACCGTTGCCTCCTGAGCCTGTCGCCCGATGGCGGCGACGCCAGCGAGATGCGCGAGTTCGACATCGAAACCGACAGCTTTGTCGAGGGCGGGTTCCGTGCACCCGTTTCGAAATCAAATTTCAGCTGGCTCGACATCAACACGGTCATCGTTGCGGCCGCCTTCGAGGAGGAAGAACGCACGCAATCCGGCTATCCGCGCGTCGTGAAGCTGTGGAAGCGGGGCACGGATCTCAGCGAGGCGGTGCCGATCTTCGAAGGGCAGGTCGAGGATCTTGCTGTCGGCGGCTCGCTCGAATTCGATGGCGACGCGCAGTACCTGCTGCTGACAAGGACGATCGATTTCTATTCCGGCCATCATTTCGTCAGGCTGGCTTCGGGAGAAAAACGGCGGCTACCGCTGCCGGACGACGTCGCCGACATCGCAATTCTGAAAGGCCAGATCGTCTTCGCGGTGCGCAGCGTCTGGTCCGCGCCCGGTGGCGTGGCATGTCTGCCGGACGGGCTCTACGCCTTCGATTTCAAGCGCTGGCTGGAAACGGGTGAACTCGGCGCCATCGAAACGGTGCTGCCGCCCGCAGAGCGTGTTTCGATTGCGCATGTCGCCAGCACGCGCGACCGCCTGTTCATCAGCCTGATGGACAATGTGCGCGGCCGCGTGGTGTTTGCCGAACGCGGCGAAGGGGGGTGGTCGCTCACACCGCTCGCTCTGCCCGAAAACGGCAATGTCGGCATCAGCCATATCAATCAGTTCGGCTCAAGCGTCTCGTTCTCCTTCACCGATTTTCTGACGCCGAGCTCGATCATCTGGTCTGACGATGACGGCGAGACGCTGGCGACAGTCAAGGCGCAGCCGGCGCGTTTCGATGCGTCAGAGCTGATATCGGAGCAGTTCGAGGCACGCTCGAGGGATGGCACCCTCGTTCCCTATTTTGTCGTTCGGCGTCGCGACCAGCAAAAGCCGGTGCCGGCATTGCTCTACGGCTATGGCGGCTTCGAAGTCCCGCTTCTGCCCGGCTACGCCGGCGTACGCGGCAAGCTCTGGCTTGAAAAGGGCTACGCCTATGTCCAGGCCAACATCCGTGGTGGCGGCGAGTTCGGTCCGCGATGGCATCAGGCAGCACTTAAGGACAAGCGGCAGAACGCGTTCGACGATTTTGCCGCCGTTGCCGAAGATCTGGTGCGGCGCGGGATTTCGACCCCTGCCATGCTCGGCATTCAAGGTGGGTCGAACGGCGGCTTGCTGACGGGCGTTTCCCTGACCCAGCGGCCCGAGCTTTTCGGTGCGGTGCTCATTGAAGTGCCGTTGCTCGACATGCTGCGCTATACGGAATTGCCGCCCGGAGCATCCTGGATGGCCGAATATGGCGATCCGTCCAAGCCCGAGGAAGCGGCCTGGCTGGCGACCTATTCTCCCTACCAACACGTCGCTGATGACGCCGATTATCCACCGGTGCTGCTTACGACGTCGACCGCCGACGACCGGGTGCATCCCGGCCACGCACGCAAGATGGCAGCACGGCTGCAGGCCGCCGGCCATGCCAACGCGCTGTTCTTCGAGGAAACGGAAGGCGGCCACGGCGGGCGCGGCGACCGCCGGATCCAGGCGGCCCAGACGGCAATGAAGTACATCTTCCTTGAGCAGGCATTGAGCGGTGGAACGACGTGACCGTGGCTCAGCCCATACAGGCTGCTATCCGATGGCTGGGTGCCGCGACGCCCCGCCATGCTGCAGCGCCTGGTGGCTGATGGTGACGAGATAGGCGCTCAGGAACAGGATGCCGACCAGCTTGAAAGCCTCCTCGAAGAAGGTGGCCCCGCCGACATGGATCGGGGCCATATCGGCGGCGAAGGACAGGCCCATCGACAGGACCGAGCCGACGAGCAGCAGTCGCGGCGTTGCTGCCCGAACCGTGTAGGCGCAGTAGCACAGGGCGCAAAGCACGAGCATGTGCGGCACGAGGACGACTTCTTCCGGGATGCCCGTGGTCGCGACCGCCTCATGCAGCATGAGGAAATCGTCGATACCCATCAGGGCTGCAAAGAGCCCACCGGCAAGCAGCGTTCGCCTGAGAGGCGTGGTCCCTTCGGCCGCCCTTGTCGCCGCAAAAGCCTGAAGAGCTGCGGCCGCGCCGACGATCCAGAAGATAACCCCGATATTCGAGACGATGCCGAAATAGCCGGGGTTGCGGGCGATGGCGTTCGGGTCGCGCACGAGGTCGTAATAGTCGATGCCGAAGACCCGGTCGGCGACCACAAGGGACGCGAGAATGGCGACCGAAACGAGGATGACGGCGATGATCGTGCCGGCTTCCGATCGATGCCATCTGCCGGCCTCGGCCGGCGGCGAATGCGTCTGTGCCTTGGCATTCATGGCGTCTCGTCCTCGCATTGTTGTGGCAAATCGGAACTGAACGCGGGCGATCCGGCCCTTTGTTTGTGACAGTTTTGTGACTTTGGGTGTGTCTGGGAAGATGTGGTCGGATAAATTGTATTGGACCGCGCAACGCCCCGAACACTTTCGCCGTCAGCTTTGCCGTTCGCCCAAGACGTCGATCAGTGCGCGGGACGCGGCGGAAAGCCGGCGATTGGGAGCGTAGACGATCGAGATCGATCGCGTTCGCCCGTTCAGCTGCGGCAGCAGCTCGATTAGTCTCCCCTGCCGGATGGAGCGCTCGACGACAAAATCATAGGTCTGGCAAATGCCGGCGCCTTGCTCGGCCATCGACACCACGCCGAGCACGTCATCGCTCACCTGAAGCCCGCCGGATGAGGGCGCCCAGTCGAGATCCTGGCCGTTGTCATGGAACATCCAGGGCGCGAACCTACCGGTGCTCGGCATGACGAAGGGCACGCAGTCGTGACGATCGAGATCGGCGATGCTCTGAGGGGTACCGCGACGGGCGACATAGTCGGGCGCGGCGACAAGGCACATCGCCCCGTCCTCGATCTTGCGGGCAACAAGGCCACTGTCCGGCAACTGACCCATGCGGATGGCGAGATCGAAGCCTTCGGCAACCAGGTCGACGTTGCGGTTGGTAATGTTGAGCTCGACCTCGACCTTGGGATGGAGCGCGCGGAACCGGCAGAGTTGCGGCGGCAGGCGGAAGTGCCCGTATGTGGTCGGCACGCTGAGGCGGATGCGGCCGGCGATCTGGCCGCTGCCGCCCTGAATCGCGCGCTCGGCGTCGTCGATGGTCGAGAAGGCGGAGCGCGCCTGGTCGAGAAAATGCTGTCCGTCGTGGGTGAGACCGATGCGCCTCGTGGTGCGGCGCAGGAGCTGGCTGCCGAGCCGCGCTTCAAGCCTCGAGATGGCGCGGCTGACGACGGAGGGTGTCGTACCAAGGGCGATGGCGCCGGCCGTCAACGAGCCGTGCTCGGCCACCGCCACGAACACTTCGACATCGGCGAGGTAATCGAAACGACGGGGCATCTTTGTCTCCGGAGAACAAATGAATTGAAGTTGAGATCATTTATCGCCTCCGGTGGGGATAATAAAGTCCTGCCAGACCAGCGAAACCAAAAGGTGATCTGATGCCGGCTTCTGACCAAGGGCTGACAAAGCCCGTACTGTTCGTATTGACGAGCCACGCCACCAAGGGAAAGACGGGTGAGCCGACCGGGTATTTTCTCGGCGAGGTCACGCACCCGCTTGCCGTGCTCGAGGCGGCGGGCATCTCGGTAGAGTTCGCCTCGGTGGCAGGCGGTGAGCCGCCGGTCGACGGTCTCGACCTCAAGGACGAGATCAATGCACGCTATTGGGCCGATCCGCGCTTTCGCGCTGCTGTCGCGGCGACAACGCGCATCGCCGATATCGTCCCGTCCCGCTATCAGGCGATCTTCTTTGCCGGCGGCCACGGAACCATGTGGGACTTTCCCGAAAGCCTCGAGGCGCAAGCCGCGATCCGCGAGATCTATGAGGCGGGAGGCGTGGTCGGAGCCGTCTGCCACGGTCCCTCGGCGCTCGTGAACGCAAAGCTCAGTGACGGCCGTTATTTGGTCGCGGGCCGGAATGTCAGTGCCTTTACCGATGATGAGGAGCGCGCCGTCGGTCTCGAAGACGTCGTGCCGTTCCTGTTGGCAAGCACGCTTTCGGCGCGCGGCGCCCGCCACCAACCCGCTCCCGACTGGACGTCCAATGTCGTGGTGGATGGACGGCTGGTGACCGGCCAAAACCCGCAATCGGCCCATGGCGTCGGCGAAGCCATGCGCGATCTGCTGCTTGCCGGCCAGACAAACTGACGCAGCTTCCGACTTAGAAAGTGACAATCATGACCAACCCGATGAAATGGCTGCGTGGCCTTGCTGCCGCGCTCGCGCTCACCTTTGCAACTGCCGACGCAAATGCCGCAAAGGTTCTTGTGGTGCTTTCCGGCTCCGACCATCTCGATCTCAAGGACGGCAAGTTATTCCCGACTGGCTTTTATCTCAATGAATTGATGCAGCCGGTGAAGCTACTGCTGGAGGCCGGCCACGAGATCACCTTCGCCACGCCTGGGGGGCAAGTGCCGACGGTCGACAGGACATCCGTGGACCCGGCCTATTTCGGCGGCAGTGCCGATCAGATGAAAGTCTATCAGGGCCTGCTCGACGAACTGGCCATCACCTCGCCGGAAAAATCGCCGGTGATCGGTCTCGCTCGCGTCGCTCAGATCGGCTATGCGACCTTCGATGCCGTCTACATCCCCGGCGGCCACGCGCCGATGCAGGATCTACTGCACGACAGGCAGCTTGGGCAGCTGCTCGCCTATTTCCACGAGAACGGCAAGATCACGGCTTTGGTTTGCCACGGCCCGATCGCGCTGCTTTCGACACTGGCGGAGGCAAAGGCATTTACGGACCAGCTCGAAGCCTCGCAACAGCCCGATCGACCCACATGGATCTATTCGGGCTACCGCATGACCGTCATCAGCAACCAGGAGGAGGAACTTGCGAAGGGCCTGCTCGATGGCGGTGCGATGAAGTTCTATCCGCAGGCGGCGCTCGAAGCGGCGGGTGGAAAATATGAGAGCAACGCGGCGCCCTGGCAGGCAAATGTGGTGGTCGACCGCGAACTGATCACCGGGCAAAATCCGGGCTCTGCCTTGCAGGTTGGTGAAATGCTTGTCGAACGGCTGAAATAACGCCGGCATCGTCATGAACGGAAAGTCGACCTCGCCATCCCCTGGGACGGCGAGGTTTTTCGGTGCCGTCGAACCATGCGTCCTCAACCCAAGCCGCTCCCCATTAAGGACCGTTTGACGCTCGCGTGCGATTGCGACAAAAAAATGCAAGGCGATGTCGGCTCGCGAAGATTTCGCTCGTCTTATTGTCAGCGTTGCGAAAACGCGTGAAACCGCGAGGAAAGAGATGATGTTTCGTACTGCCCTTATCGCAGCAGCCTTGCTCATTGCCGGGCCGGCACTTGCCGATGGCCAGCCGGTTGGCGAGCGGGTCGAAGTCAACGGCATGAAGATGTATTACGAAGTGTCCGGCGAGGGCGAGCCGCTCATCGTCCTGCACGGCGCCTATATGAATATTCCGTCCATGGGGGCGATCATTCCCAAGCTCGCCGAGACCAACAAGGTCTACGCGATCGAGTTCCAGGGGCATGGGCGCACCACCGACTTCGACCGGCCGATCACCTATCCGAACCTGGCCGACGACGTGGCGGCGTTCATGGATGCCGTCGGCGTCAAGAAGGCGGATGTGTTCGGCTACTCCATGGGCGCGGCCGCCGGGCTGCAGCTCGCCATCCGCCATCCGGACAAGGTCAACAAGCTGGCGGCGGCTTCCGTCGGCTATGATGCCGAGGGCTGGCAACCGGAATTCAAGGCATTCATCCCGCAGATGACGGTGGAGATGTTCGTCGGCATGCCGTTTGCGGACGACTACCGCAAGCTCGCCGCCAATCCGGACGGCTTCCCGGCGCTCGTCGCCAAGCTGATCGCGCTCGAGAAAGAGCCGATGGCGTGGGAAAAGGACGTGAAGGCATTGAAGACCCCGGTGCTGATCATCGCCGGCGATGCCGACGTCGCGACACTGGAACATACGGTGGCGATGTTCCGGCTGCTCGGTGGTGGCGGCATGGGCGACATGGGCAAACCGCTGCCGGCTTCGCGCCTTGCCATCCTGCCGGCGACCTCGCACACCGCCGTCATCGGCCAGCCGGAGCTGCTGGAGGCCTTGATCGTGCCGTTCTTCAAGGGCGAGACGCCGAAGGGCATGTTCCAGTAGAAATCACCAACCCGCCTCGTCTTCTCAGGCGAGGCCGGTTGGTAATGTGTTGCGTGCAGCTGTCGTCATGGGGGGGCCGTCCGAACGCTCCCGGTTAGGCTCGCCTTTGTGCGTCGCCGATGATCCAGCGCGCGGCTTTCTCCGCGATCATCATTGTCGGCGCGCTGGTGTTGCCGCTGGTAATGGTCGGCATCACGCTGGCATCGACCACCCGCAGTCCCCCAATCCCCCGAACCCGAAGCCGGCTGTCGACGACGGCTAGACCGTCGTCCTTGGCGCCCATCCTGGCGGTGCCGACGGGGTGAAAGATGGTGTTGGCGATATCGCCGGCGAGTTTCGCCAGTTCGCCATCGCTTTGGAACTCGATACCAGGCTTCCACTCGATCGGTTCGTATCGTGCCAGCGCCGGCTGGCTGACGATCGATCGGATCTGCCGGATACTGTCGGCGGCGATCTTGCGGTCTTCGTCCGTGCTCAGATAGTTCGGAGCAATGGCCGGCGCTTGGCCCCGGTCGCGCGACTGGATCCGCACATGGCCGCGGCTCGTCGGGTTGAGATTGCAGACGCTGGCGGTGAAGGCCGGGAAGCTGTGCAGCGGCTCGCCGAAGGCGTCGAGGCTGAGCGGCTGCACGTGATATTCCAGATTGGCATGGGCGCGGTCGGGGTCGGAGCGGGAAAAGGCGCCAAGTTGCGATGGCGACATGCTCATCGGTCCACTGCGCTTCAACACATATTCGAGCCCGATCCGGGCCTTGCCGGCGAGATTGCTCGCCAGCGTGTTCAGCGTCTTGGCATTCCTGACCTTGAAGACGGCGCGGATCTGCAGATGGTCCTGCAGGTTCTCGCCGACGCCGGGCAGGTCATGTTCGACGGAGAGACCCATGGCATGCGACAGCGCGGCCGGTCCGATGCCTGAGAGTTGCAGGATTTGCGGCGAGCCTATCGCCCCCGCCGACAGAATGACTTCGCTCGTCGCCCGCACGGTCACCTTGTCGCGGCCGCGATAAAGCGAGACACCGGTACAGCGCTTGGTGCCATCCGCTGTCGTTTCGATCAGCAGCTTTTCGACTTCGGCCTCCGTCCAGACGACCAGGTTGCGGCGATGGCGCACCGGCCGCAGGAAGGCCTTGGAGGTGTTCAATCGCCAGCCCGACTTCTGATTGACCTCGAAATAGCCGACGCCCTCGTTGTCGCCGCTGTTGAAATCGGCCGAGCGCGGAATGCCCGCCTGGACCGCGGCCTCGGCAAAGGATTCCAGGATATCCCATTTCAGCCGCTGTTTTTCGATCCGCCATTCGCCGCCGCGGCCATGCATGTCGGAAAACCGGCTGTTGTCGCCGGTGACGGGATCGGCACCGTCGTCGAGCCGGTAGTGATCCTCATGGGCCTTGAAATCCTGGAGCGAATTCTCCCAGGACCACTCGCGATCATTGGTCTGGGCCGCCCAGCTCTCATAGTCACGCGATTGTCCGCGCATGTAGATCATGCCGTTGATCGACGAGCAGCCGCCAAGCGTCTTGCCGCGCGGATAGCGCAGCGACCGTCCGTTCAATCCTGCTTCCGGCTCGGTCTTGTAGAGCCAGTCGGTGCGCGGGTTGCCGATGCAATAGAGATAGCCGACGGGGATATGGATCCAGGGATAGTTGTCGCGCCGGCCCGCCTCTATCAGCAGGACCCGTTTGCCGGGATCGCGGCTGAGGCGGTTGGCAAGCAGGCAGCCGGCCGAGCCGGCGCCGACGACCACATAGTCGAAAACGGTGGTATCAGCAGTTGAGGTGTCGGTCTTCATTGCAGGCACTTTCCAAACACAGCCGAAAGGGCGATGGGCTGGTCGCGGCGAGCAGGGTCGCGTATCGGCCGAAGATCATCCCACCCTTTATAATTTTTGTCAGCGATCGCGGCATTGCGATCCGCCAGAAGACAGTAAAAAGCTACCGCATGACGAAATCCAATGATAAATACGCCTGAGTATTATAAGGAATATTTATATGGCTGATCATCTGGATCTGCGATTGTTGCGGGCTTTTGTCACGGTGGCGCGGGAAGGCAACGTCACGCGGGCGTCCGAACTGCTGCATCTGACCCAGCCTGCCGTCAGCCTGCAGGTGAAGCGCCTGTCGCAGGAATTGGGCCTCACCCTGTTCCATCGCACCGCCAACGGGCTCGAATTGACGCGCGACGGCGCGCTGCTGGCGGCCAAGGGCGAGCAGGTGCTGGCGTCGGTGACCGAGTTCCGGCAGACGGCGATGCACCTGACGGCGCAGCTTCGCGGCAAGCTGCGGATCGGAACGATCATCGACCCCGAATTCACGAGGCTGGGTGCCTTTCTCCAAGCCCTGGTCGAAAGCGGGCCGGGTATTGAAACCACCCTTCGCCAGGGTATGAGCGGTGAAGTCGCGATCGGTTTGAAGCGCAACGAACTCGATGTCGGGTTCTTTCTCGGCGACCTCGATGATTTCGGCACGAGCACGGATGTCCGTAGTGCGGAGGCCGAGGCGCAGTTCTTCGTCAAGCCGCTGTCGAGGCTGACCTATCGTGTCGTCGCACCGCCGGCCTTTGCCGGTATCGTCGCAGGAAGGGAGTGGAGCGAGCTTGCGGCGCTGCCCTGGATCGGAACGCCGCCGGCCTCCGTTCATCATCGGCTGCTTGCGAGAAAACTCGGCGAACTTAACCTCAAGCAGAACGTCGTCGCCCTCGTCGACCAGGAAGCGTCGATGCTGGCCATGGTTCGCACGGGGCTTGGTCTCAGCCTCTGCCGGGAGTCGATCGCGCTCAGCGAACAGCAGGCAAGCGGCCTCGTCATCGCCGACAGGGTCAAACTCGAAACCACACTCGGCTTCGTCTGTCTTCGGCCCCGACGCACCGATCCCAACGTCGCGCTCGCTTTCGAGGTCATCGACAGGATATGGCGGACGGATCATTGAGGGGCGGGCATGGCGCCCTGGTTTGCGATCCGGCCGAGTTCCCTTTTGGCTCAGCGCTGCCAGCCGCTCGCTTTGACCATTCGTGGGGGCTCAACTGCTCGGCTTCTGCAGTTCCCTGGGGCACAACGATCCATGCGCGGCTTGCAGGGGTGGAGTGAAGTCTTAGCGCTGCTATCTGCGGGGGTGATCGACTATATATCCCTCATCGAAGTGAACGAAGCGCCAAGGACTGGCAGCTAGGCTTCGAAAGCCCACGGAAAGGGGATCATCATGAACGTAGCACGCTCTTTCAACAACTGGCTCAAGTACCGGCAGACGGTCTCCGAACTGGGCCGCATGTCCACGCGCGAACTGCGTGACCTCGGCATCGACCGCGCCGACATCCCGAGCATTGCCCGCAATACCTTCGGCCGCTAATCGCGCCTGAGACCATCAAAGATTTCATGAAGCGCCCGCTCGGATCCGAGCGGGCGTTTTTTGTGTTTTGACCGATCGTTGGACGGAGTTGATCGCGTTCCATCGCGTCCTTGCCCTTGACCGCATTGTCCATATGCGACTTGCATTTCTCCATGTCATTGGCTGCCATGGCATCCTTGGCCATGCTGAGTTCCTTCGCCGATTCGATCTTCTTGGCGCCATCCGAGATCGTGTTTCATCAACGACGCCTCGTCGCAGACGACGTCGGCCTGAGAAAAAGCAGGCGTCACCAGACCGAAGACCATTTGGCAGGGAATGTCCACGTCCTGATGTAGGACTTCTGTGTCTTCTGAACCGGGTTGCCCCCCTCTCCGAGCAGATAGGCCCGGCCCGCTCCAGCAGCGCTGAAGACGTCATTGTGTCTGTTGCGGCACCAGTCGTCGCCGAACCTTGGTCTTGCTGGGGGCTGCAAGCGGAACCGAGGGCCGCTTCGTCAGCGCCTCAATCGCCGCCGTCGTCATGTCTGATGCAACGAAGTCGGCGCCCACCACTTGCTCCGCACTTGTATCTGCCTTGCGCTGGCCCGCTGCACGATCGGCAGAAGTGTCCCAAATGACGATGCCGACCCTCGCCCTGGTGTTGACCCGCTTGAGGCGGCGGACGACAAATCGGGCGTGCTTGATCGAATCCCGGTTGAGAAAGCAGACGACGATCGCGTCGACGGCTTCGGTCTGGAGCTTGCGGATATTGGCCGGTTCGATCTGGTGAAAACTCAACGCCGTTGCGGCGGCCCCTTCGGCGCGCAGCACCTGAGCGAGCATCGCGGCGGAGACATCGTCGATCTCGCCCCGGCCGCCGACGCACAGGATGGTCATGCCTTCGCCATCCGGAATGGGCTGGCTTGCCGGTTCGCCTTCCGTGTCTGCGGTCTCATTCTCATCATCCTTACTTTCCTCGATCGCAATGTCTTCGAGGTTAGAGACCAGCGACATGCCGCTTGCAGCCACGCGCAGCCGCTGCTCATCGCTCATGACACCGCGGGCGCGATCCTGTTCCGCCAAAGCCAGGGCGGGCATGGCGACCGCGCCGTAGTAGTCAACGAGGTATTCTTCTTCGAGGATCTCCTCGGCCTGATCGGTCGCTTCGTCCGGATCGCCGGCCAGAAGCCGCTGATAGAGACGCGCGTGCGGCGCGAGCACCGGATCGCTGCCGAAAAGCACCTGCAGAAATTCGAATTGCGGTACATGTTTGCCGAGAACGACGAGACAGGCCGTCAGCGGCGTCGACAGGATCAGTCCGACAGGCCCCCAGATCCACGCCCAGAAAATCGCGGAAACGATGATCGCCAGCGGCGACAGACCGGTCTTGGAACCGTAGAGCATCGGCTCGACCACATTGTTGATCACCAATTCCATCGCAACGAACAGGCCGGCCGTCCACAGCAGCATGGACCAGCCGCTGTCGACCGCCACCGACAGGAACAGCGGCAGCACCATGGCGATGACCGGCCCGACATAGGGCACGAAGCGCAGGACGATCGCCAGCAAGCCCCACAGCATCGCGTTGGGTATGCCGATAAACCAAAGGCCAATGGCGACAGGCAGGCCATAGGTGGTGTTGACGATCAACTGCATCAGCAGGTAATGGCCGACGCGCTTACCGGCATCCTGCAGGCCCTCGGTGGTTCGATGCAGATCGCCGAAACCGGCGAGCCGGATGAACCGGTCCCTCAGATCCTCCCGCTCCAAGAGCATGAAGATAACGACCACCACCACAAGGCCGGCCATCGCTACCGGGCCGACCAGCGGCGCGATGATATTGGTGAGGACCTGGATCGGATTGTCGCGAGAATAGATCTCGACCAGCAGCGGATCTTTTTTCGGGCTTTCGACGCTAGTCGGCGTCTCCGTGGTCGGGCGGTCTATTTCGCGGTTGATGCGTTCGACTACGTTGCCAATGCGATCGATGATGCCGTTTTCGGAGCCGGCTTCCTTCAGGTCCTTCACCTTCATGACGATGTTGGATTGATAGGCAGGCAGGTTCTTCGCAAGTTCCGCAACCTGCAGTGTGACGATGAGACTGAAAATGCCGATCAAGGTAAAGGTGATCAACGCGGTAGAGATCACCGCAAACGCCCGTGGCAGGCCGATCCGGCGGAGGGCCGCGACGACAGGCGCAAGTGCGAAGGTCAGGAGCAGCGCGACGGCGATCGGGAGGAAGACGTCGCGCGCGAGGTAAAGCACGGCCGCGGCGCCCACAAGCGTCAGCGACGTGGGCATGGCCGGGCGCACGCCCTGCATCGAGGGCGGCGCACCGAGTTCCCGGATTTGATCGATTGCCTTGCCCATGCCTATTTCCCCAACGATTTATCAGAAGCTATCACGAATGATCGGCCGGCAAATGCGGCGCAGTTTCCACGCCGACCGCTAGACGAACGGAAACAGCGAAGCGTCCGGGTCGGCATGTCCCAGGATGCTGGACGAAATGATCTCGGCGGCGATCTGGCTGAAGGTGATGCCGTTGCCGCCATAGCCCATGGTGGCGAAGGCGTTGCGCATGCAGGGGACGCGGCCGATCATCGGCAGGCCCTGAGCGGTGACGCCGAATGCCGCTGCCCAGCGGTAGTCGGGCACGCCGATCCTGATCCCGATCAGATCGGAGAGTTTTTCGCGAAGGATGTCGGACTTGGCCTGCAGCTTTGCCGGATCCTCGAAGGCATCGTCGCTTTTCTCGTCCTCGCCGCCGACGATGATGCGGCCGTCGGGCGTCGAGCGAAAATAGAGATACGGATCGGCGCCCTCCCAGACGAGATAGTCGTCGAGCCATTCCGGCCTTGGATGACGAGGCCTGGTCGCCATCGCCCAGGTCGAGACGATGGCATGTTTCTTGTTCGCGACGGCTTTCAGAAACTCATAGCCCGTGCAGAAGACCACATGGGTCGCTAGGATGATCCGGCCGTCGGACGTCGCAACGGCATTCCGGCCCTCGACTTCCCTGATATCGGTGATCTCGACGGTCTCGACGATGGGGATGCCGTTTGCCTGTGCGTGGCGGAGGAAGCCGGCGGTCAACTGGGCCGGATTGGCCGCTGCGGAGACATGCGTCTCGATCGCCGCGGTACGGTCGATACCGAACCTGGCGCGCAGTATGGCTTGCGGCAGAAGCGTCGCGGCGAGGCTTGCAGCCTCGCGGGCACTCACTTCCGCTTGAAGTGCGCGCGAACCATAGCTTGCGCCCGAGAGATAAAGCGTGTTCTTCCGCTCGAAATGGCAATCGATCTGCAGGGCGTCGACGAGCGATGCGAGATGCTCGACCGCCTTCGCCGAGCGCTGCCAGATGCGGGCGGCGTCAGCGGTTCCGCGCAAGCGGTTTAACTGGTGCAGCGGCACGTCGATTTCGTGCTGGATCATGGCGGTGCTAGCCATGCTGCTGCCGCCTATCGGCTTTCGGCGATCGACCATCAGCACTGACAGATTGTGGCCGATCAGAGCATTCGCAATCAGCGCACCGCTGATTCCGGCGCCGACGATCAGCACATCGACATCAAAGGTGGTGAGCCGCCTTTGTGTCCTCACCGCGTGGCGCGGGGTATCGGCCCAGAGCGGCTCGAACTTCCGAAGTGCCCGTTTTCGGGTCAGTGAATGCAAGTGCCCCTCCAGGTCTGCGCATTCGTGAATGCGCAGGAGCCAATTAAGTTCCTCTGGGTGATTGCGACCTTTGCGGTTGGCGGGTGGCACCCGCAGCCGCCTGCTCAGGCGGTCGATGCCGTGAGGCGACGCAGGGCAAGGTATTCCCAAAGCGCCACGATCAACAGCACTGCGGTCGCTGCGGCCTGAACGATATAGTTGGGGGCAATTGGCACGATGAGAATAGCGACCGCGAGAAGCACGAGCCCGGCGATGTGCGAGACCGGGAACTGGCGGGTCGCGACGGCCTTGATCCAGATGTTGCCGCCGAGGAAAAGCGCCGGGCCGCCGAGCATGGCGAGCGCATGCTTCAGCGAGCTCGATTCTTCGGCGTGAGACAAGCTGAAGTCCTCCCCGACTGCCGTCAGGATGATGCCGGCGACGACAGGCAGGTGGCCGTAGGTGAATAGATTGAGCGCCAGGGTCTCCGGCCGTGATGTCGCCTCGGCTTTCGATGCCGCCTTTTCCTGGCCGTGGTGGAAATAGATCCACCACATGAAGCCGGTGCTGAGGAATGCGCTGCAGAACACGGCAAAGGTCATATCATCCGTCATGTGCTCCGTCGCATTGCGGCCGGTGGTCAAGATGGTCTCACCGAGGCAGATTATGACGAAGAGCGCGCAACGTTCCGCCATGTGCGCGCCGGATACATCCAAGGTCTCGTCGGGCGATTTGCCGAGAAAGGGCACGTAGTACCTGAGCGCCGGCGAGGCGTATTCGACAAGGAGGGCGAGTGTCCACAGGAGAAGGCGCCCTTCGAGCTCCATTAGCCCGCCGGCCAGCCAGAAGGCGCTGGAGAACAGCATCCAGATCGTGATCCGCAGGAAGGTCAGGAACGATCGCCCGTTGGCGTGGCGAAAGGCATAAAGCGTGAAAGCCGACCGACAGATCTGCATACCGCTGTAGATCGCCGCAAAAACCAGTCCTTGGTTGCCAAAGGCTTCGGGCAGGGCGATCGCCAGAAGTACGCCGGCAAACATTAGGCCGAACAGCAGCAGGCGGACCGGCTCCTTTTCGGTATCGAGCAGGTTAGTCACCCATGTCGTGTGGATCCAGACCCACCAGATCGCCAGGATCAGCAGGACGGCCTCGATCACGGCAGTGGCACTGAAATCGGATGCGAGCTTGTGGGCGAGCTGAATGAGCGCGAAGACGAAAACGAGGTCGAAGAACAGTTCGGGAAAACTCGCCCGTGTCTGGTCGGCATCCGCCTTCCTGATCCAATCCCCTTTATGATTGCTTGCCATTCAGGTCGCCGATGCTGTTCCGATCGAAACTCGAACGGGAACTAGGGCGCTGGCGAATTTCAACAACGGCCGCTTCCTGTTGGGACGGGCAGGAGGCGTCACGCGGCTCGCGTCAGCGAGTGCCTCCTGCTGATAGGCGCTTGCTACCATTGCGCATTGCCGGCACCAATTGCAAACAACGGACTGAACCTTCCTGTGCGAGAGGCGTTTGGCTTGGCGCTGTCATCAATCCCGGCGGGCCTTGTCGTGCCCGATCGAGAGCGTGCGCAGCGCCGGTAACCTGTTAAGTGGATTGAATAATTTTCAATTTGTTCTGATGTGAGGCAGGAACCATCGCCAAGCACTCGCGTTGTCCCAGCATCGTTCAATGACTGGATCGAGGAGACAACAATGAAACGAGTAATTGTCGCGACAGCTTTTCTGGCCGCAAGCGCGCTTAGTGCTTACGCCCAGACGCCGACCCCTTCGCCGGAGGCTGAAACGCCAGCAGTGGCCACGCCTGACACCACCAACCCGACCGCACCTGTCGAGGGCGCCAACAGCTTCACCGAAGAGCAGGCGCGCGCACGACTTCAGGAGAACGGCTACACATCCGTGACCGGATTGAAGCTGGACGACAAGGGCATCTGGCAGGCCTCTGCCACCAAGGACGGAAAGCCCGTGACCGTCGCGCTCGATTACCAGGGCAACATCGTCGCCAACTGACGTTGGTCGAGAAACTTCAGCAGACCCATTCAAGGAAAATCGACATGAAAACTGTTTCCGGACTCTTCGATACCTATGAGCAGGCTTCCGAGGCCGTGCGTGCGCTGAAAGCGGCCGGCATTCCCGATGACGACGTCAGCATGGTCGCGAGCAATGCCGAAGGCCGTTACAAGGTTAGCGACACAGAAGGTGCGGCCGAAGGGGCTGGCACTGGCGCCGGCCTCGGTGCTGCGGTCGGCGGCGCAAGCGGCCTTCTGACCGGCCTCGGGCTGATGGCGATCCCGGGCGTCGGCCCGGTGGTGGCGGCCGGTTGGCTGGCGGCAACAGCCGCGGGCGCGGCCGCCGGTGCCGTTGCCGGTGGTGCCGTGGGCGGCATTATCGGCGCGCTGACGGATTCCGGCGTGCCGGAAGAAGATGCCCATGTCTACGCCGAGGGCGTTCGCCGCGGCGGCACACTGGTTACTGCACGCGTCGCCGACAGCGATGTCGCCGAGGCCGAGGCGATCCTCACGCGCTCGAATTGGGTCGATGTCAACGCACGCCGCTCAGCCTACCGCGCGGAGGGCTGGAGCAGGTTCGATGAGAACCTCGATCCCTATAGCCCGACGCAGATCGAAGAGCAGCGCGCCCGATACGCCAACCGCTAAACCCGCGGATAGCATAGCAGACGCCGGCCGATCGGCCGGCGTCTGGTTTCGCGCCGTCTCACGAAGGCCATCCCAAAAAGGTGGGCAACGTCGGCGCGTCGAACCGTCAAGGAGATACGGCAGTGGCAACTCCCGAAGAACTCAAGAAGAAACTCTGGAAGACCTTGAAATCGGACATGACGGTCATGCTTGGCTTGTCCGAAAAAGAGCATGGGCACACGCGCCCGATGACGGCGCAGATCGAGGGCGAGCAGGGTCCGATCTGGTTCTTCACCGTCAGGAGTGCCGTCGTGGCCCAGAATGTCGCCGCGAACACACCGGCCATGTTTGCTTTTGCATCCAAGGATCATGAACTGTTCGCGACCGTTCACGGGCGCCTTCGCCTCGACAATGACCGCACTGTTATCGATCGGCTGTGGAACCAGTATATCGCCGCCTGGTACGAGGGTGGAAAGGACGACCCCGAACTGGCCCTGCTGCGTTTCGAGCCGAGCGAAGCGGAAATCTGGCTCAACGAGACCAGCCTGTTTGCCGGTATCAAGCTGCTCCTGGGCAGCGATCCGAAGGAAGAGTACAGGGAGAAAACCGCGAAAGTGGAGCTCTCCTAGACTGCCTGTCCAAAACAAAACACCTGCAACGGGCAGATGCCCACTGCAGGTGTTTTCATGATAGCCGAGCGCATTCCGCCGAGAAGGTTACTTGGCTTCGGTCAGCGTTTCGGTGCCGCTGCCATCCTTGCCGGTGATCGTCCAGGTGCCATCAAGCGAACCGTCTCCGTTGACCTTGTAGACGACAAGGCCAAGGGCATCGCCGAGCACATAGGCTGCGGCGAAGGCATTGCCGTTGAGCATGCAGACGCCGGTCGATTTTACGCCGGCCGTGTCCCATTCGATGACGCAGGTGGTTTCGCTTGCAAGCGTGATTTCGGCCGTGCCGGAATAGCTGGAACCATCCAGGTTCGTGCCTTCGACGATGTATTTTCCGGCGTTGACGGTCTGGGCGTTTCCGGCCGCGGCCGCGGCGAGAAACAGCGCTGCGGTGAGCAACAATCTTTTCATAAGTCCCCCAAGGAAGCCGCGCGCCCCTCGCGCGGTTCGCAATTGTTACGCACAAACCATGACGTTTGAAACGGCGCGCCAGGTCCGCTCGCATTCATTTTTGGTGGGGTCGTGCGTCCTTATGGCGTGTGCCTGAAAACAGGCTGTGGCGGGCGGGGATGCTACGCGCCGCTTGTCGATGACAGCCTTGCTTGGTCGTCCCAGGCGGAGAGCAAAGACATGATCTCGAGCGAATCGGTGAGTTGTGGTGCCGGACGCGGGGCATCCTTCAGTCCTGCCTTCAGGCAGTTCTCCACCAGTCGCACCTGATGGCCGAAGGCGTCATGGTCGGAAAGCACGACGATTTCTTCCGGAGCGCGGCCATATTCGCAAAGCTCGAGGCGATTTTCGCCAGCCACAGGCAGCCAGGGATTGGTGAGGAACCGCAGGGCGCCGCGCTCTCCATGGATGGAAAAGGCGAAGGACATGCCGAAGCTGTCGGTGGACTGAAGCGTGGCGAGAACGCCATTGTCGAAACGAACCGACAGGCTTGCGTCGCAGATATTGCCGTCGTGCGACGAGGCGTTTCCGAAGGCGCTGGTCGACCGGCTGGAAAAGGCATGCTGCCCGCAGGCCGTCTGGATCACGTAGTGCAGCAGCGAGGCCGGGTAGCAGCCGAGATTGAAAATCGTCCCCTTGCCCATCGGGTTCACGAACTTCCAGATATCGGCGGCGTAGAGACCGGAAACCGAGCGGATCACACCGAGCCGGCCGGACTGCAGGATTTCGCCGGCCTTGGCCATCAACGGATGGCAGAGATACATCAAGCCTTCGAGAAAGAAGATACCGCGGTCACGCACGGCCTGCGCCAGGGCGTCGGCTTCGGCCATCGTCGTGGTGAGCGATTTCTCCGACAGGACGGCCTTGCCCTTTTCCGCGGCGCGGATCACCGCCTCATGATGCATGTTGTTGGGCAGGCCGATATAGACGACATCGATATCAGGGTCGTCGAGCAGCGCGTCGTAGCCGGAATAGTGCTTCGCGATACCGTGTCGCCCGGCAAAATCCGAAAGCCGCTGCGGATCGCGCCCGGCCACCGCTTCGATGCGGGACCCGTCGCTGGCAGAGATGGCCCCGGCCATCGTGTCGGAGATGAAGCTCGTTCCAAGAATTCCCCAGCGCAGCATCTGTCAGTTCCCTCAGCGGTGCAGTTCGAGATAGGCGGATGCCACCATGGCGTCGATGTCTCCGGGCACCGGCACGACACACATCGAAGCGTCGAGCGTGCGGCTCGCCACCCGCTCCAGGCAGCGGGCCTGGAGAGCAAAGCCGAGATCCATGGATTCGACCGAATTGCCAAGCGCCCTTGACCCGGCAAGATTGGCCATGTGACCTGCGCCGAGAATATGGATGCGCCGCCCATCGGCAAGGACGAGCGTCTCGATGCCCTCGTCGGCGTAGGTTTCCGCCGCCACCACCGCGTTATCGGCGCGCATGCCGGCAACGTCGATCTCGTGCGGGAAGTGCCCGCCGTTGAGGAGGATCACGCCGTCCTTGAGGGCCGCGAGATCCGAAGCCGTCAGGATACTCGCAGAGCCTGTGACCGTGACGATGACGTCGGCCGAGCGTATGGCGTCATCGGGTCTCGGCGTCGAGAAACCGTCGAGATGGGCCTCGAGCGTTGCAACCGGGTCGACGTCGACGACGCTGACAGCGCTGTAGGCATTGCGAAAGCAGGCGGCGGTGCCCTTGCCGCAGGCGCCATAGCCGAAAACGTTCACACGCTTGCCATTGGTCGAGCGATTGGTGAAGCGCATGTAGCTTTCGAACAGGCTCTGGCCGACCGCATGGCGGTTCTCGGCAAACTGCTTGATGGGGCTGTCGTTGATGACAAGCACCGGCAGGCCGATGGCGTCGCGCATCGGCTCCAGACGGGTCCGGCCGGAAGTGGTCTCCTCGGTACCACCGAGCAATGTCCCGTAGGGCCGTTCGGCAACACGAGCGAAAAGGTCGCCGCCATTGTCGAGCAGTAGGTCGGGCTGGTGATCGAGCAGGGCATCGATGAAGCCGGAATGGGTCGTCGCATCGGTCGTCTGCCCACCGATGACGGTGATGCCCTGACGTTTCAGATAATCGACCGTCGCCGGCTGGGTGCTGTTCAGGTTGCCGGTTGCCACGAGCTGCGCGCCGCCGGCCCTGAGCGTCATCAGCAGCGCTATGGTCTTTGGCTCCAGATGGATTGCCGTTCCGATCGTCAGGCCCTTGAACGGGAGGGTTGTTTCAAACTCGGCAGCAATGGCGCGCAGAAGCGCGCAGCTTTGCCCGACCCACTCGATACGGGACGGATGGCTGGAGGTGGTCATGGTGAGGGTCCTGGCTGTCTGTCGATGGTGCCGGCAAAGATAGTCCGGGCAGCCTGTCCTATGTCAGAGACATTAAGCTGCGGCGGAGGGCAGTTTTCCTTCCTGGCGCCGCCCCTCTGCGAGCAGCCAATTCCGCAGGTCAGCAATCGGCTTGCGGTCCCTGTCGGCAATGCGGCAGCAGAACCGATAGCCGGTCGGCCGGCTGACAAAACCAAACGGCGCTTCGAGCGCGCCGGAGGCAAGGTCCGTTTCGATCGAGGCCGCCGGCGCGATGGTGACGCCAAGCCCGCTGCGGGCGGCACTGAGGGCCAGCGTCAGATCGTCCACCTCGATCCGCTTGCGGAAGCGGACCGGAGCATTGCCGCTTTCGCGAAACCAGTCGTCCCAGAGATAGGGCACCGTGCGGGCGACCAGCGCGGTCATGTCCGCGAGATCGGGCGGCGTAAGGCCGGGGGACGGTTGCCCGACGGTGAGCACCGGGCCAAACCGGTCGTCCATGAAGGCGGTCGCGGCTATATCGGGCAGCGGTCGGTATTCACCGCCAACGATCAGGGCATCGATTTCAGGCATGTCAGTCAGCGACTGGTTGACGGCAACCGGGATGATATCGACCTCAAGGCCCGAGACGGCGCTTTGCAGCGTTGCCAGGTGCGGCATAAGCCATGCCGAGGCCATCGGCATCGGCACGCCGAGCCGCAGCCGGACGGTGCTGCCGCTCGACGAGATCTCTTCCGCCGCACGCGAGACGATGGCAAAGGCGACACCGACGGCATCGGCGAGCCGCCGTCCTGCCGGATTGAGGGTCACGCGGCCAGCTTCGCGATCGAGCAGGGCAAAGCCGAAATGCTCCTCGAGGCTTGCAAGCTGCTGGCGCACGGCGCCGGGCACGACGCCGAGCTCGATTGCGGCTGCGCGCAGGCTGCCGCACCGGGCCAGCGCATCGAAGGCGCGCAGGGCGTTCAGCGGCGGCAACGGACGCTGGGATTTCAGGTTCAGGTCGTCTGTCTGCATCATGCGCCTCGGCCAACGGCCCTTCTCGACCTCGTGCATAGCCTATCCGGAGACCGGCTGTCGAACATTGCGTTTGGGATGAACGAGCCGTCCTGCTCAGCGGGTGCGCGGACAAGAGCGCCTATCCGCTCGGCAGCGAGAAGGCGTGCGTGCTTGTCCTATGTTGTTGTCACACTGATATGCCTATTTTCCGGGCATGGCTTGCGTTCCAGCTCGCATAGGGATGCGCTCCATGCTCGCTTAGGGGCGCTGGTGGATGTAGCTTAGAAAAATTGAATATTTCGAAGGTTTTTTGCGACAGCATCCCTTTGAGCCAAGTCTGTACCGCCTGCTCTTTCGTCTATGGGACGAGGAGACAAGGGAAGAAGACAATGCCTGGATGTCATCGTCATGAGCGTATCGCCGACTGCATGTTTCCTTAAATCCTATTCGATTTGAGGATAAAAACATGCAGCAATTCAAAGTGCTACAGCGACCTTTGCGCGTTTATAAGACGCGCGGCGCCGTAGTCGTGCCGCCGCGGATGAACCTGTGAAGAACGAGGTGCGGTTTTCCCGCGATCAGCTCACTCTCATTCTTGCCGCCTTGCCCGACCCGGCGTTCATTCTGACGCGCAGCGGCCGTTATGCTGCCCTGTACGGTGGGGCGGATCACCGCTACTATCACGATGGCAGCAGTCTTGTCGGTCAGAGTGTTTTTGATGTCCTTGCCCATGACAAGGCGCTGTGGTTCGCGCTGGAAATCGAAAAGGCGCTCGGCTCCCGGGCATTGCACATCGTCGAATACAGCCTCGCGGGAAGCGACGTTAAGGGCCTCGAAGATGCTGGGCCCGATCATCCGATCTGGTTTGAAGGCCGGGTCCAGGCGCTCGATTTTCCTGTCGACGGCGAGGACGCCGTGGTCTGGGTTGCCAGCAATATCACCGAGAAGAATGCCATTGAGCATCAGTTGCGCCAACAAAGCGAAACCGATCCGCTGACCGGCCTCTACAATCGCCGAAAACTGCTTGACGTGCTTGCGATCGAGTTCGATCTGGCCACGCGCACCCGCCGTCCGACATGCCTGCTGATGTTCGACGTCGACAATTTCAAGGCAGTCAATGACGAACTGGGGCATTCCGTCGGCGACGAGCTGCTGGCGACGATTGCCACCGGCTGCCGGCGGGCGCTGCGGTCTGACGACGTGCTGGCACGTCTTGGCGGCGACGAGTTCGTTGTGCTGATCCCGGCGACGACGCTCGACGAGGGCAAGCCGATCGCAGATAAGCTGCGTCAGCAAATCTCGCTGGAACTAGAGAACAGGCTGGAGCTTTTCTCCACGATCAGCGGCGGTCTCACCGAAATTTCCCGAACGGATGCGACAATCGGCGATATTTTGCGACGGGCCGACGAGGGCCTTTATCAGTCCAAGCGCAACGGTCGAAATCAGATCACGGTCGTTTAACGCCGTTGCGATCGGTATCGCGCGTGTCCGTTCCCGCTCTTTTTACGCGCGCAACCTGTCTAGAGGGACTAAGGTTCCACCGTATGACGGATGTATGGCCGCCTTGATGCCCGTCTTGGTGCGTTGACCCGTGTCGTGCCTGCGTCGATCCTGTTGTTCTGAGTAAGAGTTGGGGGCAGCGATGTGTGAGGCGTGGCAGCGTTCGTTGATCGAAGAAGACGAGCTCGTCAAAAAGGCGGCGACAACCATACCAAGGCTGTTGGATCATCCCGGCATTACGCTCGACCAGCTATCCCGGTTGCACCTGAATATTGACGAGTGCGTCGAGCGGATGGATGTACTGATCGAGACGCTTGCGGCGAACGGCGTCGACCGTTCCTGGGTCGAGATGGCGACAACGATCAGAAACAGCTGGGAGACGCTCGCGGAAGACGCGGCGAAGAAGGGGCTCGTCGTCAGCGCCGCTTCCGATGCCACAGTCCGCGACGATACGATGCGGAACGTTATGGGGGCTACAAGTCCGTTGCCAAAGACCCCGGCATGAGCCCACGCTTGGCGGCGATGATCGTTGAGGTCTTCGGCACTGATCGTTGCCTGATACGTCGTGCGAAACCGCGGGGTCCTGTTCGATCTGGCGCCGCGCCAGCGAACAACCATCGGATTTCACACGCTGCCGCCAATACCGACCAACGCAGTGTATTGCCCGCCGAGATCAATCGTCACATGTCGTGCTCTGATCGTGACGGGCGCGCGTCTGGCTGGAAGCGTGTTTCGCTTCACGTGGCGGCGCTGCGGCCATCCATGACCAAGCTGCTGGGGCGGCCAGATTTTCACGCTTCGGGATTGCCGCAAACGCCAAAGACGCAAGGTTTTGACGATGTTCCTTGGCTCTTGCGATAGCCATCTCGCGTCTCGAAAACCGGCCGTCTGCATGCCGTCCGTGGCACTTGCCGTGCCCCACCGTGGTGGCTTCCGCGATCGCGGCGATTGAGACACACCCTCCTTCTTCCGTGGGAAAAGTTCGCCGCTGGCCGAATTTTAAACTTGACTATTATAGACATGTTTTCAATTTTACGCCCGTTCGCGCAAAGCAGTCGCCGCGGACGAACCCGCTCCCGGCCAGGATCCTATGACGACCGAGACCCAATCCGAAACGCGCGTCGATATCTTTATTGCCCATCGTCCGGCGCTCATCGCCTATGCGGTCCGCCTGCTCGGCTCGCGCGATGCTGCCGAAGATATCGTCCAGGATGCGTTTGTCCGGTTTCTGCCTTCCAGCACCCGGACGGTTTCAAAAGGCCAGCTCCTCGCCTATCTCTACCGCACGGTCAGGAACCTCTCGCTCGATGTGCTGAGGCGCCGGAAGGTGGCCGCAATCGGCCACCAGGACGATGTGCCGTTCTGGTCGGTTCCTGCCGACGTGCCGACGCCGGAACAATCGACCTTGCTGTGCGACGACGTTCGCCGGATTTCGCAGATCCTCTCGGAATTGCCTGTCGAGGCGCGGGTCGCCGTCGAGATGCACCGCTTCGGCGGCTACACGCTTGAAGAAGTGGCATCGCATCTGGGCATATCGACAGCCAGCGCCCATCGTTACGTCACGGCAGCGATGATGAAGATTGCCACGGCACTTCTGGTCAACGCGACTTAAAGTGGTCGCTCCCTGAGAAAAAAAAGCGCGTCATTCGTCTTTGTCAAAAGAGGGAATGTTCGGGTAGAAGTGCCTCGGAAGAGGCCCAGACCGGCGTAGGATATATTGACCCAGGATCAGGAAATCGCAGCCGCTACACTGGAAGAAGCCATGGACTGGTTTCTGCGGCTGAAGGGTGAGCCGAATTGTCCCGAGCTCACCGCCGACTTCCAGCGGTGGTTGCATCGCTCTGATGATCATCAGCGGGGCTGGCAATATGCGTTGAGGACCTGGCAGTTGATGGGGGAAGCGGCTCCGGCCCATGAACATCTGTGGGCAGGCGCGGCGCGCGCCAACGTCATTTCGAGCACCAGGCGTCGTTGGCGCCGCCCGGTCATGAGCGCAGTCGCTGCCATTGCCGCGACCCTATTCCTCGTCCTTGCCGGCCCGTCGCTGCTGATCCGACTTCAGGCGGATCACATCACCGCCACCGGCCAGAATGCCAGAGTGACGCTGGAGGATGGAACGCTCATCGAGCTTGGCGGCGACAGTGCCATCAAGACGGAGATGACCGCCGCCGGGCGCCACGTCACGTTGCTTTCCGGTGAGGCGTTTTTCGATGTCGCGCATAATCCGGCGCGGCCCTTTACGGTGGAGGCCGGAGGCGTCACGGTTCTGGTCGTCGGTACCGCCTTCGACGTTCGGCTTGCGGGAGGGGAAACGACCGTCGAGCTGGAAAGAGGCGTCGTTCAGGTCTCGGTCGAGGACGCCAGGGAAACGTCGGACTTCAGGCTGCTTCCGGGCGAGATGGCTGTCGTGACTGCGAGCGACGGCGCGGTTACCCGCAACATCATCCAGCCCGATCAGGTCGCCGCCTGGCGCAGCGGCCGGATCTTCGTCAAGGATGCGTCCATCAGTGCGGTCGCCGAGCAGCTTCAACGTTACCACTCGGCGTGGATAGCGGTGCCGGACCGAAAGCTCGCGGGTCTCAAGGTCACCGGTCTGTATGATCTTCATGATCCGGACGGTGCGCTGAAGGCGCTGGTCGAACCCTATGGCGGCCGCGTCCGCACCTTTTCGACCTATGGTCGCGTCCTGACGCAATACTGAAAATCCTGACAATAAAATTCAATTTTTCTGAGAAAAAAAACTGGGGTCCTCGTCATTGTTGGAAAGCGCTCGGCAACGGAGCGCAATTCAAGGAGATGAGACTACGATGTGCATATCGCAAGGCCGCAAGGGATCCCGTCGTTTGAATTGGGGCGGCGACGGCGGGCGTCCGATGGGACGGCTGATGGCAACGACGGCAATGGCGATTTGCCTGGCCTCGTCGCTGAACTGGCCGAGCTCGGCATTTGCGCAGGATGCACCGGCACAAGAGAGTGCCGCTCGCAGCTTCAACGTGCCGGCACAACCGCTTGCCGACGCGCTCAACGTCTTTGGCCGGCAATCGGGCCTGCAGGTGACGCTTGCCGCTTCGGTGTCCCGTGGCGTCATGTCCAAGGCGGTCGTCGGTTCCTACGCGCCGGAGGAGGCGCTTGCACGGCTGCTTTCCGGCACGGGCATCGAGTATCGCATCTCCGGCGGGCGAACGGCCGTGATCGGGACAGGGGCGGTCGGTGGCGGCGCGGCAGTGGCGCCGGCCGACGGCTCTACGGCGCTTGATCCGATTTCGGTATTCGGGGACGCCACTGGCGTCGGTGAAATCGTCATCAGCCAGAAGGAGCTCGAACTTCTCAACCCTGCGAATATCGCCGACGTCTTCCGCGGCGAGCCAGGGATCGAGGTTGGTAGCTCGCTGCCGATGTCGCAGAAGGTCTATGTTCACGGCATCGAGGAAAACAATCTCGCCGTTACCATGGATGGCGGCCGCCAGAACAACAAGGTCTTCCATCACAACGCAACCAACCTCATCGATCCGAGCCTGCTGAAGGCCGTGCGCGTCGATGCCGGCATCGCGCCTGCGGATGTAGGACCAGGCGCGCTCGGCGGCGCCATTGCCTATGAAACGAAGGATGCCCGCGACCTGCTCGACGGCGACGGCTATGGCGGCTTCGTCAGCTCCAACTACAACTTCAACAGCAAAACCTTCCAGACCGGAATCTCCGCCTACGGCATGCAGGAGGGGCTCGAATTTCTCGGCTACTTCAATTTTGCCAAGGGGGACGAGTTCAAATCCGGCAACGGCAGCATCGTCGAGGGAACGCGCACCGATCTCCTGAGCGGGCTCGGCAAGGTGGCATACGAGTTCGAGAGTGGTGATCGTTTCGAGATCAGCCATGAACGCGTCTACGACGACGCCCCGCGCCCGTTCCGCGCCAATACCGGCTTCATCTCGGGCCGCCCGCCGTGGGAACCGCGCGTGCGCGACTATACGCTCGACCGGCAGAACACGGTCTTCTCCTATACCGACAGCACGCCTGAGGATTGGTGGGATCCAACCGTGGTGTTGGCCTACAGCTCGACGCGGCTAGAGATCCCGATCTTTCCTCGCCCGGTGCCGCCAAGCACGATATCGGTCCCCTATCCCGGCGCCGGCGAAACCGGCAGCTTCAACGGCAAGTTCGAAAACAAGTTCAGCTTCGATATCGGCAGCATCACCGCAGGCGTCGATTTCTACAACGACAAGGCCGAACTCGAAGATCGCTTCGATGCCTCGACCGAGCGCGCGCGCAATGTCGGCATCTATGCGCAGGCGCGGCTCGAACCCTGGGAACGCACCCGGCTTTCCTTCGGCATGCGTGGCGACCAGCAATGGTTCACCGGCACCACAAATGAGAAGTGGGACAATGCCGGTTTCAGCGGCAACGTCTCCGGCGAATATGATCTGATCGAGGACCTGCTGACGGCCAAAGCCGGCTACTCCCACGTCTGGGCCGGCGTCCCGCTTGCCGAAAACTTCATCATGAACCCGAACTGGAACTATGGAACCGGCCCGGAGCCAATAACGGCCGACAATTATGCCTTCGGCCTTGTCGCCAAGCATGACGGTTTCACCGTGGAAGGCAGCCTCTTCCACACAGATATCGACGACGCTCGCACAGCCAAATACGCGGTCGCCAGGGCCATCGAGAACCATGATGTGCGCTCGAAGGGCTTCGAGCTCGGTGCCGGATACGACTGGGGCGACGGTTACTTCAAGGTCAAATACGCCAATATCGATGTCTCGATCGACGGCAAGCCGGCCGACTCCGACACCGGTATCTATCTGGCGGCCCCGGCCGGTCAGTTCATCACGCTCCTGGCCGCGCACAGCTTCATCGATTGGGGTGTCACCATCGGCGGCGATGTCGAGATCGCACTCGACAATGACGATGTTGCCGCCGGCACCCCGCCTCTTGAGGGCTACAAGGTTTTCAACACCTTCGTCGAGTATCAGCCGCCGAGCCACAGCAATCTGACCCTGCGCGCCGAGATCAACAACATCTTCGACGAGACCTACTCAGAGCGCGCCACCTACGGTCAGGAATTCGGCACCGTCACGCCACTCTATGAACCCGGCCGCTCCTTCATCCTGAGTGCCAAGGCGACATTCTGAGATGACATCGAAGGAAGAGGCATCATCGATGCCTCTTCCACCTTGCCGGCGAGTTGCCCACCGCATGTTTCCTTAAATCGTCTTTGATTTAGGGATAAAAACATGCAGCAATTCAAAGTGCTACAGCGACCTTTGCGCGTCTAATAAGACGCGCGGCGCTGTAGCCAGATGCCTATAGTTTTCGTGCTGAAATCTTGCTGTTACATTACAATTTACTGAAATCGATGCTCATTTCCGCCCAGGCATGCTCGAACTTCGATCTCGCGATCAGCCAGGGAGGCATCGCTCTGGAAGCCGTCAGCCGCGCCAAAAGCCGACCCTCGGCATTCTCTACCGCGACGATGACGCCATGATAGTCATCCTCCTCAGCGATTTCGTCCGCCACCAGGCGGCCGTGTTCGACGGCCTGGCTATCGTTGGCAAGCAGGGTGCCGACTTTGTCGCGGCTGGTAACGCCTGCCAGGTGGATGTGAAAAAGATAGCGTTGCATGATCTTGCTCAAACCATACGGCGATTGACGACAAACACTCGCGCCGCTTCGGGTATGGTTGTAGTAACACGCCTCTTATCTGTTTGCGCGTGACCGACGCGTGACACGCCTTTGCGTGCAATTCGATCTCCGGCCGGTGGGTAATCGCCAGCGGTGATAGCCGACTGCGCTTGGGGGAAAAGCGGGCTGTTGCCGAATGCGGAAACGCTTGCACCGGCGTGGAAAAGCGCATCCGTCAGGGCGAGACTTCGATTTCGTCAGCCGGAAATCTGGTTGAGAAACACCAGTTGCAGAGGGCGGGTGAGCAGGTCGTCCGCCGTCGCTGCGAAAGCCTGGAAGTGTGGCGTCTGAAAATGGGCGTCGAGGGCGGCCCTGTCGGTGAACGCTTCTGTAGAACGTGCCCGGCTCTTCCTGCATTTCGAACAGGACGTAGTCGAGGCAGCCGGGCTCGTTGCGGGTCGGCTCGATCAGGGCGAGCAGCCCCTCACGCAATGCGTCGCGTTTGCCGGGTTCTGCGGCAGTATTGCCAAGGAAATCACCTTCTCGGCGGAATGTGTCATCATTGCAATCCTTGTGGATAGGGACGCCTGGCGGCGCGAGAGGCTCGGTTGGCGGGATGGCGTCGGGTCTGGAGCAGGCGGCAAGTACGGTCGTCGAGGGAGCCTCCTCCCCATGACCTCTTTTGATCTTTTGCGCACACACGCCGGCCGTGGCCGCCCCGATGGGGCGGCTTCGCAGCAGGCATCATGCTTTTGCGAAAGAGGAAGGCGGCGCTTCGCCCGCTCGTCTAAAAACCGGAGAGCACGATCTTGCCCTTGGCCCTACCGGACTCGATTACCGCGTGCGCGCGCTTCAGGTTGGCGGCATTGATCGTCCCGAAATGCTCGTTGAGCGTGGACTTGATCTTGCCTGCGTCGACCAGATCCGACACTCTGTTCAAGAGGACATTCTGTTTCTCGATATCGGCGGTCGCAAACAGCGAGCGTGTGAACATCAGCTCCCAATGCAGCGAGATGCTTTTGCGCTTGAGTGGAAGCGCGTCGAGTTGCTTGGGGTCGTCGATCAGGCCGAAACGTCCCTGGGGCGCGATCAGTTCGACGATCTGATCAAGGTGATCGCCGGTATTGGTCGTCGAGAACACGAAGCCCGGCTGGCCAAGCCCGAGGGCTTCGATTTGTGCAGCAAGCGGCTGCCGGTGATCGACAACGTGATGGGCGCCGAGCGATTTTACCCATTCTACCGTTTCGGGGCGAGACGCAGTGGCGATGACAGTGAGGTCCGTCATCGCTCGTGCGATCTGTATCGCGATCGAGCCGACGCCACCGGCGCCGCCGATGATGACGATCGCATTTGCAGCGCCTGCGACCGGGCGGGTGACGTCAAGACGATCGAACAGCATTTCCCATGCGGTGATCGAAGTCAGCGGCAGGGCGGCGGCGGCAGAAAAATCCACCGACCTCGGCTTTCTGCCGACGATACGCTCGTCGACCAGATGAAATTCGGCGTTGGTGCCGGAGCGGTTGATGGCGCCTGCATAGAAGACTTCGTCGCCCGGCTTGAAGAAGGACGCATTCGGCCCGACGGCGCTGACCACACCCGCGGCATCCCAGCCGAGCACCTTCCACTGTCCGGGTTCGGGCTTCACTCCGCGGCGGATCTTCGTGTCGACCGGATTGACCGAGATCGCCTTGACTTCGACGAGGATGTCCCGGCCCTCGGGTTCCGGGCGCTGCAGGTCGATATCGACCAGCGACGTTTCGGCTTCGATCGGTTGGGGGATTTGGTAGGCTACGGCTCGCATTGAATGCTCCATCGGTTGAACGTGGCCAAGATGCGCACTATGCTGCACGATCGCAAGAACGCACATAAAAAGCCCATAGTGTCGAAAAGGATACCATTGGATGGGACGCACACGCCACGATCGTTTCGACTGCAGTCCGGGATGTGCCGTCGAAGCGACGCTCAGCCTGATCGACGGCAAGTGGAAGGGTGTCGTTCTCTACCACCTGATGTCGGGCACCATGCGCTTCAACGAAATCCGCCGGAAGCTGCCGAACGTTACCCAGCGCATGCTGACGAAACAGTTGCGCGAGTTGGAGGCCGACGGCCTGATCACGCGCAAGGTGTTCGCCCAGGTTCCGCCCAGGGTCGACTATGATCTCTCGGAACGTGGCCGCACGCTGGAGCCGGTCATCCTTGCGCTCAAGACCTGGGGGGACGCCAACATGCCGTCGACCGGGAGTGTTGCGGCCTGATTGCCGCAACGGGAGGGCCATACTCACAGGTTTCCACGGTGTCCCACGCCACGACCCTATGCAGTGACAAGCACCCACATCATGCCGGCGAGTGCCGAAGCCAACAATGTCGCGATCACCGAGGTGTTGAAGCGGAAGATCGCCAGCGCCGCCGCAAGCGTCAGCAAGAGTGACGGCAACACCAGCGAGCTCAGGACAGGCACATCGAGCGCAAGGCTGCCGACGCTCCACGGGACGACCTGCGAAAACAACGTGTGAAGGCCGAACCAGACCGCAAGGTTGAGGATGACGCCGACGACCGCAGCAGTGATGGCCGACATGGCGCCGGTCAGCGCGACATTGCCCCTCAGCTTCTCGATGAAGGGCGCCCCGAGGAAAATCCAGAGGAAGCAGGGCACGAAGGTCACCCACGTCGTCAGCATTGCGCCCAGCGTCGCTGCCGTCATCGGAGAAAGCGTGCCGGGGTCGCGATAGGCGCCCATGAAGCCGACGAACTGGACGACCATGATCAGGGGGCCAGGCGTTGTTTCCGCCATGCCGAGACCATCGAGCATCTCGCCTGGTTTGAGCCAGCCGTAATATTGCACGGCCTCCTGCGCGACATAGGCGAGCACAGCATAGGCACCCCCGAAGGTGACGACCGCCATCTTGCTGAAGAACCATCCGATTTCGGTGAAGACACTGTCCGGCCCGACGAGCGCAAACAGCAGCGCCAGTGGCGCGAGCCATAGGGCGAGAAACACCGCGGACACCTTCATCGACCAGGCGAGGTTGGGGCGGGCGTGGATCGGTGTTTGTTCACCCAGGGCCGAATCCTCGTCCTTGAGGATCGGCCCGGTTGTTTTGCCGTGGCCGCCGCCGATGCGAAAGAGCGGCGAGCCCAGGCGTCCGCCGATGTAGCCGGCAATGCCGGCCGTCAGGATGATCAGCGGGAATGGGACGCGGAAGAAGAAGATCGCGACAAAGGCTATCGCCGCGATACCGATCATCAGCCTGTTTCTCAGCGCCCGGCTGCCGATGCGGAAAACCGCCTGGACGACGACGGCAAGCACGGCCGCCTTCAACCCGAAGAACAGTCCTTCGATCACGCTGACATTGCCAAAGGCGGCATAGACGTAGCTCAAGGCCAGGATGGCAAGGAAGCCCGGAAGCACGAACAATATGCCGGCGATGAGGCCCCCGACGGTGCGATGCATCAGCCAGCCGATGTAGATTGCCAGCTGCTGCGCCTCCGGACCGGGCAACAGCATGCAGTAATTGAGCGCATGCAGGAAACGGTGCTCGCCGATCCAGCGTTTCTCGTCGACGAGGATGCGATGCATCACCGCGATCTGGCCCGCCGGGCCGCCGAAGCTTAAGCCCGCGATCCGAACCCAGACCCAGAACGCTTCCGCAAGCGAGATGCCGTGGCCATGGGGCGCCGACGCCTTGCTGGCGTCGGCGGTGTGAACGACATCGGTCATTTCATGCACCCTTTTTCGGCGTGGGCCAGTTGTGCGTTTCACCGGTCGCATCGCGGCACCAGCGGTAGAAGGCATCGTAGAGCAGCATGCCTGCCTGCAACTGCTCATGATCGTCTGCATACATGCGGGAGAGCCCGAGCGAAACCGCAAGCAGGCCGGCGGCCTCTGGAGCGAGATCGAGGCGCGAGGTGTCTGCGCCCCGCACGATGGTTGCCAGCTGCAGCATCGGCTCCGTTGCCAATCCGAATTCCTCGACCATCACGTCGAAGGTGCAGAGGTCGCCCCGATGACTCCAACGGATCGGGGCGTCGATGTCAAAGGGCGTGGCGTCGAAGCGGTCCGCGACAGCTTCGACTTCGGCGGGTGCCACGAACAGGAAGACGGCGTTTGGATCGACGAAGCGCCGAATAAGCCAGGGGCAGGCGATGCGGTCGATCTTCGGGCGCGCGCGCGTGACCCAGAGCGTGTGTCGGTCCGTCTGACGTTTCGGCAGGGCCGAGACGGGCACGGCCGGATAGCCGGCTTCGACCCAGGCCTCAAAGCCGCCTTCCAGGACATCGGCCGGAATTCCCGCGTGCCGCAGCCAGGCGGCGACCCCGTGGCTCAGCTTCTTGCCGCGCTGGCAGATGATGACGGCGGATCGTCCCGCGAAGTCGTTGCCCCAGTTCTCAACGAGCCGGTAGTCGCGCCGGAGCGATCCAGGGATCAAGCGCGGATCGGCATCGAAATCCTCGCCGATCCTGACATCGATCAGCGCGGGACATTTGGGAGTACCAATGAGGCGGGCAAGTTTGTCCGGGGAAATTTCAAGAGGTGACGGCATAACGCGTCCTCCGTCTGAGCGGTTGAATGGACGCGATACTTCGGCTGTCGCCTCGTGGGGTGATCGCGACCCCATGGTGATATTTTTCCGCTGTTTCGCGCAGGCTGTCAAGCAGTTGTACGGTGCACCGGGGGGGGGATTGACGACCGCCGTGTCATCCGCGGCCGCGTGCAGGCGCCTTTATCTCAGCCTGTTGCTGAACCGGCCCTCCCTCTAGAGCATTTCCAGGAAAAGTGCGAAGCGGTTTTCCGTCAGGAAATGCGTAAAAACAAAGAGATATAGCGTTTCTACGACTCCGCTTAAACCGGAAACGCTCTAGGGACTGCCTTGCTCGATTGTGGCCGGGCGCGCTTGTTCGCCGTCCTCCGCGGAAACATGCTTGGCCTCGGTATCGCTCGTCGTTGCCGGTGCGTGCACCCCGCCTGTGGTCGAAAGACCGGCAAGCCGATGGCCGCGCTCGCGCAACGATTGAAACACGACATAGAGGGCAGGGATGATGAAGATCCCGATCAGCGAGGCCGCAAGCATGCCACCCGCGACCCCCGTGCCGACGGCCCGCCGGCTCAGCATGCCTGCCCCTTGCGCCGTGACCAGAGGGACGAGGCCGACGATGAAGGCGAAGCTCGTCATCATCACCGCGCGGAAGCGGGCGCGTGCGCCTTCGACCGCGGCCTCGACGATGCCAGCACCCTTCTCGCGATGGAATTTGGCGAATTCGACGATCAGGATCGCGTTCTTGGAGGCGAGTGCGATCAGCACGACGAGGCCGATCTGGGCGTAGATGTCGAACGACAGGCCCGCCACGAGAACCGAGACCAGGGCGCCCGCGACGCCAACGGCCACCGACAGCAACACAGGGACCGGGATCGTCCAGCTTTCGTAGAGCGCGACGAGGAACAGATAGGCAAACAGCACCGCAAGCGCGAGGATAGCCGTCGTCTGTCCCGCCGCTTCAAGCTCCTGCAAGGCTGTGCCGGTCCACTCGTAGCTGTAGCCCGCTGGCAGGGTCGTTGCCGACAGGGCTTCCATCGCGGCGAGCGCCTCGCCAGACGATACGCCAGGGGCGGGCTGCCCATTGAGCGTGATCGAGCGATAGTTGTTGTACCGCACGATCGACTGCGGGCCGATGACGTATTCGACGCGCGCGACCGAGGCGACCGGGACCATGCCACCGGACGCGTTGCGGACGTGCAGACGCGAGATGTCGTCGACCGAACTGCGGTCGGCTTCGGCCGCCTGCAGATTGACCTTCCAGCTTCGTCCGAAGAGGTTGAAGTCGTTGACGTAATAGGACCCGAGCGTTCCCTGCAGGGTGTTGAAAAGGTCGCTCACGGATACGCCGAGCGCCTGCAGGCGATCCCGATCGAGATCGAGATAGAGCTGCGGCGAGCTTGCGGAATAGGTGGTGAAGGTGGGGCCAAGCAGCGGATTTTGATTGGCGGCGACGATCAGGCCGCCGGCGGTTGCAGCGAGCTCTGCGGGCGGGCGGCCCTGCAGGTCGAGCAGCTGGTATTCGAAGCCCGACCCCGTGCCGAGGCCCATGATCGGCGGCAGGTTGAACGCGAAGATCTGCGCGCCGCGGACGGCCGTGCCTTTGGCCATGGTTGTTGCGATCGCCGCATCGACTGAGCTGGCCGCGCTGGTCCGCTCGGCGAACGGCTTCATCGTGACGATGGCAAAGGCGCTGTTCGATTTGGCCAGGCCATCGAGGAAGCTGTAGCCGGTAACCGTAATGACATCGGCGACACCATCGATGCCGCCGAGCATCTTTTCGACGTCGCGCACAACCGCATCCGTGCGGTTGTAGGACGCGCCCTCCGGCAGCCTTATTTCGGTGAAGTAGGCGCCCTGGTCTTCGCTTGGCAGGAAGCCGGTCGGCACGACACGGAAAAGCCAGCCGCTGGCGCCGATTGCGACGGCCAGGAGCAGGATGCCGAGGATCGCCCGACGGGCGATATGCCCGGCGACATGGACATAGCCATCGCGACCGTTATCGATCCGCCGCGAGAGCCAGCCGAGGACGCCGCGCTTCGGCCCGTGATGCGGCTTCAGCAGGATGGAGCAAAGTGCAGGGCTCAAGGTCAGCGCATTGATGGCGGAGATCACCATCGACACGGATACGGCCACGGCAAACTGCTGGAACAGTTGCCCGCTCAATCCCGGAATGAATGCGACGGGAACGAATACCGACAGCAAGACGAGCGTGATGGCGACGATCGCCCCGGTGATCTCGCCCATGGCGAGACGCGCCGCCTCGGGCGCCTGCATGCCTGGGTTCTCCTCCATCACGCGCTCGATGTTCTCGACCACCACGATCGCGTCGTCGACGACGATGCCGATCGCCAGAACCATCGCCAACAGCGAGACCGTGTTGAGCGAAAAGCCCATGGCAAGGATGATCGCGAAGGTGCCGATCAGCGCGACGGGCACGGCGACGAGCGGGATCAATGTCGCCCTGACATTGCCGAGGAACAGGAAGACGACAATGATGACGAGTACGAACGCTTCCAGCAGCGTATGTACAACATTCTCGACGCTCGCCTCGACGAACTGGGTCGTATCGTAGGAGACGGAATAGGTCAGTCCGTCAGGAAACGACTGGGAAAGGCGCTCCATCGCCTGCTTGACGCCTTCGGCGGCCGCAAGCGCATTGGCTCCCGGTGCCTGGTAGGTGCCGATCATCGCAACCGGCTTGCCGTTGAAGCGGGCGCTCGAATCGGAGCTCGCGGCACCCAGTTCGACTTTGGCAATATCGCGGATGCGCACGAAGGACCCGTCCGGCTCGGCCCTCAGGACCACGTTCTCGAACTGGGCGGGGTCGGTCAGACGTCCCTGGGTCTGCAGGTTGAGCTGAAACAGCGGATCGTCGGTCATCGGCTGCGCGCCGATCCGGCCGATTGCCGCCTGGACGTTCTGCGCCTTCAGCGCGTTGATCACATCGGTCGGCGTCAGACTGAGATTGGTCAGGCGGTCGATGTCCAGCACGATGCGCATGGCATAGTCTTTGGCGCCGAACAGCGAGGCATCCCCGACGCCCGGAACCCGCTTGACCGTGTCCATCAGGTTGATCGTGGCGTAGTTGGACAGAAACAGCGAATCGAAACTGTCGTCCTTGCCGTAGATGGTGATCACCTGCATCAGGGCAGATGATTTCTTGCGCACGCTGACGCCGGTCTGCTTGACCTCCGCCGGTAGCCCGGCCTCGGCAAGCGACACGCGGTTCTGCACGTTGACGGTGGCGATATCGGGGTCCGTGCCGACGGCAAATGTGACGGTGAGCGTGTAGGAACCGTCAGCGCCGCTCGTCGACTTCATGTAGAGCATGTCGTCGACGCCGACGATCTTGCTCTCGATCGGCTGGGCGACTGTTGTTTCGACCACCTCGGCGCCGGCGCCGGGGTAGCTTGCGGTGACGCTCACCTGTGGCGGCACGATGTCGGGAAACTGCGCGATCGGCAGCCGGGTGAGCGCGATCAGGCCCGCCAGCGTGAGGACGATCGAGATGACGGCAGCAAAACGCGGGCGATCGATGAAGATTTCGGAGATCATGCTCAGCCACCCGTCGCCGCCGCTGCGTCAACGACGATGCCCGGTCTGACCTTGCCGACACCTTCGGTGATGACGTTTTCGCCTTCCTTGAGCCCCTTGCTCACCACGGAAAGGCCGCGAGCGGAGCGCGAAACGTCGATGCGGCGCAGCTCGACCTTGGAGGCAGCATCGACCACCATGACGAAGGCGCCCTGCTGGTCGCGCTGGACCGCCTGCTCAGGTACCGCCAGAACGTCCTGCTTGTCGGACTGCTCAAGGATAACGCGCACGAGGGTGCCGTCGAGCAGCAGGGAGTTCGGGTTGTCGAACTGCGCGCGCACTGTCACGGTGTCGGTTCCTTGCGCGACGTTGCTGGCGATGAAGTCGATGGTGCCTTTCAGCGGATATTCGGTACCGTTGGGCAAGGTCAGCGCGACATTGGCGCCGCCGGGCATCTCGCCCTTCTGCACCCGCTCCCGGTAGGTCAGGAGCAGCGAGGTGGACACCGGAAAGACGACATAGATCGGATCGAGCCGCGTCAACGTGACAAGCGGCCCGGTATCCGGGCCGACCAGTGCGCCGACATCGGCGGTCGTCAGGCCCAGCACGCCGTCGAAGGGGGCGGTAATCCTGGTATAGGAGAGGTTGAGGTCGGCGCTCTGCTTGCTGCCCTTGAGCCGTACGAGTTCCGCCTCCGCCTTCTTGACTTCGGCGTTAGCGGTATCGACCTTGGCCTGGGAGATCGTATTGCTTGTGATCAGCTGCTTGGCACGGTCTCGTTCGAGCACGGCAAGATCGCGCTGGGCCTCGGCCGCCTGGATCGAACCCTCTATTTCCTGTACCGCCGCCCGATAGGCGCCGTCCTCGACCTGATAGAGCATGGTCCCGGCCGTTACCGTCTGCCCTTCCTTGAAATCGACCGCCTCCAGGAAACCGGCGACGCGTGCGCGGATGTCGACCTTCTGGGTCGCGACGACGCGGCCCGTCAGATCGACGCTTTCACGCAGGTCGACGATCCTGGCGGGCGCCACGACCACGGCCGGCGCCTGCTGCGCGTGAGCGGGCGACAAACTGAATGTGATTGCCAGAAGGAAGGAAAAGACAGAGAAGGCGACTTTCGGCACGGTCATGTCACGTCCTTTCAGCAACAAGGCCAGGTTCAGTCCCACGTGGTCTGCTCAACCGCACACTAGTCAGGAAAGCTCTGCCTTTGAAGAGTAAATCGCCTTTCTGTAACTGTTACGTCGGCTTTCGACGCAAGGTAGCGCGATGCGCAAACCGTGAGCGCCGCCTGGCAGCATGTGGCGTTTGATGCCGAAGATCGACGAGGCGGCGCCGCGATCTGCCGGGATTGTCAATCCCCAGGGTGCGAACGCTGCGAACGCATCCCTAGGGTGCGACGCATCCCGCGGCGCGCACGCCCGGCGCATGCCTGACGCTTATGCGCGCGGCATGTCGGCCGGCTCCAGAAACTTGCGAAGTGCTGCGATCCGGAAGATCGCGTTTGCCGCGCCATAGCCGCGGTATCCGCGCCGCTCGACGATCTCGAAGAAGAACCCGCCAGAGAAGGTCGGGCTGTAGAGTTGGAAATACTCGCCGCGCTCGTCCTTGTCGTAGAGGATGTTGTGCGCCTTCAGCCGCTCGGTGAAATGCGGATCGAGCCCGAAGCGGGCTTCGAGGTCGTCGTAATAATTGGGCGAGATCGCCAGCGAGACAAAGCCGCCCGCCGCAAGCACGTCTGCAGTCCTGAAGATATCGTCTGTCTTGAAGGCCAGATGCTGGATGCCGGAGCCGAACGTATCGGCGATGAAACGACCGGCAAGCGTGTTGCGGTTCTCGGCGCCATTCATTGTGATGCGCAGGGATCCGGCGGCGTTCTCTACCACCTGGCTGCGCACGATGCCCGAGGGGTCGATGATGTCGACAAGCGGGGTCTTATGGGCTTCCAGCAGCGAGGTATAGAAGAGCAGCCACGTCAGCAGTTCGTCGTAGTGCATCGTCTGGGCGATGTGGTCGATCGATGACAACCCGGCCGAGGTCGCGCTGAGGTCGTCGACCGGATCGAACTCGACGTCCCATATGCTGCCGAGGTCACTGTGGCGATCGAGGAAGTAGACGATGCCGCCGCCGACCCCGTGAACGGCTGGCATCTCGATCTCGCCCTCGTCCACCGGCTGGGCGAAGGTCTCGGCGCCGAGCGCCAGCGCCCGCCGGTGCGTGGCCCGGGCATCGTCGACGAGCAGGCCCATCGCATAGGCCGAAGTGCCGTGAACCAGGTAAGAAGAGTTGGCAAAGCCGCGGCTTTCCGTGTTGATCACCAGCCTGATATCGCCCTGCTGAAAGACGGTGACGCTTTTCGTCTTGTGACGAGCGGCCCTGCGGAAGCCGAGTGTGCGGATCAGCGCCTCGAATTGCGGTGCTTCGCTTTCGTCGATGGTGAATTCGATGAAGGCAATGCCCTCGACGCCTGATCGAGGCGGCATTTCGGGAACGGGGAGGGCAATGTCGGGCTCAGTCCGCCGCACTTGGTCGCCGAGATAGAGCAGCGAACGCTGGCCGTCGACCGAGATCGCCGTCGCCGAGCCGCCGCGAAACTGATCGTTGAAGATCTCGAGCGACAGATAGCCGTCATAGCCGGTGGCGGCCACCGCCCGCATGAACTCGAGAACGGGCAGGTCGCCTTCACCCGGCATGTTGCGGAAATGCCGGCTCCAATAGAGCAGGTCCATATCGATCAGCGGCGCGTCCGCCAGCTGGATGATGAAGATCTTCTCCTTGGGTATGGAGCGGATGGAGTTGACGTCGATCTTGCGCGCCAGCGTGTGAAAACTATCGAGAATGAGGCCGACATTGGCATGGTCGGCCCGGCGCACCACCTCCCAGGCATCGCGGTGGTCGTTGATGTGGCGTCCCCAGGCGAGCGCTTCGTATCCGACCCGCAAGTCCCGCCTGGCCGCCCTTTCCCCCAGTTCGCGAAAATCGGCGGCAGCCCGGTCAAGACCGCCGAGTGCGGCGGGAGAGACATTGGAGCAGACGAGCACCAGGTCGGTTCCCATCTCCTGCATCAGGTCGAATTTGCGTTCCGCACGGTCGAACGTCCTGCTTCTGAGCGGCTCCGGCATGCCCTCGAAATCGCGGAACGGCTGGAACAGAGAAATCTCCAGGCCATGGTCGCGCACCATCTGGCCGACCTGGCGCGGACTTTCATCGAAAACCAGAAAATCGTTCTCGAAGATCTCGACGCCATCGAAGCCGGCCTTTGCTATCGCCTCCAGCTTGCTGCGCAGGTCGCCGCTCAGAGAGACGGTCGCGATCGAGGTTTTCATGCGTGTCTCCTTCGATGCCCTGTCGTCAGGCGGTCAGGGCCCAGAAATGGGCAAGCATGCGGGCCGCATCCGGCTCGCGCCCGGTAAACAGACGAAAGGCGCCGACCGCCTGAAACACCGCCATGCCGCCGCCGTCGAGCGTCTTGCAGCCGCGCCGCCTGGCCTCAGTCAGCAGTTCGGTTTCCAGCGGGAAATAGACGACTTCCGCCACCCAATGATGTGGTTCGAGCAGTTCGGCTGGAAGTGGCAGGCCGGGATATTTCGCCATCCCGGTTGGCGTAGCATGGAGCAAACCGTCCGCTGCTCTCATAGCGGATGGAAGGTCGGTGCCGGCAACAATGTGTGCTTGTGGAAACAGCGGCGACATGCTGGATACCAGTGCTTCTGCGCGCTCGATCTCCCGGTCGAACACCGTCAGTGAAGTTAGCCCCATCGATAGGATCGCGTAGGCTGTCGCAACGCCGGCGCCGCCGGCGCCGAGTTGCACCGCGTGCGACAGCGCTACTCCGGGCAGACCGCGGCGAAAGCCTTCGGCAAATCCCCACCAGTCGGTGTTGTGGCCGATGCGGCGACCCGCCTTGAGCACGACGGTGTTCACAGCACCGAGATCTCGGGCCTCGTCGGACAGCTCGTCGAGAAAGGGAATGACCAGTTGCTTGCACGGGTGCGTGATGTTCAATCCGCAAAGGCCCCGCTGTTCGGCCTCCCGCAGCAACTGCGGCAGGTCGTCCGGGCTCGCGCCGCGCTGCGTCAGGTCGATCAGCTCGTACTCATAGGTAAGGCCCTGTGCCGCACCTTCGCGCATATGCATGGCCGGTGTGAGCGAGGCTTGAATGCCGGCGCCGATCAATCCGGCTTTCAACGGTTTCAGAAGGGTCTCAGTCATCTCGACGGCTTTCATCAATCGGTTGGTTGCCGACCCGCATAAAAGCGGGCCGGCGGCAGGCTTACTGGCCGCGAAGCGTCTGAAGCTCCTTGAACAGGGCTGCGACAGTGTCGGGACCGATTTCGGCGCTGAACTTCTCGATCATCGGCTTGACTGCGTCGCGCAGCTTCTGGGTTTCCTCCGGCGAAAGCTCACTGACTTCCATGCCGGTCGCCTTGATGTCGGCGATCGCTTTGGCGTCGAACTCGCGCGAGACCTGGCGCTGATAGTCGCGGGCCTCGGTGGCCGAGGTCTGCAACACTACCTTCTCCTCGTCGTTGAGACCGTCCCAGAATTTCTTGCTGATCAGCACGATCTGCGGATTGTACTGGTGACGGGTCACCGTCATGTACTTCTGCACCTCATAGAACTTGGCGTTGAGAATGTTTGCGGCCGGATTTTCCTGGCCGTCGACCGTCCCGGTCTCGAGCGCGGTATAGAGCTCGGTATAGGGCAGCGGCACGGCATTGGCGCCGAGATTGTTGAACAGCTCGATCGGGATCGGCGACTGGATCGTGCGGATCTTCAGGCCCTTGATGTCCTCGATCTTGGTGACCGGGTGACGATTGTTGGTGAGATTGCGGAAACCGAGCTCCCAATAGCCCAGCCCAACGAGCCCGGTGTCCGGCAAAAGATCGGCAAGGCCGGTGCCGAAGGGGCCGTCCATCACCTTGTCGGCCTCTTCGCCATTGTTGAACAGGAAGGGCAGATCGACGGCGCCGAACTGCTTGACGTTGCTTGCCAGGATGCCGGCGTTCAGAACCGTCATTTCGATCACGCCGCCCTGCAGCGCCGATACGGTCTGCACGTCGCCGCCGAGCACGCCGCCCGGAAACAGCTTGACCTCGATCTTGCCGCCGCTCTTGTCCTTCACCAGTTCGGCGAACTTCTCCATGCCCATCACCTGAGGATGGCCCTTGTTGTTGGCGGCGGCGAACTTGAGCTGGTGCTCACGGATCTCGGCCAGCGCCGGGCTCGCTGCGATCAGCGCTACCGGCACGGCGAGCCCGAGCGCGATTTTCATCAGTCTGTTGAACATGTTTTCCTCCCATACTTGGCCGGGTTCTCCCTCCGGCCGGTTGAACTTTGCATGTGTTTTTTGTGCCTATCGCGCAAACCAGGAAACCGGCGCGGTCACCAGTTGCGGGAACAAGACGAGCAGGAACAGGACGATCAGCTCGGCGATCAGGAACGGCATGACCCCCCTCATGAGGTCTTCCATCTTCAGCTTGGAAACGCCGCAGATGACGTTGAGCACCGTGCCCACCGGCGGTGTGATCAGGCCGATCGAGTTGTTGATGATGAACAGCACGCCGAAATAGACCGGATCGATGCCCGCCTGCTTGATGATCGGCATCAGCACCGGCGTCATGATCAGGATGGTCGGGGTCATGTCCATGGCGGTGCCGACCACGACGACGAGCACCATGATCGCTAGGAGCAGGAGCGTCTGGTTGTCCATCAGCGGCTCGACCAGGGCGGCGAGGTCGCCGGGCACGTCGGCAACCGTGATCAGCCAAGCCGAAACGGCCGAGCAGGCAACGAGGAACATGACGATGGAGGTGATCTTCGCCGCAGCCACGAAGACCTGGAACAGCTTGGCCGGCGGCAGCTCGCGATAGATCACCATCGACACGAACAGCGAATAGACGGCGGCGACGACGCCGGCCTCCGTCGGGGTGAACACGCCGAACTTCAAGCCGACGATGATGATAACAGGCAGGAACAGCGCCCAGAGGCTGTCGATGAAGGTCTTCATCCTGACGGCGCCGCTCTGGCGCGGCGGCAGTTGATGCTGCTCCTTGCGCGACACGATCAACCAGGTCACGCAGAGGGCGGCTGCAATCATCAGGCCGGGGAAAATGCCGGCCAGGAAAAGCTTGGTGATCGAGACACCGCCGACGACGCCGTAGAGGATGAAGCCGATCGACGGCGGAATGATCGGGCCGATGATCGACGCGGAGGCGAGCAGGCCTCCGGCGCGGGCCGGATCGTGGCCGGATTTCAGCATCATCGGCAACAGAAGTGCGCCGAGCGCTGCCGCATCGGCAACGGCCGAGCCGGAAAGGCTCGCCATGATGCAGGCGGCAAAGATGGCGACGAAGCCGAGCCCGCCGCGGATATGGCCGACCAAGGCCATGGCAAGATCGACGATGCGCCGCGACAGGCCGCCGGTGTTCATCACCTCGCCGGCGAGCATGAAGAAGGGCACGGCCATGAGCGGGAAACTGTCGGCGCCGTTCAGCACGTTCTGGGCGACGATCTGGGCGTCGTAGAGGCCGAGATACATCATCAGCGCGACACCGCTGATGATCAGGGCGAAGGCAATCGGCACACCAAGGGCCATCGGACCAAGCAGAGCGCCGAGGAAAATGGTAACGGTCATCGTCGTCTCCTCAGGGCTTTGCGATGGGTTGGGCGAGCGAAGGCGTCGGGTGGTCGTCGAGGACGGCCTGATCCTCGCTGTCACGCACGAACTCGGCCGTGGCCACATCGATGCGACCCGTGAGCACGCAGAACGCGTCCCAGAGGATGATCAGAAAGGCGGGAATGCCGAAGGCGAGGCCGGCGCCGTAGAAGAAGCCCATGGAAATGCCGGTGGCCGGTGCTGCGACATGCAGATTGATCAGTGTCTGCGTCCAGCTGCCGCTGATCATCAGCCATGTTGCGCCCAGCATCAGTGCGTGACCGCAGAGAATGGCGACCTTCGCGCCGAGCGGCGGCAAGCGGCGCAGCAGCGAGTCGACGCCGAGATGGGCATGTTCCCGCATGGCAATGACGGCGCCGAGAAAGGTCAGCCAGATGAAGAAGATGCGCGACAGTTCTTCGGAATAGGTGATGCCCGTGTTGAAGGCGTAACGCAGCACGACATTTCCGAAGACCAGCACCACCATGCCCGCAAGTAGAAGCGCGATGGCGACCTTCAGCATCAGGAAGCAGAATTCGATTATCCTCACCATTTCGCTCCTCCCAGGCGATCAACCGCGACTTGCGGTCTGTGACATCCGTCATCGATCAGGACATCCAGGCGCGCAAGGCTGGCATGCCGATCTCTCCTCCAAGCGACCAGGATGCCGTTTCAAAATGTACTAACTAGTTCGAATGTCAAGCGGCATGTCTTGAAAGAAACCGGCAAGCCCAATAAGACTTTGGGCAGGACGCGGAGTGGAGCCGCGGTCAATGCGTGACGGCCACGGCCGTTTCTCGTTGAAAATCAAGGGTGAGGAAGTAATTGGGCATGGCGGCGCGAGCAGAGAACGGACGCAAGAACGATCCACAGCGCACGAAGGAGGACATCCTCATCGTCGCGACGGACGAGTTCGCGACCCATGGTCTCGCAGGCGCCCGAGTCGACGCGATCGCCGAAAAGACCCGAACCTCCAAGCGGATGATCTACTACTATTTCGAAAGCAAGGAGGGGCTCTATCTCTCCGTACTCGAGCGGTCCTACCGCAAGATCCGGACGCTGGAGGCCGATCTGCAACTGTCGAGCCTCGCGCCCGAGGCTGCGTTGCGCACCCTGATTTCAACCACCTTCGACCACGATCAGGCCAACCCGGAATTCGTGCGGCTGGTCAGCATCGAAAACATCCATCACGCCGCCCATATGATGCGCTCGGAAGCGATCCGCGATCTCAACGTCTCGGTTATTGAAACCATTGCCGGCATTCTGGAACGCGGTGTTGCCGAAGGTGTGTTCCAGCGCAAGGCAGATCCGATCGACGTGCATATGTTGATCAGCGCGTTCTGCTTCTTCCGTGTCTCGAACCGCTACACGTTCGGCACGATCTTCCGCCGTGACCTTTGCGAGCCGGAGACGATGCAACGGCACAAGGGGCTGATCGCCGATGCCGTGTTAAGCTACCTCAAAACTCAGGAATAGCCCGACAAAACATGTTCAGGCGTTGCGCAGGTGCTCTGTCGGCAACGCGGTCGTATATTTGATCTGGCTGAGCGCGAAGCTCGATCGGATGCTAGAGACGCCAGGGATTGTCGTCAGAAAGTCGACGACGAGCGCCTGATATTTCATCAGATCCTCGACGACGACGCGCAGCATGTAATCCGACTCGCCCGTCATCAGGTAACATTCGACGATCTCCGGCTTGGTCTTGATGGCAGTGCTGAAGACATCGAGTGAGGCGCGGTCCTGCTGCTTGAGCGAGACGTGCACGAACACGTTGACCGCAAGGCCAAGGGCGAAGGCGTCGACGAGCGCGACCGAGCCCTTGATGACCCCACTCTCCTTGAGTTCGTTGACCCGCCGCCAACAGGGAGAGGCGGACAGTCCGGTTGCATCGGCGAGCTCGGCCGTGCTGATCTCGGCGTTCTGCTGCAAGAGATCGAGAATACGGATGGTCGCGGCGTCAAAGCTTGGCGTCTTCTTCGGCATGAAATTTCCTAAAATGGCGTTTCGGCGGTCAGTATTGCCGGTATCGGCAAAAATTCCAACAAAGATAGATCGGATATTTCGCGTCGCTGGGTGTAGCGTTTCCGGGTTCTGGGAGGAGCCGACATGGAAGAGCAGATTCTTTCGACCGCCACGCTGAAATGCCTGAAGGATCTTGAGCGACAGGTCCTCTGGCACGCATGCTGGATGATCCACAACGCCAATCACATCCGGGAAAAAGGCGAGGTGAAAGTCGGCGGGCACCAGGCGTCGTCCGCCTCGATCACCTCGATCATGACGGCGCTGTACTTCCACATCCTTCGGCCGGAGGATCGCGTTGCCGTCAAGCCGCATGCCGCGCCTGTCTTCCACGCCATTCAGTACCTGATGGGCAACCAGACGCGCGAGAAGCTGCAGAATTTCCGCGGCTTCGGCGGCGCGCAATCCTACCCCAGCCGCACCAAGGATATCGACGACGTCGATTTTTCGACCGGCTCTGTCGGTCTGGGTGTCGGTATCACCGCCTTCGCCTCGATCATCCAGGATTACATCGCCTCGAAGCCCTGGGCGCAAAAGCGCAGCGACGGTCGCATGATCGCGCTCGTCGGCGATGCCGAGCTTGACGAAGGCAATATCTATGAGTGCCTGCAGGAGGGCTGGAAGCACGATCTGCGCAACACCTGGTGGGTGATCGATTACAACCGTCAGAGCCTCGATGGTGTCGTTCGCGAAGGTCTGTGGCAGCGGATCGAGGCCATCTTCACCGCTTTCGGCTGGGACGTGAAGGTCGTCAAATATGGCGCCTTGCAGCAATCGGCGTTCAAGGAACCCGGTGGCGAGACGCTGCGCGCCTGGATCGACCGTTGCCCCAACCAGCTCTATTCGGCCTTGACCTTCCAGGGCGGCGGCGCCTGGCGCAAGCGGCTGCAGGACGAGATCGGCGATCAGGGGAATGTCAGCAAGCTTTTGGCTTCGCGCAGCGATGACGAGCTTTCCGAGCTGATGAGCAATCTCGGCGGCCATTGCATCCAGACGCTTGCTGAGACCTTTGCCAGTATCGACCATGACCGTCCGACGGTCTTCCTTGCCTATACGATCAAGGGCTGGGGAACGCCGCTGGCGGGGCACAAGGACAACCATGCCGGCCTGATGACCAAGGCACAGATGCAGGACTTCCAGCAGAAGATCGGCGTCAGGGTCGGCGCGGAATGGGAGGAGTTTGCGGCAGTCGCCGATGCCGGAGCTGCGAAGACCTTTTTGAAGAGCGTGTCGTTCTTTGCCCAGGGTACCCGGCGGTTCAAGTCTGAACCGGTGCAATCGGCCGGGCCGGTTTTGCTCGATGACCGCGAACTTTCCACCCAGGCGGGGTTCGGCAAGATCCTCGATGCCCTGGCGCAGCGCGACGATGCGCTTGCCGCCCGCATCGTGACGATGGCGCCTGACGTGACAGTCTCGACAAATCTCGGCCCCTGGGTCAACCGGCGTGGCCTTTTCGCCCGCGACATGCAGGCCGACACGTTCCGCGACGAGAAGGTTCCCTCGGCGCAGAAATGGGCCTTCGGCCCTGGCGGTCAGCATATCGAGCTCGGGATTGCCGAGATGAACCTCTTCCTGCTTCTGGGGGCTGCCGGCCTTTCCCATTCGGTGTTCGGTGAACGCCTGCTTCCGATCGGCACCGTCTACGATCCGTTCGTGGCGCGCGGGCTCGATGCGTTGAACTACGCCTGCTACCAGGATGCACGGTTCATGATCGTCGGCACGCCGTCAGGCGTCACACTGGCGCCGGAAGGCGGCGCTCACCAATCGATCGGCTCGCAGCTGATCGGCATGAGCCAGGATGGGCTTGCCAGTTTTGAGCCTGCCTATCTCGACGAACTCTCGGTGATCATGGATTGGTCCTTCGACTATATGCAGCGCGATGGCGATGCCGTGCACGACGAACGGACGTGGCTTCGCGATACGACTGGCGGTTCCGTCTATCTCCGGCTGACGACCCGTCCGCTCGAACAGATGCAGCGCCGCGAGGATGCGGCCTTCCGCCAGGGCGTGATCGACGGTGCCTACTGGCTGCGCGAGCCGCGACCGAACACCCAGCTGGTGCTGGCCTATCAAGGTTGCGTCGCCCCCGAGGTGCTGATGGCGGCGGGGCGACTTGCGGAACGTCACCGCGATGTCGCTGTGCTGGCGGTGACGTCCGCCGACCGGCTCAACGCCGGCTGGACTGCGGCACAGCGTGCCCGTCGTCATGGCCACCACAGCGCCGAAAGTCACATCGAGGCGCTGCTGGCGCCGCTATCCGATAGCTGCGAGATCATTACCGTGACGGATGGTCATCCCGCCACGCTCGGCTGGTTTGGATCGGTGCATGGCCACCGAACCGTCTCACTCGGCGTCGAGCATTTCGGGCAGACGGGCACGATCGCCGACCTCTATGCGCATTTCGGCATCGATACGGACTCGATCATCGAGGCGGCGGAGTCGATCGCTCTCGGTCGCAATCGCCGCAAGTTCAGGCAGGCGGGATAGGCTCGTGACGCGCTAAGTGGACGTGCGACATGCCCCTTTTTGCCACGGCCGCGGCCTCGCCGAAGCGCTTGCGCGCTTCTCGCGCAAGGTCGGCGTCGATGATGCCGCAAGCGAAGAACTGCGGTCGCCCTTGGCAGCCATGGCGCAGGAGCAGCGTGAATTCGCCGACCGGCCGGCCAGGGCGGCGGTCTAGACGTCGTTGATCGGCGCCGGTTTCGACACGGGAACGGTCGCTGGCAATTTCGGCAGCCAGACCCGCCTCGCCATCACATCGTTCCAGCGCGCCCGCGGCCTCGTGCAGACCGGTTTCGTCAATCAGGAAACGGCCGCAGCACTTGGTTTGGCGACGACGGCGCCAAAGCAGGAGATCCTCTCGCTTGCGACAGCCCGCCGATATGACGCGGCCGACCTCGATGGCCTGGAGGATGCGCGGGTGGTGGAAATGGTGCGCTGTCTCTCCCCGCTCGCCCTGACCTATGGCCGTTTCGACGGCCATCTCTATGCTGCCGCCTACAGCGGCCGAACATGTCGCCTGGGAGGATGCAAGCAACACGGCCGTCCGCTGCGGCGGCTATCTCGCGACAATCGGCTCTGCCGAGGAGAACGCTTTCGTCGCGTCTCTCGTCAATGGAGACGGACATTTCTTCGACGGTGCTTTCGAGGGTGGCGAGCACCGGCGCGTCGGCCCCTGGCTGAGCCTTGTCAAAGACGATGCTTCTCGCCCATGGCGATGGGCAAGCGGTGCTCCGCTCGACTACACCAGATGGTTTCGCCAGGTTCCGAAGGTTGGCGGGGCCGGTATCCTCTATGTGGCTTATCGCGCCAACCAACTGCCGCTGACGGCCACGATCGAAACATGGGGCGCTCGCGATCGGGCGCTGCCGACACCGGGCTTCATCGCCGAGCTCGACTAAAGCATTTCCAGGAAAAGTGCGAAGCGGTTTTCCGTCAGGAAATGCGTAAAGACAAAGCGATAGAGCGTTTGTGCGGTCCCGTCTAAATCCGAAACGCTCTGGGCCCCAAGGTTCCTCGGGCGCGCTTAGCGCGCTGCTGTAAATTCCCGGGCAATCTGCGCCAAAGTCAGCTTGCCAAACTCGTCGTTGAGCACCGTTTCCGCCGCCAAGAACGCCTTTGACAGATGCGCGTTGACGGCCCGCTCAACGGGGCATCCTGCATGATCGGCGGCCAGCCCCAGCGAAAAGACGGATTTGTCGTTGAGCGCCTTGTGGACATCGAGAACGGATATTTCTTCCGCGCCGCGGGTCAGCAGCCAGCCGCCACCAGGCCCGCCTTCCGAGCCGACGATACCATGCCGTTTGAGTGCCGCCATCGTGCGACGGACCACCACCGGGTTGGTGGAGAGCATCAAGCCGATCGTCTGCGACGTTTCGGTGCCGCCGAGCAGATGCATGTGAACGAGCACATGCAGCATTCTTGAAAGGCGGTTGTCCTGTGGCATCGACCACTCCTATGTGTAACTTAATTTGTTATGAATTATTGACCTGTCGATGTTCGTAACATATTGTGTTGCGCATAGGAATGAAGCGGACAAGGGCACGGTTTTTGATTTCTGTAGCGATATCGTTTCGTTCGAAGCCCGAAAGCGGAACTGTTTGGAGAAGAGAATGCAGGAGCGCCTCGTAGACGCGAATGGAATTCGTTTGAACTTCCTGGAGGCGGGCGAAGGGCCGGCGGTCTTGTTGTGCCATGGCTTTCCAGAAACCGCTTATGCATGGCGACATCAGGTTGCGGCCCTGGCGGCCGCCGGGTTTCGTGCGATCGCGCCGGATATGCGCGGCTATGGCAAGAGCAGCCGCCCTGACGAGGTCGATCAATACACGCTCTTCCATCTCGCCGGCGACATGGTCGGGCTGCTCGATACGCTCGGCGTCGAGAACGCGATCATTGTCGGCAATGACTGGGGCGCGAGCGTCGCCTGGCAGGCGGTGCTGCTGCGACCTGACCGCTTCACCGGCGTCGTGGCCATCGGCGTGCCGATGATGTCGCAACCGCCAGCTCCACCGACGCAGATTTTCCCGAAAACCGCGGATGCACTGTTCTATGCGCTCTATTTTCAAGAGCCAGGTGTCGCCGAAGCCGAGTTCGAGCGGGATGTGGCGTTGACGCTGCGCAAACTGATGTTTGCCGCGTCCGGCGAGGCCGGACCGCGCGACGACGACAGGACGCCAAATCCCTTCGGCATGGTGTCGAAACGCGACGGTCTGCTGGCCAGCCTTCCTGTCCCCGCAAAGCTTCCGGACTGGATCGGCGATGCAGAGTTCGAGAATTTCGTGCACGCTTTCCGGCAAAGCGGCTTTTCCGGAGGGCTGAACTACTACCGCAATCTTGATCGGAATTGGGCACTGCAATCCTGCCTGAAGGGAAAGCTCGTCGACGTTCCGGCAGTATATCTGATGGGGGAGCGCGATACCGGATTGGCCATTCCCGGCATGCGCGCGATCATCGCCGAGATGCCGCGACTGGTGCCAAAGCTGGTGGATACCATCTTCCTACCCGACTGTGGGCACTGGGTGCCGCAGGAGCGGCCCGATGATGTCAGCACTGCCATCATACGGTTCGCTCAGGGCTTGTAACGGAACCAAGAGCCAGCCGTTACCCTCGCCTGTCAGTGCGGCGTCGCCGACAAATCCTAAGCCGGTAGAAGCGCGCCGAAAAAGGCACGGCATCGAAGCTGCCTTGGTCGGCAATCTGGGCGGGAAACACAGGGAAACCGCATCAGCGCCCGTACTTCCGCATGACCTCGAGAAGTGGTTCATGTCTGATGGCTTCGATCTTGAACCGGTCATGCGCGGTGCCGCCTGAATCTTCCGCTGCGATCATGGCGTTGACCACCGCCTCTTCGACGGTGTCGACCGTTGCCAGATAGACGGGATCGAGCATTTCGTCATTGACGATCTCAAGCGCGAGGCGCGGCGGAGCGCGGTGCGCCATCGGCTGCGGGTTGGCGGTCGAAAACGCCAGGAAGATGTCGCCGGAATTGTTGCCGCCGGGCGTGCCGTTGCGGCCGATGCCGATCGAGGCGCGACGGGCGAGGCGTTGCAGCTGGTGCGGGGCCATCGGCAGATCGGTGGCGATCACGACAATGATCGACCCGCGCTCCTGCATCTGGCTCTGCGGCGTGCCATCGCGCATGTGCTCGCCGACCGGTACGCCGCAGATTGTCAGCCAGTCCCGCTGGCCATGGTTTGCCTGCACCAGCGTGCCGATCGTGTAATCACGCCCGCCAAACTCGACGACCCGAGAGGCGGTGCCGGTGCCGCCCTTGAACCCATAGGCGATCATGCCGGTTCCGCCGCCGCAATTCCCCTCCTTAACAGGTCCGCCGCTGGCAGCGTCGAGTGCTGCCCGGACCTCGGCTTCGCCGATGGGCTGGCCGTTGATGTCGTTCAACACGCCGTCATAGGTCTCTGCGACCACCGGCATGATCCAGAGAAAATTGTCGCTGTCATAGGTGGAGGCATAGCGCTCCAGCATCCACTTGATCGTGGCGTGATGGGTCATGCCGACCGCATGGGTGTTGGTGATCATCACCGGGCCGAGGAAGAAGCCGCCATCCTCGATCCAGTGAGTGCCGGTCATTTCGCCGTTGCCGTTGAAGCGATGCACGCCCGCATAAACCGGGATGGGCACGGCCGAGCCAGCATGTGGCAGGATGGCGGTGACCCCGGTTCTGACCGGGCGCTTGCGCCCCGGGCGCGGCACGTCTTCTGAGATTGTGTGGAAGCCGACGGCGATCCCTGCGACATCGGTGATGGCGTTCAGGGGGCCGGTCCGGCCCTTGAATGGCAAGCCGAGGTCCCGAGCGCGTGTTTGAGAGACGGTTTTGCGTTTGTTGTCCATGATCATTTCTGCCGGGAGCGGAGGTAGAGGCCGAGAGAGGCGACGACGAAGGAGAAGGTCAGCATCATCACCGCGATCGCATTGATCTCCGGCTTGATGCCGCGGCGAAGCATGGCGAAGATGAACATCGGCAGCGTCGTCACATCGACGCCGGCGATGAAATAGGTGATCACCAGATCGTCCATCGAGATGATGAAGGCGAGCAGCGCGCCGCCGACGATGCCGGGCAGGAGCTGTGGCAGCACCACCCGTCGAAAGGTCGTCCATTCGTCGGCGCCGAGGTCGGCCGAGGCGTTTTCGAGTGTTCTGTCCATGCCGGCCAGCCGCGCTGAGACAACGATGAAGACATAGGAAATCAGGAAGGTGCACTGGCCGATGACGATCGTCGTCAGGCCGAGGCTGATCCCCGAATTGACGAAGAAGATCAAAAGCGCGATGCCGAGCACGATGTCGGGCATCAGCATCGGCATGAACATGATCACCCGGTAGAAACGCTGACCGAGAAAGTCGAAACGGTAGAGGCCGATCGCGATGGCCGTGCCGAAGACGGTGGCGATCAGTGTCGTGGAGGTGGCGATGACGAGGCTGTTCCACACCGCCTGAATAAGCTGGCCGGTCGATTCGATATAGAGCGCATTCTCGGAGATCGTCGTCTTGAAGCCGAGCACCTGGGCGTACCATTCGGTGGTGAAGCCGGTCCAGGTCATCATGTTGACCGGGTTGGCGTTGAACGAATAAACGGCGATCACCACCAGCGGGATGTAGATGAAGGCGAAGAAGAGAGCGGTGTAGGCGAGCAGGCTTCCGCGGAAAAGGGATTGAGCGATCTTCATGGGGGACCTCAGCGAGCAAGTGCTGCGTCGGTGCCGCGGCGGCTAGACGCGAGCACATAGACGAGCAGCAGCACCAGCATCACGCTCATGACCATCATCGCCAGCGCCGAGCCGAACGGCCAGTTGCGGGCGGCCAGGAACTGCTGCTCGATGAGATTGCCGAGCATCATCACCTTGGCGCCGCCGAGAATGGCCGGGACGACGAAATTGCCGAGCGCCGGAATGAAGACGATGATCGCGCCGCCGGCAATGCCGGGAGCCGTCAGCGGTAGGATAATGCGCCAGAATGTGCGGATAGGCCCGGCGCCGAGATCGAGCGAGGCACGCACCAGCGTCCAGTCCAGCTTCTCGACGCTGGCATAAACAGGCATGAACATGAACGGGATGAAGACATAGACCATGCCGAGGATGATCGCGCCGTCCGTATAGATCAGGTCCAGCGGCCGGGCGATCAGTCCCGTCGACAGCAGCATCTCGTTGACGAGGCCGGTCTGGCGCAGGATCAGCACCCAGACGAACAGCCGCACGATCAGGCTGGTGAAGAAGGGCAGGGTGATGAGGAACAGGCAGAAATTCTTCCATCGCTCCGACAGGCGGGCGATGCAGAAGGCCGCGGGATAGCAGACCAGCAAAGCGGCAATAACGGTGAGTGCGGCGATCTTCACCGAGCGGATGAAGATGGCGATATAGACGGGATCGAAATCCTCGAACATCGGATCGGCAAAGCCGAGGATGCGGCCGAAATTGTGCGGGTAGAAGGTCCATTCCACGCCACCGTAGAGGCCTGGCGCCAGAAAGCTCGTGACCATCATGATGGCGAGCGGACCGAGGAAGAAGACGGCGAGGAACAGGGAAACGGGACCGAGCAGGACGGCGAGCTGGACGCGGCGGCGAATGGCGATCGACATGTCACGCCTCCGCGCAAGGGTGAATGAGGTGTACGGCTGCCGGGTCATAGGCGAGCCGGGCGCGGCGCGTCCGCTCGATGTCGCCGATCAGGCTGCGACGGCCGGCGGGGATCTCGGCGACGATCTTTCTGCCCGCCTGTGTGCGGCCGAACAGCTCGAACGTCGAGCCGACGAAGACGATGGCTTCCAGGTCGATGTGGAGACAGGGAAAGGGCTCGGCTTCATCGGCGAGGAAGAACTGCTCAGGCCGGATCAGCGCCGTCGCTGCACCCGATGCCGCTGACGGCGTTCGCCGATGGCGGATTTCCGTACCGTCGCTGGTCATCAACCGGTCGCCATCGATCCTGCCTTCGAAGAGATTGCTTGCACCGATGAACGTCGCGACGAAACTGTTGACCGGGCGGTCATAGATCGCGCGGGGCGTATCGAGCTGCTGGATGCGCCCACCCGAAAGAACGGCGACGCGATCCGACATGGTGAGCGCTTCCTGCTGGTCGTGCGTCACGAAGATGAAGGAGATGCCGAGCTCGTGCTGCAGTGTCTTCAGCTCTATCTGCATGGCCTGGCGCAGGTTCTTGTCGAGGGCCGAAAGCGGCTCGTCGAGCAAAAGCAGTTTCGGACGCGCGATGATGGCACGCGCAAGCGCGACCCGTTGCTGCTGGCCGCCGGAAAGCTGGCGCGGGCGCCGGCCCTCCATGCCCTCAAGGCCCACCATCTTCAGGGCGGCTGCCACCTGCTCGCGCCGCCTGGCCTTGGCGACGCCGGCGACCTCAAGCGCATAGGCGGTGTTTTCACCGACCGTCATGTGCGGGAAGAGCGCGTAGTTCTGGAAGACCGTGTTGACGGGGCGGCGATAGGGTGGCCTGTCGGTCATGTCCTCCGCGTCGATCAGGATGCGTCCGCCGTCGAGCTCGACGAAGCCGCTGATCGCCTGCAGCAACGTGGTCTTGCCGCAGCCGGATGGTCCGAGAAGCGTGAGGAACTCGTTGCGCCGCACCTGAAGATCGATGGCATCAAGCGCTGTCACGCTCCCGCCTTCCGGAGTGGCGAAGGCTTTGCTCGCCCCCTCCAGCCGGACAATGGAATCCTGCATCTGTCATTCCCCAAAATGTTATTTAAATAACGCTTGTGCGTTTTGGATATATGGATACCATTTACTCATCGGTGTCAACGGCCGCAGAAGCCGGAGCCGGCAAGGACCAGGGAACGGTCCGATCCTGGGGGCGCAAGTCCCCACGAACCATCAGAGGAGACTATCTATGACGAAAGCAAGCCGCGTCGTCCGGGCGACCAGGGCCAAACTCTTCGGCCCCGCACGGGCCGCCGCATTCTCGCTGTCCGCCTTGATCGCCATGACCGGCCTCGGCCATGCCGCCGAGCTCAACATCTACAACTGGGGCGAATACATCAATCCGGCGGTCCTGAAGAAGTTCGAGGAGGAGACCCAGATCAAGGTCAACCTCTCCACCTATTCCTCCAACGAGGAGATGCTGGCGAAGATCCAGGGCGGCGCGACCGGCTATGACGTCGTCTTTCCGTCGGTGCACATGCAGGACATCATGTCCAAGCTCGACCTTCTGGAGAAAACCGACATCAATGCCTATGAAGGTTTCAAGAACATCGACCCGGCGTTCCTGAGGGCTAAGAGCGACCCCAAGGGCGAGTTTTGCCTGCCCTACGCCTTCGGAACCGTCGGCATCGTCTACAACCGCAAGGTCCTGGGCAAGGACGTCGTCGGCTGGAAGGACCTGATTGCGACCGTCAAGGAAAAGGGGCTGAAGTTCACTCTGCTCGACGACATGCGCGAGGTTCTGGCCGTGGGCTTGATCCTCAACGGCCACAAGGTCAACTCGACCGACCCCGCCGAGCTGCAGCAGGCGGCCGATACGATCATCGCGATGAAACCTGACGTCGCTGCCTTCACCTACGATACCCGGCCGATGGTGCAGTCCGGCGACGTCGCCGCCGGTCATTTCTTCGTCGGCGCGATGGTCGACGTCTTTGCCAACCAGAAAGACCTTGGCTACGTGATCCCCGAGGAAGGCGCGACCATGTACCAGGAGGATATCTGCGTCCTGAAGACCGCGCCGAACAAGGATAGCGCCATTAAGTTCCTGCAGTTCTACACCCGTCCGGAAGTCGCCGCGCTCAACGTCTCCCAGCAGACCAACGGCACCGCCAACGTACCGGCACGGCAATTGACCCCCGACCAGATCAAGAATAGCAAGGAAATCAATCCGACGCCCGAAACGATGCAACGGCTGCAGATCTTCGAGGACCTGGGCTCCGGCGTGCGCCAGCTCGATCGTGTCTGGACGAAGGTGAAGACGGCGCAGTAGCGGCGACAAAGATCGGCAATTCCGCCCGCCTGCCGCAAGTTAAAAGGCGTTGCAGCGTCGTTTGCGCGTCATATCCGACGCGCGGCGCTGTCAGCGGGCGGAAGTATCTCCGGGGAGGGGACGTGGCACAACGAATCCTGAAGCTCGTGCAGAGCGAGGAACTCAGGCGGTCGAAATCCGACAAGCTGATTGCCCATTACATCGAGCGCAATCTGGCGGAGATCCCGTTCGAAACGGCAAAGTCGATCGCAAGCCGTCTCGAGCTGTCGCCGATGACCGTCGGGCGCTACCTCCGGCGCATGGGCTTCGACGGCCTCGACCAGCTGAAGCACGAGCTGCGGCGCGGCAGCTCCAACCCGGCCTGGCAGGTGAAGGGTCCGGTCGACAGGCTGCGCGAAGACATTCGCGAGGGCAAGCTGCTTGCAGGCTTGATTCAGGAGCAGATCAACAATCTCGGCATGGTCTACGAGTTGACGACCTCGCCGGAATGGCAGCAGGCGATCGACGCGCTGATCGGTGCCAGCGAAGTCTATGTCGCCGCCTATCAGAACGTGCGCGGTATCGCTCAGTATTTTGCCAGCCAGCTCTCCTATACCCGCTCGCGGGTGCAATTCGTCGATGGCCTGAACGGAACCTATTCGGAACTGCTCGATGGTTCGGTGGAGGGCCGCGTGCTCTTTCTGCACGACGTGCGCCGCTTTGCCGCCAAGGCGAAGCCGCTCGCGATGGAGGCGCGCCGGGCCGGCGTCAAGGTCATCCTCTACACGGACGAATATTGCCCCTGGGCAGCAGAGGTGTCGGATATCTGCCTTGTGGTCCCGGGCTCGCATGGCCCCCTGTGGGATGGTGCTGCCACGACTATTGCCGTCATGGACCTGATGCTCAGCAACATCATCGTCGTCCTGGGTGACGAGGTCAGCGAACGGGTCGGCATGCTGACGCGGCTGCAGGATGTGTTCGGCGATTTCGAGGCCTGAACGGTGCGAAGGGCGCTTCGCTTGCGCTCCTTCCCTCGTCGTCGCGGGAGCTCTGTTGCCTCGCTTCCCGGAAAGCTTCCCCACCGGTCGCCGTTGAACGTCGAGGCCGCCAGTGAATGTCATGCTGCCCGGGCCGATGCGTCGCTGCCGACAACCTTGCAGCCGCCCGCGCCTTCGACCGCCGTTCTGCAATGAGCGGCAGCACGGCGTCCATTCCTTTGCGGGTCTTTGCAAAGATTTTTGTCGGCGACGTTCCACACTGTCGCAAGCGCCAGTTTTCTGCCCACTTTGGCGTGGATTTCGTCCGATAGCCGCGGGAAACCCTAGAGATTAGACTGATTTTCGAGTGCTGGGCCAAGCCTTGCAGAGCCTTGCAAGGATTCTTGCGGGTGTCGCCTTGACTGCAAGGTCGTTTGCTTGAACGATGTGTCATGCAAAGAAACTTGTAGAGCGCCATGACACTCATCGATCGCATAAAGGCACAATCGAAAAGGCTGACCGAGGCCGACCAAAAGCTGATCGCGACAATGCTCGAGAACCGGGCGGAGGCTGCGTTTCTGTCCGGCCCGCAGCTGTCGCAGCGGGCCAGCGTTCATGAGGCGACGGTCACCCGTTTGGCGCAGAAGCTGGGTTACCGCGGCTTTCCGGATCTGCGCGCACAGCTGCAGCGCGAGGTGCTTGATGATCAGGATGCCGCGACCCGCATGCGCCGCTCGGTCGCCAAGGTCGAGCACGGCGATTATCTGACCGATCTGATTGCCGCGGAGATTTCGGCCCTGGAAACGCTCGCGCGCTCGGTGCCGCAAAGTGATGTGGATCTCGCTGCCGACATCATCTTCGAAGGGCGCCGGGTGTTCGTGTTTGGCCAGGGGCACGCACAGTCCGTCGCCGGCTTCCTGCAGCGTCGCCTCGACCGGTTCGGCATGACGACGATCGCGCTCACCGGCCGCGGCCGGGACATCGCCGAGCGCATGGTCAGCATGGACAAGAGCGACGTCGTCATTGCGCTCGCCTTTCGCAAGCAGCCGCAAAGCTATGCGCCGCTGGTGCAGCATGCCCGGCGCGTCGGCGCGCGAACGATTTTGATTTCGGACCTTGCCGGACCGCTGATGGAGCCGATTGCGGACTTGATGCTGGCCGCGCCGCGGGGGCGTTCGGGAAGCGAGTTTCAGACACCGACCATCCCCTTTGCCATCGTCAACGGCATCGTCCTGACGATTGCCGGCAGGCATGAACGCGAGGTGATCGGCAGGCTGGAGAAACTGTCGGAGCTGTTCAACGACTTTGATTGAGTGGGGAAAATGGAGGAGGAAACCATGTTGAAGCGACTGATGAAGTCCGCACTTGCGGCCTGTGTCGTGCTGCCCACGGCAGCAATGGCGGCAGATCTGGATAGCATGACGCCCGAACAACTGCTGCCGCTTGCGCAGAAGGAGGGCAGCGTCACCGTCTTTTCGTTGTCGAGCCGGATCGCCAAGATCGAGAAAGCCTTCGAGGAGGCCTATCCGGGCGTCGACCTGATCGGCCTCGACATGAGCTCGACAAAGCAGATCGCGCGTCTGGAGGCAGAGCAGCAGGCAGGCGTTCATGCCGTCGACGTGCTCTATATCGCCGACACGCCCGTCGTCTTCAGCAAGCTTCTCGAAGCCAAGCGCATCGTCAACTATGTGCCGCCGCGCGTCGCCGCCCAGATCGACGATCGCTACAAGGGGCCGCTGCTCACCCAGCGTCTTTCGACCAAGGTGCTGATGTACAACGAGAAAGCCTTTCCCGGGGGTTCACCGGTTACCAACCTGTGGCAGCTGACCCAGCCGGAGTGGCAGGGCAAGGTGCTGATGGTCGATCCGAGCCAGCGCGGCGAACTGCTCGACCTCCTGACGGAGATTGCGCTCCATCCGGATGAGATGGCCGCGGCCTACAAGGCGCAGTTCGGCAAGGACATTGCCGTTGATGCCGATCTTCAGGGCGCCGGCGAGCAGTTCATCAAGGACCTCTTTGCCAACGACCTGATCCTCGTCCCCAATAGCGACGTGCTCAACAAGTCCGTCGGCGATGCCACTGCCAAGAACCCTCCCGTCGGCTTCGGCACCTATTCGGACCGGCGTGACAATGAGAAGGAAGGCTGGGCACTGCAAGTCGCCAACAATGTCGAGCCCGCCAACGGCATCCTGTTTCCGGCCGTTCTGACGATTGCTGAAAAGGCGCCGCATCCGGCCGCCGCCCGGTTGCTGATCGACTTCATGTTCGGCGACGACACGCCGACGGGAGGTGCCGGCTTCGAGCCGTTCAACGTTCCCGGCGACTATGCCACGCGCACGACCATCGCCCACCATCCGGACTCCGTCAAACTCGGCGAGCTGAAGGCCTGGACCATCGACCCGGCAAAGACCGCCGCTGCCCGCGGGCGCGTCTCCGATCTCATCATCACGCTTCAATAACGGGCTTATTGCCGGCGCAACTTAGGCTGCGCCGGCAAATGCCGAGGTTCGCAAATGACATTCATATCGACCTTTGCGCCATCGGGCGGTCGCCGGCTGCTCCGATCAGGCTTCGTCATGCCGGCAATCCTCGTTGCCATCGTCGCCATCCTGGTGGTGGCGCCGCTTGTGCGCATCCTTCTGTCGACGCTCACCCCTGCAGGCATCGGGGCCTGGCAGGCGGTGCTCTTCAGCCCGCTGTCCTTCAATCTTTGGTGGCGCCCCCTGTTCAACACCATGGTCCTCGGCTTCGGGGTCGCCAGCGGCTGTCTTATCCTCGGCGGGTTTCTGGCCTGGCTGGTGGTCCTGACCGACGTGCCGGGACGTCGCCTGCTCGGACTGATGGGGACCTTGCCCTACATGATCCCGAGCTTCGCCGCGGCGCTTGCCTGGGGGACGCTGTTTCGAAACTCACGGCTCGGCGGCTCCGCCGGCTTCTTCGAAACCAATGGCCTTGCCATTCCCGACTGGCTCGCCTGGGGGCTGGTGCCGACCGCGATCGTGCTGATCGCCCACTATTATTCGCTGGCCTATGCGATTATCGCAGCGGCCCTGAGTTCGGTCGGCGCCGATCTCGTTGAAGCCGGTCAGATGGCTGGTGCGAAGCGTCCGCGTATCTTCTTCGGCATCATCCTGCCCGTCGTCACGCCGGCGCTGATCGCTGCCGCTTCGCTTACCTTCGCCGGCGCCGTTGCCAATTTCGCCGCACCTGCGCTCCTGGGATTGCCGGTGCGCATGCAGACGCTTTCGACCCGCCTCTTCGGCATGATCGAAACCGGCCAGAACGAGCGCGGCTTCGTGCTTGCGCTGTTGCTGATCGCCGTTTCCGCACTGTTCCTGTGGATATCGGACCGCATCGTCTCCGGCCGCAAGGCTTTCATCACGGTCACCGGCAAGGGCGGACGCACGAAACGGTTTCCCCTTGGCGCCTGGCGCTGGCCGCTCTTTGCCGTCGCCGTGCTCGTCGGTCTTCTGACCACGGTGACGCCGGTCCTGGTGCTTGCGGCCTCAAGCCTTGCGCCTCAAAGCGGGGCCCTGTTTTCGAACTGGACGCTGCATTTCTGGATCGGCGAAGGCGGCGGCGAAATTGCCCAGGGGCAGGCGGGCATCTTCCGCAATCCCGTGCTGATCGACGCGATCTGGAATACCATCCGCCTCGGCCTTGTCGTCGCGCTGACGACGATGCTGCTTGGCCTCGCGCTCGCCTATACCATCGTCCAGCGCCGCGGCAGTCTGCTCGCCACGATCCTCAGCCAGCTTGCCTTCGTTCCGCTTCTGGTGCCGAGCATTGCCTTTGCAGCCGCCTATATCGCGCTCTTCGGTGCGCCGATTGGTCCGCTGCCTTCGCTTTACGGCACCTTCGCGTTGCTGGTGATTGCAGCCTCTGCCCACAATCTCCCCTTTGCCGTGCAGTCCGGCCGCTCGGTTCTCGGTCAGATCTCCGCCGACATCGAGGAAAGCGCGCGGCTGACCGGGGCCGGCCTGCTCCGGCGGCTGTTTGCGATCATCTTCCCGCTGGCGATCCGCGGCCTTTTTGCCGGTGCGATCCTCGTCTTCGTCAAGATGGTGCGCGATCTCTCGCTGGTCGTGCTGCTGTTCACCGCGACGTCGCCCGTACTCAGCATGGTCGCCTATCGTTATGCCGCCGAGGGCTTCATGCAGTTTGCCAACGCCATAACCCTCGTCATCCTTATCGTCTGCCTTGCGGCCTCGTTTCTGGCCCACGGCCTCCAGAACCGCGTCCAGAAATGGAAAGAGTCATGAACGCCCTAGCAACCGGCGCTGCGGACGCCATAGAGATCCGCAACCTCGTCAAACGATTTGGCGCCTTCACGGCGGTCAAGGATGTCAACATTTCGGTCCCGGCCGGCTCGTTCCTGGTACTCGTCGGCCCGTCCGGCTGCGGCAAGTCGACATTGCTGCGCATGTTGGCAGGCCTGGAAAGCCCGAGCGAAGGCGAGATCGCCTTTGTCGGCCAGACGGTCTCCAGTGGTGCGGGAGGCGTCATCGCCGACGCGGGGCGGCGCAACGCCGGCCTCGTCTTCCAGAGCTACGCCCTTTGGCCGCACATGACCGTCGCCGGCAACATTGCCTGGCCGTTGAAGGTCGCGCGATGGCCGCGCGAAAGACGCGACCGCCGCGTCAAGGAGGTGCTTGCCCTACTTGGCATTGGTGCCCTTGCCGAACGTTATCCAGCGGAAATCTCCGGCGGCCAGCAGCAGCGCGTGGCAATCGCCCGCACGATCGCGCCCGAACCCAGCATCCTGCTGTTCGACGAGCCGCTGTCGAACCTCGATGCCAAGCTGCGCATCGAGATGCGCAGCGAATTGATGCGGATACACCGGGCAACGGGCGCCACGTCGGTTTATGTCACCCACGACCAGGTGGAAGCGATGACCATGGCGACGCACGTCGCAGTGCTCAACAATGGTCGTGTCGAGCAGTTCGGCAAGCCGATCGAGCTGCTGCGCAACCCGGCAACGACCTTCGTCGCCACCTTTCTTGGCACGCCGCCGGCCAACCTCCTACCGGCGCGCCGGGTTGGAGAGACTTTCGTGTTCAATGATACGCCATTGGTGTCCGGCTCGATCGCCGCTGGCCATCCAGAGGTGCAGCTTCTCTATCGGGCCGAGGACGTCTGCGTCGGCGCGGTGCCGGACAAACCGTCGGTCACCGCGCGGTTTGCCGAGGCAGCACCGATCGCCGGACGCACGATGGTCACCGCCATGCTCGGCGATCTGCGCATCACCGGCATGGCGGAGGGTTACTTCAGCGCAATGCCCGGGGACGCCGTCACACTGTCATTCATCAGGACCCCTGACGCTGTCTTTGCCGTCAGCGGAGAAAGGATAAATCAATGAGGCTGATCCTCATGCGCCATGGCGAAACCGAGTGGAACGCCGAACAACGGCTGCAGGGCCAGGACAACTCGCTGCTGTCTGAACGCGGCGTTGCCCAGGTCCGGCGTTTCCGCCCCTATGCCAAGGCGCTGCAGCCCGCCCGTATCATCGCATCGGATCTCGGCCGGACGCGGCAGACCGTTGCGCTGATCGGACATCCGGACGCGCCGTCCGACGAGCGGTTTCGCGAGCTCGACATGGGCGAATGGACGGGGCGTCGCAAGCCGGAGCTGATCGCCGAACGTCCGGAGGACTACACCGCCTGGCGCGCCGGCACCTTCACGCCCGCCAATGCCGAAACCTGGATCGCCTTTCGCAATCGCGTTGCTGACGGGGTTCGTGACTGGATGTCGCGCACGGATGGCGACCTGCTGGTGGTCGCCCATGGCGGGGTCATTCGCGCAGCCTGCCACGAGTTTCTGGACCTGCCGCCCTCGCGCGTCGTTCCCGTGACGCCGGGCACGGCAACCATCCTGAATTTTCCCGTGCCGGACCGATCTGCAGCCCAGCTCGAAGGCTACAACATCGGATCTGTCGCTCCCGACATTTCCGTCGCCGATTGATCGCTTCGAGCGGAAGGGCCTCGCTGGACATGAATTCCGGAACGTTTGTCATTGTGGAGCTGCTCGGCGGCGTCGCGCTCCTGCTCTGGGGTGTGCGGATGGTTCGAACCGGCGTCATGCGGGGATGGGGCGATCGGCTGCAGCGGTTCGTCGAGCAGCGCCTGTCCAACCGGCTGACAGCATTCGGTGGCGGCATCGCCGCCACCGCCGTTCTCGGCAGCGCCACGGCCATGGCGTTGATAATAGCGGGTCTGGCAGGCGCCGGTGCGATCGGGGCGACGACAGGCCTTGCGGTTCTGCTCGGTGCCGATATCGGCTCGGCGCTCGTCTCCGGCCTTTTCGCATCGGGCTCGTCGCTGGCAACGACGATGGCGCCGCTTTTTCTGTTTGCCGGCTATCTCACCTTCGGAGCGTCGAGCGAGTTTCGCCCGCGAAACGCCGGCCGCATCATGATGGGGCTCGGCCTCATGTTGCTGGCACTGAAGGTCATCGTTTCGGCGACCGCTCCGCTGCGCGAGGCGACGCTGTTTCACGACGTTCTCGCCGCGATCGCCAATGAGCCGGTGCTCGGTTTCCTCGTCGGCGCCGGTCTCGCCTGGTTCTGCCATTCGACGCTCGCGGTCATCTTGTTAATCGCTTCGCTGCTGACCAATGGCAGTCTGGAAGTGGCCGGCGCCGTGCCCCTGATCCTCGGCGTCAATTTCGGCGGCGGCCTGCCGGCCGTCAGCGCGACCCTCGACCAGCCATCTGTCGCCCGAAGGCTCCCAGTCGCCAATCTGCTTTGCCGCGGCCTTCTGGCAATCGCGCTGCTGCCGTTGGCGCGACAGATCGTCGATGCTGCCGCCGGTGTGCCGCTGGACCCCTTGCATGTCGCGGTCGGACTCCATGCGGCGTTCAACTTGACGGTCGCCGCCGTGTTCCTGCCGATCTCCCCTGTCGTCGTGCGCTTCGTCGACCGGTTGATCCCCAATGCTTCGGCCGCCGATGATCCCTTGGCCACACCGCGCTATCTCGACAGCGCTTCGTTGACGACGCCGGCCGTCGCGCTTTCCAATGCCACGATCGAGACGATCCGGATGAGCGAACTGCTGGAGCGCATGTTCAAGATGTCGCTCACGGCGTTGTCGTCCAGTCGGTTGGAGACATTGAAGGAGGTCAACGCCATCGATTTCAAGCTCGGCACCTACATGGGGTCGGTCCATGCCTATCTCGGCCGGCTGGCCCAGGGCGAACTGTCGGGTGGCGATACGCGCCGCGCTTTTGAGATCATGCTTTTTGCCAGCAATCTCGAACATGCGGGTGATGTGATCAAGCTCAACCTCGCCGACCGCATCCGGGCAAAGATCAAGCAGGACATCCAGTTGGCGCCGAGCCAGCGCGAGGCCCTCGATATGCTCTGCGACGAGGTCGCGGTGTCATTACGCCTTGTGCCGGTGGCTCTTTCGTCGCGCGACGTCGGCGCTGCCGCCCGCCTGGCATCCCAGAAAGATCGCTTCCGCGCGCTCGAGGAGCGCGCGATCAATGAGCATCTCGGCCGGGAAGGCATGGAAAAGGGCGTCAGTCTTAGAAGCAATGCTCTGTTCATCGATCTTATTGGTGACCTGCACCGGATCAATTCGCACATAGCGGCCGCGGCTTACCCGCTGATCCAGGCGGCCGGCCTGTTGAACACCACCCGTCTTCGCACGTCTGCCCTCAGCGAGCGGCTGGCGTGAAAGTCGCCCCGGGCGCTTTCAATGGCGGGAGGTTCGACCCGGGAGCGGCGCCGGTCACTTTATCGGTCGTGGCGCCGTTCGGCCCGGAGCCGGAAAATATGGTAGCTCGTCAGTGCAGCGCCGAAGGCATCACGAACACGGACATGCCATCCTGCTCGACGGCGCTGAGAAATTCGGCGAGCGCTGCGGCATCCGTTGCGAAGAGATCCTCCCAGCGTGTCGACATGCCCTGGGTATCGATGACTTCCAGCACCCACTCGTTGCCGTCCTCGATCCGGGAGATTTCGACGGTCACAGTGATGCCGTCGCGGGAGAACTCCTGCGAGAGCGGGGACAGGACGATTTTCGGTTCTTCGTTCATGGGGCACCTTTCGCTGTGATGCGGAGACGGTTGGACCGATTTGTCGAACCGACTGCCTAGCTACGCCATTGCTGTTAAAGCAATCAAGGCCGTCGTCGGGTTGGGCAAGAAGCTACCCGATCTGCCCTGTTCGAACGCAAGCAGTTCAATCATCGCGTCGCGCGGGATCCGGCACCCGTGACCGCCTGTGTCTAAATGCGAACGCTCGCAGCCAAAAAGAAATCCACTCGCCCGCGTCACGGGAAGCATTGCTGGATCGTCAAAACGATATGGAGCCTGAACGCGCTGTCCGGCACGCCGACCCACAACGTCGGCGATCCTCCATACGGCGTTTCCACGGCTTCGTCGTGCAACAACGGAAAGCAAAAAATGTCGTCTACAACTACAAAATCGCCTATTCGCCTTTTCAATCCTCCTGGGCTTTATGATGCATCGGTCAATGGTTACTCCCATGTCGGCCTGGTCCCGGCGGGCGTGCGGCTGGTCTTTGTCGCCGGCCAGGGAGGCGAGGACGTGCAAGGGGCTCTCGATCCGGATTTCCGACTGCAGGTCCGCCAGGCGCTCGCCAATCTGCGCACCGCGCTTGGTGCCGCGGGCGCTGATACAAGCGACATCGTCAAGCTGACGGTGCTGATCGTCGACCACTCCGAAGAACGGTTGCATATCTTCGGCGCTGAAATGGAAGCGGCGCTGGGTGAGGGCGCAAAACCCACATGCACACTGATCCCGGTGCCGCGGTTGGCGCTTGACGGGATGCTGTTCGAGATCGAGGCTGTTGCCGCGCTCGGCTAACCGGAACCATCGCGGGCGCCGTGAGTGGCGCCCGTTCGACCCTTCCGGGCCGAGATCTTGCCGCTTGGCGGTCCGCTCACAGGTTTTCCCGGGTTAAATCCGGCCCGCTCGCCACAGGTTGTTGACAGTGGGAGAAAGTGATGGCGCGATAGGCGCTCGGTCTTCCCTTTCGCCAAAAGTTCCGGGAGAAGGGCTGATGGCATTGCAATACGACATGTTTGTTTCGTCCGATCCGGACGAGAAGGGCGCACGCTCCAAGCGCGCGTCCTCACGCGCGGCTGCCGGCATGAGCGCCGGCGCCATGGTCGATCATCTGGAGGCGACGGGTCGCTACCGCGTTCTGCAAAAGCTGGAGCCGCGCCCCGTCGTGGCCGCGCCGCGCGCCGAGTTTCCGCTCGTCGGCGTCATCCTCGACACCGAGACCACCGGCCTCAACCATCGCAAGGACGAGATCATCGAGATCGGCGTCATTGCGTTCACCTTTGACGCTCACGGGGCCATCGGCGACGTGATCGACGTCTATGGCGGTCTGCGGCAGCCGAGCGGCTCCATTCCAGCCGAGATCACGCGCATCACCGGCATTACCGACGAAATGGTCGCCGGCGAAACCATCGATGTTGCCCGGCTTCAGGCGATCATTGAGCGCGCCGATCTGATCATCGCCCACAATGCCGGGTTCGACCGGCCGTTTTGCGAAGCTTTTTCGCCGATCTTCGAGAAGAAGGCCTGGGCCTGCTCGGTCTCCGAGATCGGCTGGAGCGACCGCGGCTTCGAGGGCACGAAGCTCGGCTACCTCATCGGCCAGGCGGGATATTTCCACGACGGCCACCGCGCCGTCGACGATTGTTTTGCCCTGCTCGAGGTGATTGCGGGCCCAGCCGATGATACGCAAGAGACACCTTTTGCCGAGCTCTACGCGGCAAGCCAGCGATCACGCGTTCGCCTCTATGCGGAAAACAGCCCCTTCGAAATGAAGGACCACCTGAAGGGCCGCGGCTATCGCTGGTCCGACGGCAGCGATGGGCGCCCAAAATCCTGGTGGATCGAGATCGGCGAAGAGGGGCTGGACGAGGAGCTGCGCTACCTCAGAACCGAAATCTATCGCTGGAACGAGGCCGATCCGCCGATGGTGCGGCTGACAGCCTTCGACCGCTTCAAGGTGCGCTGAGCCGCCTGACCGGCGCTCCACGCATGGCTGGTCTGCGAAGTCAGATCTACGAAATCGGTAGGTTTCTTGTATAGTCAACTCATCGAAGCGATGCATCTCCTCCCGCAGGACTTCGAGTGTGCAAGTGCTTTCTCCTCCTCCCAACGAGCGCTTGCCGGAATGGCGACACTCCTCCTCCCGGTTGCCATTCAATTCTTTTGAAAGCCTGCCGCACCTCCTCCCGCGGCAGGCTTTTTCTTTTGGCATGGGATAATCTTCAGAAAGAAAGTTCCAGCTGCGAGCGGGCTTCTTCCTCGTTGCCATTGAGCGACGATAGCGTGACCCCCAGCAGGCGTACGCCGCGCTTGAACGGATGGACCGATACCAGCAGCGAAACCGCAACCTCAAGGATCTCGGACGCTCCTGCGACCGGTGTGCCGAGCGTCCTGCTGCGTGTCGCCTGGGTAAAGTCTGAGTACTTCACCTTGACGGTCACCGTCTTTCCGCTGATCCCCTGCGCCTCGCAGTATCGCCAGACTTTGTCGGCCAATGGCAGCAACTCGGCACATGCCGGTTCGAACTCGAAAATATCCTCGACGAATGTGTCTTCCGCACCAACCGATTTGCGCACCCGGTCGGGCTGCACCCGTCGCTCGTCAATGCCGCGGGCGATGCCGTAGAAGTACGGGCCGGATTTGCCGAAATGCTCCTGCAGGAACGCCAGGGTCTGTTGTCGCAGGTCGAAGCCGGTTTCGATGCCCAGCCGCTTCATCCGCTCGGCCGTTGCCGGCCCGACGCCATGGAACTTTTTCACTGGAAGCGCTTCGACGAAAGCCGGCCCGTTCTTGGGCGTGATGACGAACAGCCCGTCCGGCTTTCGCTGGTCGCTCGCCATCTTGGCGAGGAACTTGTTGTAGCTGACGCCGGCCGAGGCCGTCAGGTTCGTCGTTGCCTTGATCTTCGCGCGGATCTCCTCGGCGATCTCGGTCGCGATCTCCATGCCCTTCAGATTGTCGGTCACGTCGAGATAGGCCTCATCGAGCGACAGGGGTTCGATGACAGGCGTATATTCGGCAAAAATCTCGCGGATCTGCTGCGACACGGCGCGATAGACGTCGAAGCGCGGCTTGACGAAGATGAGATCGGGGCATTTTCGCTTCGCAGTGACGGATGGCATGGCGGAATGGACGCCGAACTTGCGTGCCTCGTAACTTGCGGCGGCAACGACACCTCGCGCAGCCGCGCCGCCGACAGCCACCGGCTTGCCGCGCAGCTCCGGATTGTCGCGCTGTTCGACCGAAGCATAGAAGGCGTCCATATCGATATGGATGATCTTGCGCTGCCGCTCCGTTCCCGACGCATCGGCTGTAGTCTGTCTTCCGATCACGGTGTCGCTAGGCTCGGCCACGTGCCGCTCCTTACTTCCACATGGTCCGCATGCGCGCGCCCACATCGATGCGGATCTGCCTGGCGCTGCGCTCGGACGCTGAGGCGCTGACCACCGGCCAGGATGCCGTCTCGAAGAACTGCAGGAGCGTTGCCGGAATGAACCGCGTGCGCGAGGCGTAGACGTGGCGATCGCCCTGCGCATGCTGGCCGCTCGTGAAGAACCGCTGTGGGGTGATCAGCGTCAGGCTGTCCTTTGCCCGTGTCATGCCGACGTAGAGCAGCCGGCGCTCCTCTTCGATCTCATGCGTGGTGCCGACGCCAAGATCGGAGGGGATGCAGCCGTCGACGACATTGAGCATGAAGACCGAGCGCCATTCCTGCCCCTTGGCCGAATGGATCGTCGAAAGGATCAGATAGTCCTCGTCAAGCAGCGGCACGCCGGCCTGGTCGCTGGTCGCATCAGGCGGATCGAGCGTCAGTTCGGTCAGGAAGCGTTCCCGGCTCGGATAGCCGCCGGCGATCTGCTCCAGTTGCAGGAGGTCGGCCTTTCTGGTGTCCGCGTCCTCGTGGATGCGGTCGAGATGCGGCTCGTACCATTCGCGTGCCTGGGCAATTTCACCCGGCCAGCCGCCTGCCTGTTTGCGTAGCCCCTCGATCAGGGTGACGAAATCCCGCCAGTTGTCGCCGGACCGCGGCGGGGCGGGGATCTCCCCGAGGGCTGCCAGCGGTTCCGGGTCGGCGGCGATCGCGTCAAGGATCTTGCCGGCCGTCTGCGGGCCGACACCGGGGATCATGTGCAGCAGGCGAAAGCCGGCGACCCGATCCCGCGGGTTCTGCGCAAACCTGAGCACCGCCAGCATGTCCTTGACATGGGCGCTGTCGAGAAACTTCAGCCCGCCAAATTTCACGAAGGGGATATTGCGCCGGGTCAGCTCCACCTCGAGCGGCCCGCTGTGGTTCGACGAGCGAAACAGCACCGCCTGCTGCTTCAGCGTCATGCCGATCTCTCGGTTCTCCAGAACCTTCTCGACGATATAGCGCGCCTGGTCGGCTTCATCCGCGACCGCCAGCAGCTTGGGCCTTTCCGCCGACTGCCGCTCGGTCCAGAGGTTCTTGGTGAAGCGTTCCCGGGCGAGATCGATGACGCCGTTGGCAGCGGCAAGGATCGTCTGGGTGGAACGATAGTTTCGATCAAGCGTGATGACGTCGGCCGGAGGGGTGAACTCGCCCGGAAAATCCAGGATGTTGCGCACTGTCGCTGCCCGGAACGAATAGATCGACTGGGCATCGTCGCCCACGACCGTCAGGCCCCTGCCGCCTGGCTTCAACGCCATCAGCACGGATGATTGAAGCCGGTTGGTATCCTGATATTCGTCGACCAGCACATGGTCGAAACGGTTGCCGATGTCCTCGGCCAGTTCCGGCACGCTGACGGTCTGCGCCCAGTAGAGCAGCAGGTCGTCGTAATCGAGCACGTTCTGCGTCTGCTTTGCCTCGACATAACAGGAAAACAGCTGCTTCAACTGCTCCTCCCAACCGGAAACCCAGGGATAGTGCGCGCGCAAGACCTCGCTCAGCGGCGTCTCGGAGTTGACCGCCCGCGAGTAGATCGACAGGCAGGTGCCCTTGGTCGGGAAGCGGCTCTCGGTCTTCGAGAGGCCGAGCTCATGCCGGACAAGGTTCATCAGGTCGGCACTGTCTTCCCGGTCATGGATCGTGAAATCGACATTCAAGCCGATTTGCTCGGCATAGATGCGCAGCAGGCGCGCGCCGATGCCGTGGAATGTTCCGGCCCAGGTGAGCGCATCGGTGGCAACAGTGGCGTTTGCCCCAAGCACCTGGGCGCAGATGCGCTCGACCCGTCGCGCCATTTCGGAGGCCGCACGGCGCGAAAACGTCATCAGCAGGATGCGGCGGGGGTCGGCGCCATTGACGATGAGGTGGGCAACACGATGGGCGAGCGTATTCGTTTTGCCCGACCCGGCGCCGGCGATGATCAGGAGTGGCCCTGCAATCGTTTCGCCGGGTGCGGTTACGCCAAATTCGACGGCATCGCGCTGTCGATCATTCAATTTTTCCAGATAGGCCGCCGCCACGCCGAAGTCCCCGGTAAGTCTCTGCCGATTCTACCTCTCGCGCTGAACGCTGGCACCGATTGCTCGGCCCTGCGGGCGACGCCGAGGCATCCCCGCGCTCGATATGAGAGATTCACGACGGGGAACGAATTAGGAACATATCAGCCGCAGATCACATTGCAAAGGCCCGGTTGGCAATGGCTGAAATGCCCATCGGTTTCCGGTCGCAAAATGCCGGGCTAGCGTTACCGCAATCAATCCCGCCCGTGGCGACTACCGAAGCGCCACGTTTGCGGCTATCTCTGTGGGCGAAATATCGCCCATCAAGCGCATCCCAAAAGAGCCCGCCCACCCTGTGACATCAAACGATCTACAAGCCGACGATCCGCCTTCTGACACGCCGCCCTCCGACGCGCCGACCGCGCGCATGCTGTCCTGGGCGCGCAATTCGGCGGTCTATCGCCTCGAACGACAGATGATGACGGAGAAACAGTTGTTCGACGCCATCACCCGGAAGGCGCGACAGAAGTTCGAGGATATCAGCCAGCAGCAGCTCAAGGCCGTTGCCGAGTTCGCGGTCAAGTTCGCCTATGATCTGAATGCCCTGAACGACGCGGATTATGCGCAGCTCAGCACGCAGTCGGCGGTGCGCAGCGGGAAGTCGAAACGGGCGATTGCGCAGAGGCTTTCGGCGAAGGGCATCGACAGGGAAACCGCCGCCGTGGCGCTGGAGGAGACCGACGATCTGTTTGCTGCCGTGGTCTTTGCTCGCAAGCGCGCTTTCGGCCCCTTCCGCCGCGGCGAGCTCAACGACAAGCGCAAGGCCAAGGAGCTGTCCGCATTCGCTCGCAACGGTTTCGGGTTCGAGATAGGCAGAAAAGTGTTCGAGATGAGCTCGGAGCAGGCCGAGAGTGTGCTGCGGAAGGACGCTTTCACCTAAAGCGCGTCGCGATTTCCAGGATTCGCTTGCGCGCTTTAAGCTCTTGTTTTTGTGCATGTCGTCATCGCAAAACCGCTGCGCACTTTTGCGCGATATGCTTTAGACCAACTGCTAGGCTGAACGCGACTTGCCGCTTCCGTCTGCCGTCAAGTTGACTCCCCGCTCGCGCCCGACCGGGTGAATTTTGCAACACTCAGTTGGCGGCGAGCGACTGGCGAGGATCATCCACCAAAGAGATCGGCTTTGACCACATTTCGGTCACGAATGGGACCAACAGCCACAACTCTCTCCTCGCATACATCCAACCCGGAATAAAAAAGTGTCTTTTCAATTGTCCCGCCGATCACTGCTTGCAGTGGTCGCAAGCTCTATTTTGAGCGCCTGCACACAGGTCCCCAAGCCCGGTCTCGAGCCAAATGCCGCCGATAAGACCAGCAAGGACGTCATCACCCCGCCAGAGAAGGCCCCGATCGAGCTTGAGCGCAAGGATGAGCCGCCGCCAAAGCTCGATTACGCCCAGATCTACGGTCCGGTCAAGGACGAGGGCTATGATGTTCCGGGGGTGCAGTTCGATGCGATAAAGCCGGAATTCCTGCGGCAGGAGGTCGCCTATGCGACCAACGAGCCGGCCTATTCGATCGTCGTCGATACGCAGAAGATGTTCCTCTACTGGGTGCTGCCCGGCGGCAAGGCGATCCGCTATGGCGTCGGTCTTGGCGCACAGGGACGCGCCTGGAAGGGCAGGGCGGTCGTGCACTGGAAGCGCAAGTGGCCGCGTTGGACGGTGCCGGACGACATGGTCGCGCGCCAGCCGCACCTGAAGAAATATGGCATCGAGGCGGGCGGCATGGATCCGGGCCTCAGCAATCCGCTCGGCGCGCGGGCGATGTATATCTTCCAGGATGGCCAGGATACGCTCTACCGCATCCATGGGTCGCCGCAGTGGCGCTCGATCGGCAAGAACGCTTCGGCCGGTTGCGTGCGGATGCTGCAGCAGGACGCAATCGACCTCTATAATCGCGTCCGGGGAAAGACGCCGCTGCTCGTCATCTGAGGCCAGCTGTCGACCGTGGGAGCGTTGAATGCTCCCACGGTCGACATCGCCGGTCCTAATAAATCGGCGGGGGTGCGCCGGGGATGCCGCCTTCGCCAGGCAGGAGATTGTCCTGCGGCTGGGCCGGTGTTTGCGCCGCCATTCCGCCGCCCGAAAGGTCCGTCACCACGACCGGCGTGCCGTTCGGCACGCGGTCATAGAGATCGACGACGTCCTGGTTGATCATGCGCACGCACCCCGACGACACCGACTGGCCGATGGTCCACCATTCCGGGGAGCCATGGATGCGGTAAAGCGTATCTTCCCCGTTCTGGAAGATATACATCGCGCGGGCGCCAAGCGGGTTCTTCAACCCCGGCTCCATGCCGCCGGCCTCGATGCTGTACTGCTGCAGTTCCGGCTGGCGTGCGACCATTTCGTTCGGCGGTTTCCAGCGCGGCCAAGGCCGCTTGTACTGGATGACGCCGCGACCGGCCCAGGCGAAGCCGGCCCGGCCGAGGCCGACGCCGTAGCGCATCGCCTGGCCGTTCTCATAGACGCGATAGAGGAAATGGTTGCCGACATCGACAACCAAAGTGCCGGGCCGCTCGCCCGTCGGATCGGGCACCATCTGCCTGTAATATCGCGGGTCGATCTTTTCGTAAGGGATCGCCGGCAGAGGATAGGTTTCTCCCGGCCGTTCGCCATACATCTCGGAGAGCACGGTGTTGGCGGCGGGCACCGGTTCCGGCGCCGGGGCGTATTGCTGTGCAACCCGCTCGCGCGTCGAGCCGCACCCCGCCAAACCGAGCACCGCCATGCCGGCGGAAAGCTTGAGGAAGGATCGGCGGCAGACGTCACGTTGCGGCATGGGGAACCTCAATTACCTGTGTTCGGTGACTACCGGGGGAATGGCGCATCTAGCGCTGCTCATCTCCCGCCGCCACCGATCACAGGCCGGCATAGGGATCTGCCAGCGCCGCGTCCGGTCGGCTAATGGGGTATTTAGTTCCCGAGATCTTGGCGGCCAGCTTTTCAGCGCCGTTTTTCTCAAGCAGCGTCCGGAAGCTTGGATGCATGCCGCCATCGACATAGGAATTCACCGGAGCGGGCGTCTGATTGGCGACTATGCCCGCGACCTTGGCGTCTTCCGTTTGCAGCCTTGCCATCAGCCCGGCGTCCGATGTTGCCGTGGTCGCAGGGCAGGCGCCAAGCGGGTCGGTCGGCTCGCCGTTGGCAAAGTCGGTGTTGAAGACGTAACGACCGCCACAGACCGAAACCTTCGGCTGGCGCTTCGTCGCTTCAAAGATGTCGTAGCCTTGTTTGATGTTCTTCCAGAAATTGAAGTTCGGGTCACCGCTGTTCCGCGCCATATTCGTTGCCGTCATGCGGAACGGATAGGCCTGCACCTGGAATTGCCCCTGACCGCCCGCGAGCGCGCGCTGGACGACGGGATAGATTTCTCCGACCCCCTGGTCCGTCAGCGCGTAGCAACCGGATGACGAACAGGCACCATGCACCATCAGCGCCTCACCGGTGTAGCCGAGAGCCTGCTCGAGCCGGTTGGGGTAGCCGAGATTGAACGACAGATAGAATTGCGACTTCGGATTCAGCATGCGGGCGGACACGTGGTAAAACCCTTCCGGCGCCTGGCGGTCGCCCGCCTTGGTCTTCGGCCCAAGCTTTCCAGACCAACGGCACATCGGATAGGTTTTGAGGAGCGCATACTGCCCGGATTTGTTCTGTTTCCAGATCTCGAGTTCGCTTTCCTGCTTGAAGATGCGAACGAGCACCGGGCTTTCCGGCTTGGAGCCGTTCTTGGCCATGGCGCCGATCAGTTTCGCCGGGATCGGCGGCGGCGCACGAACTTCGTCAAAGGCTGACATGCAGCCGGAAAGGGCGATGGCGATCGTCGCGGCCATCGCGGCGCGCCGGGCGGGCTTCGTCTTGCCCAGGAATTCGCCGGCGTTTGCGGGCGAAAGGGAAAGAAGGTGTCTCGTTATGCGCCGCATGCGGGCTCCTTGAAATGGCGACCGGACCATAAAACCTCTAGCGGCTTTAGCTGCAAGCGCTTGCCGCTGGCTTTCGTCTGTCGGCAGTTCAATAAAACTTGAACGCCGGACATCCCCACTGCTCACCAGCCTTGGCATGTGATGGTAAATTTTGTCCAAACAGCGGCATCACGTGCGCGTTACTCGCGAACACAGGTTCGCGTTACTCCCGAACCTCGGTTGCGGCTGTTGGTCGGCGCCGCGCGCTAGGCCGCCCTGTTGAGCGAAGATTCCATGGCGCGCAGGATCACGACGGACGAGGCGGCTCCGGGATCGACATGACCAAGCGAGCGCTCGCGCACCCTTGCGGCGCGTCCCTTTGTAGCGATCATCGAGCGCGTCGCGTTGGCGCCGGCCTCGGCCGAAGCGACAACGTCGCGCCAGAAACCGTCAGCTCCCTTGTTGTCTGCAAGGGCTGCTGCGGCGGCATCGGCTGCCGGCAGCCAGGCGTCGAGCATCGTCTTGTCGCCGCGTTGTCCCTTGCCGCGCTCGCGCATCCCCGAACCCATGGCATCGATGATGGCGGCGCAGGTGGCGAGATCGAGATCCGTCTTGCCGGCGACGGCTTGTGCGGCGCGGCGAAAGGCCGTGGCATAGAGCGGTCCGGTCGAGGCGCCGACGGCATTGAGGAAAGCGCCCGCCGCCGTCGCCATGACGTCGGAGATCTGGGCATGGTCGAGGTCGAGCTTGGCCAGTCCGGCCTTCACCGCCAGGAAGCCGAGCGACATCGTCGTGCCGTGATCGGCATCGCCAATGGCGCCGTCAAGCTCCGACAGATGATCCTTTTCGGCTTCCACGGCCTCGGAGATCGCCTGAAACATGCTGACCAAGCGGCGCGCCGCATTTTCCGACATCACTGTCCTCCCAGAACGCCCGGTACCCATGCTTGACCATGGGTCCCTGACGGAATGCTAATTGATACGCAGAAAAGCCGTTTCGCAAGGGTGATGCAGCAGATCGGTCAGTTCCTGGTCGAGATGGAGGATCGAGATCGATGCACCGACCATATCGAGAGACGTGCAATAATGGCCGATCCAGTTGGCTTCAATCTCTATGTTCTTGGCGGCAAGGCGCTGCGCAACCCGCCGGTAAAGGATGTAGAGTTCCATCAGCGGCGTCGCGCCGAACGAATTGATGAGCACGGCGACACGATCTCCGGCCGAAGCTTTCATCTCCTTGAAGATGTTGTCCATGATCGCATCGGTGATGTCGTCGGCCGGCTTGATGTGCTCGCGGGTCACGCCGGGCTCGCCGTGGATGCCCATGCCGATTTCCATGTCGTCGGGGCCGATCTCGAAATTGTGGCGTCGGGTCTGCGGCATCGAGCAGGGCTCGAGCGCAACGCCGACCGTATACGTGCGAAGGTTCGCCTTCCTGGTCACGGCCTCGCAGGCGTCGAGCGAAAGTCCCCGATCGCAGGCCGCACCGGCGATCTTGAAGATGAAGAAATTGCCGGCAACGCCGCGCCGACCCTCGCGATCCTCGATCGGCGAGGAGGCGATATCGTCCGTGGTCAGGACGGTACGGACCTTGATGCCCTTTTCCTCGGCGATCTCGGCTGCCATCTCGAAGTTCATCACGTCACCGGCGTAGTTGCCATAGACGAAAAGCACGCCCTCGCCGCCCGATGCGGCAACCGCACATTGGACGATCGGATCAGGCGGCGGCGAGGAGAAGATGTTGCCGACCGCCACGGCGTCGGCGAGGCCCTTGCCGACATAACCGAGGAAACAGGGTTCATGGCCGGTGCCGCCGCCGATGACGAGGCCGACCTTGCCCGGCCGCGGTCCGGTCTTGGCAACGAGCGCGCGATGCGAACCGTTGATCGGCTCGATATAGTCCCGGTGTGCCCTGACGACGCCGTCGAGCATCTCCTCGACAACCTCATTGGGGTTGTTGAGGAACTTCTTGACGTGGGTGCGGTAGGAGCTGGGCGTCTGGGCAAGCTTCGGCCGCTGCGAGATCCTCGTGTCGAGGCCGGTGACGCCGTCTGCCCTGAGGATGCCGTGACCGGTCGCCGCGTCGGTAATCAGCACGTTGGCGTAACCACCGCGCAGCGCCGCAAGCAGCGCCGGAACCTTGTCGAAGCCGCCGGCAACGGCAATGCGCGTGCCGATCCGGCGTAGCATGTCGAGCGAAATCCCAACTGTCCTGTCGTCGAGTGGTCCCGCGACGGGCCGTCCGCGCTCGTCGATGAACCGTCCGGCGACGACGCCGACGGCGCCGGCTGCGAGATAGTGTTGCAGCGAGACCGATTCGAAGAAACCGCTGGTATGGATGGTCGAGTTAGGGCGCAGCGACGAGATGCCGAAGAGGATGCGGTTCGCCTGTGCCAGCGTGGCGAATTGTTCCTGCAGCAGCGGCTCGTCGAGCAGCATCTGCCGCAATTCCGGCGACTTGACGATCGCCGGCGCGGTTATGCCGACGCAGCGCGCAGAGATCGCACGGGCGATCGAAGCGGCGCAGAGCTCCGGCGTATAGGAGAACGCCGCCGTCGTGCCGCCGGTCGCCTGCACCACGGTCGCGTCCTGGAGCGCATGCACATCGGCATGCTCACCCACCGACATCACCGTGCGTCCCCAGGAGACCGCCAGCGTGTCGCCGGATTTCACCAGCTTCTGCAACGCCATTGCGCCGGCCACGCCGAGCCGGTCGATCAGCGGCCGGGCGTTGTCGTCGCTTGGAACGACGAGACAGTCGGCGAGGCCGAAATGGCGCTTGAGTTCCTGGGCGATCGTGAGCGACGCAAGACGCGCCGGCTCGAGCGAGATGTTGACGATGCCCTTTTCCCGGGCTTCGGCGAGGTAGCTGTTGACGGTCGCACGCGAGACGCCCATCGCATCGGCGATCTCGCCCTGGGTCATTCCGTCTTCGTAGTAGAGCCAGCAGGCCCAGACATAGGGATCGTCACCATAGCGCAGGGGGATGGCGTCCGACGTATCGGTCGCGCCGCTCCTGCTCGCACCGCCCTTGCGTGGTGAGGATGTCTTCGATGTCATCTGGTTGCGTTCGTTCCCTGTTTTGGTTGGTGAACATGGAAGCAACGTCGTGCTTTTGCAACCTTACTGCACCGTTCCTTAGGTCGGGTCTGATCGAAGTGCAGGTTTATACAGCAGATTTGGAATGTCGCGCATTCAGCCATCTGTGCCGGCCGGCACCAGCAGCTGGTATGACTGTCGTCGCGGTGTGCGATCCCGCTGTTTTTGAGCGGGATCGCACCGGCCTTGGGAGGCGAAGGTGTCTGGCGAAGGCACGGAACCGTGCCGTCGCCTTCGGCAGGGGTTACGTCAGGCGTGCGCGTGCGCCCAGCGAAAGTTCCTTCAGGATGATCGCGCAGGAGGTCGCACCGGCGTCGAGCACGCCGAGCGAGCGCTCGCCGAGCCGGCTGGCGCGGCCGATCTTGGCGACGAGGTCGCGGGTCGAATCGCGGCCAGCTTCGGCTGCGGAAACAAGCGCATCGAGCGCCTCGTCGAACGGTTTGCCGCTCGCGGTCGCACCGTCAAAGGCTTCCACGGCCGGAACGAGCGTGTCGATCAGCGTCTTGTCTCCGACCTTGGCCGAGCCGATCGACTGGATGCCCTCGAGGCCGGCATGCAGCATGAGGCTATAGGTTGCCGCATCGATGGCAGGCACACCGTCGAGCTTTTCGGCGAACTCGGTGAACATCACCCCGTAGAGCGGGCCCATGGATCCGCCGATCTCGGTCATCAGCACGGTTCCGAGCGTATCCAGCGCCTCGGACAAGGTTGCCTCCTTGCCCTTCAGCCGATCGGCGGCCATGCCGAAGCCCTTGGCCATGTTGACGCCGTGGTCGCCGTCGCCAATCTTGCCGTCGATCTCGCTCAGATAGGCGCGGTTCTCGATGATGCGCTCTGCGAGCGACAGCACGATCGCGCCTGAGTTGGCGTTGCTAAACGTCTGCATGATGCGCCTCTTTCGTCACAGGATGGTGGTGCAGCGAACCTCGACGTCGAGGAGCGCCTTGAGTTCGTCGTCGAGCGCCAGCACGGTCAGCGTGGCGCCGACCATTTCCAGCGAGGTGAAGTAGTTGCCGATATAGGTCCGGTAGATGCGAAGACCGCGACCGGTGATTTCCTTCTCGATCGTGTCATTCAGGATATAGAGTTCGTTGAGCGGCGTTGCGCCGAGACCAGAGACCAGCACCGCGACCTCGGTACCTGACGCCAGGTTGTGATCGTCGAGCACGATCTGGCACATGTCCTTGGCGACGTCGTCGGCGGTCTTCAGCGCTTCGACGCGTACGCCCGGTTCGCCGTGATGACCGATACCGACTTCCATCGTGCCGGGCTCGATCTGAAAGTTCGGATGGCCGACCGCCGGAAGCGTGCATGGCCCGAGACCGACGCCGATCGAACGGCAATTGTCGATGGCCTTCTGCGCGGTTGCACGCACCTCCTCGAGGCTTGCGCCTTCAGCCGCCTTGGCACCGCCGATCTTCCACATGAAGATTTCGCCGGCCACGCCGCGGCGCTTCTCGCGCTCCTCCGGCGGTGCCGAGCAGACGTCGTCATTGGCAACGACGGTCAGGACGTCGATGCCGTCCTTGGCGGCGAGCTTCATCGCCATCTTCACGTTCATGTTGTCGCCGGCGTAGTTGCCATAGAGGCAGACGACGCCCTTGCCGCCATTCGCTTCACGGATGGCATCATGGAAGCTCTTGGCGGTCGGCGACGAAAAGAGTTCGCCGACGGCGACCGCGTCCAGCATGTTGCGGCCGGTGTAGCCGATGAAGGCAGGTTCGTGGCCGGAACCGCCGCCGGTGACGACGCCGACCTTGCCGGCAACCGGTGCGCCCTTGGCGACGACCACGCGCGGGTTGTCAGCCAGGCGCACGATGTCGGAGTGCGCCTTGACGAAGCCCTTGACGGTGTCCTCGACCACCTCGTCGGGATTGTTGATGAACCTTTGCATGGTGTCTCCTGTAGATGGGGTCGTGCGTCGTCAGAGAATGGTGTAGCCGCCGTCGATCAAGAGATCGGCGCCGTTGATCATGTCGGCTCCCGCCGACGACAGGAACACGGCAGCGGCCGCGATTTCCTCGGGATAGGCGAAACGGCCGGCCGGAATGCGCTTCTTGGCGGCTTCGCCCTTTTCGCCGCTCCAGGCCTTCTTGCCGAGTTCGGTCAGGACGATGGTCGGCGAGATGGTGTTGACGGAGATGCCGTGTTTGCCCCATTCGGCCGCAAAGGTCTTCGACATGCCGATGACGCCGAACTTCGAGGCGCAATAGGCGACATGGTCTTCGATCGCGACGGTACCGGCCTGCGAGGCGAGGTTGATGATCTTGCCGCCCTTGCCGGCGGCGATCATCGCCCGGCCGACGGCCTGGGTGACGAGGAAGCTGCCCTTGAGGTTGATGGCGATGGTCTTGTCCCAGTAGTCGAGCGACAGCTCTTCGGCAGGCGCCAGAAGCGCTACGCCGGCGCTGTTGACGGCGATGTCGATGCCGCCGAAAGCGGCGACCACGCCCGACACGGCCGCATTGACCGAGGCTGGGTCCGAGACGTCGCAGACGAAGGGTCTTGCATCAGCCCCGAGAGCCTCGGCTTTTGTGCGCGCGACATCCTCGTTGATGTCGAGCACCGCCACTTTCGCGCCCTTGGCGGCAAAGGCGCTGGCAATCGCCGCGCCGATGCCGGAGGCACCGCCGGTGACGAGGGCAACCTTGCCCGTCAGCGGGAAATTGAGGTCGATCTGCGGTGTGGTCTCGGTCATGTCGTTTTCCCTCGGCGGTTGGAAAGCGGGGCGGGCAGGCCGCCCCGCTTGAGTTGGCGTTACTTGCGGGCTTCGAGCAGCTTGTCGACGTTTTCGGTCGTGACCGGCGTCCACGGAACGTTGTATTCCTTGTCCTTGCCGTCGTTGAACGGCATGTCCGGATACTGCGCCCAGATGTCCGACTGTGGCTTGTAGTCACCCTTTTTCGCCTGGAAGATCGCGAGGTCGAGCGCGCCCTGTGCCTGCGCGCGGGCATCCTGCAGGATCGAGGTCATCGTGCCTTCCTTGACGGCCGTCAGGGCATCGGTCACGCCGTCGATGCCGGCAATGGCGAAGTCGTCGACCTTGAGGCCGGCCGACTTGATCGCTTCGATCGCGCCGAGCGCCATCTCGTCGTTCTGGCCGATGACGCCGTTGATCTGGCCTGAATGGGCCGTCAGCCAGTTTTCCATCAGGGTCTGGGCTTCGGCGCGCGACCAGTTGGCCGTCTGCTGCTCGAGAACTTTGACGTCAGGGCACTCGGCAAGCGCCTTCTTGTTGCCCTCGAGGCGGGAGATCTGCGCCGACTGGCCGATCGGGCCTTCGATAATGACGACGTTGCCCTTGCAGCCGATCTTGTCGAGCACGGTCTTGGCTTCCATGTAGCCGGAGACGGTGTCGTCGGAGCCGACATAGGCGGTCAAGAGGTCGGAGTTGACGCGGGTGTTGGATCCGACGACCGGGATCCCGGCATCATGCGCCGCCTGAACGGCGGTTGCGCCGGCCTCGATGTCGATCGGCACGAAGATGATCGCGTTGAACTTCTGCGTGATCATCGTGTTGAACTGTTCCTGCTGGACCAGCGCGTCGTAGCGACCGTCAAACACGGTCAGTTCGACTTCGCCACTCTTGACGGCGGGGTGCTCTTCAAGCGCCGCCGACCAGATCTGCATGAATTCGGCATTGAGTCCGTAGGGCGCTGCACCGATCTTGAGCTTTTCCTGCGCGACGGCTGATGACGCGAAGAGGGCCGTGGCGGAAGCCAGGGCGATCACGAGTTTCTTCATGCTACTCCTCCATATTGTGGTTTCCGCGACCTTCATGGCGCACGGATTGGTTCATGGCAGCCGCTCGGCGGCCAATCTCTTAGGGGTCAAAGACCCTGATTGCGTTTCTGGTCGAGCATCACGGCGCCGACGATCAGCGCGCCCTTGAGGACCTGCTGGTAGTAGGATTGGATGCCCATCAGATCGAGGCCGTTGTTCATTACGCCGATGATCAGCGCGCCGATCAGCGTTCCCGTCACCCGGCCGACGCCGCCCGAAAGGCTGGTGCCGCCGATCACGACCGCGGCGATTGCGTCGAGTTCATAGGCGATGCCGGCCTGCGGCAGGGCCGAGCCCGTCCTGGCAGAGAGCATCATGCCTGCAAGGCCCGAAAGACCGCCGGAAATGACGTAGACGAGGAAGCGAATGCGAGTGACATTGATGCCCGAGGTTTTGGCCGCATGCGGGTTGCCGCCGACGGCGTAGATGTAGCGGCCGAAGCGCGTGCGGGTCAGGATCCACCAGGAGGCCAGGAAGACGATCGCCAGCAGGATGACCGGCATCGGGATGCCGAGGATGTTGCCCGTTCCGATCCAACGGAATTCCGGCGTCAGCGCCGGCACCGGCTTGCCGCCGCCATAGATCAGCGTCATGCCGCGCGCCGCAGACAGCATGCCGAGCGTGGCGACGAAGGCCGGAACAGAGAAGCGCGAGACGATGAAGCCGACGATGATACCGCAGGCGACGCCGACGAGAATGCCGATCGCCAATGCGATGAAGAAAGGGTAGGGCGCGCCGGCGATGCCTGCCGTCGCCGAGGTCGTCGCGAAGCTGGCGCTCACCATGCCGGCAAGGGCCACGACCGAGCCGACGGAAAGATCGATGCCGCGCGTCAGGATGACGAAGGTCATGCCGATGGCGAGCACGCCGTTGATCGACGTCTGCAGCAGCACGTTCGAAATGTTGCCCGGCGTCAGGAAATATTCGTTGGAGAGCGAAAGGATGAACGCCAACAGCAGGAAGGCGAGAAAGATGCCGTATTCCTGGATCATCGTGCCGCGGTTTTCGGCATTGAACCAGCTGCTGGACGATTTGTTTTCGATATTGGACACGGTTCTCAGGCCCCTTTGATGTCGGACAAGCGCTTCTGGCGTCGATCTCGCGGGTGGTTCAGGTCGACAGGTGGACGAGCGAACGGGCGTCGGTCGCCCGGCGGTCATAGATGCCGGCGGATTTTCCCTGGCGCATGACCAGGATGCGATCGGACATGCCGAGCACCTCGTCGATCTCCGAGGAAATCATGACAACGGTGCCACCGGCCGCGGTGAAGTCGCAGATGATGCGGTAGATTTCGCGCTTGGCACCGACGTCGACGCCGCGGGTCGGCTCATCGAGCAAGAGCAATCTCGGCTGGCGCAGGAACCATTTGCCGAGCACCACCTTCTGCTGGTTTCCGCCCGAAAGGCCCGAGACCGGCATCGTGTCGCGGGCGGCCTTGATGCCGAACCGGGCGATCATCTGGGCGCTTGCCGCGGCCTCGTCCCGGCGCTTCATGACGAAGCTCGGGCTCATCTCCGGGAGGCTTGCAAGGCAGATGTTGCCGCGAACGCTGTCTGCAAGGTTGAGGCCGCTCACTTTCCTGTCTTCGGTGACGAAGGCGATGCCGCTGGCCATCGCGTCGGCTGGCTTGGTGACGTTGACCGGTTCACCTTCGAGCCTGACGTCGCCTTGCGACGGGCGATCGAGGCCGAACAGGCAGTTGAAGATTTCCGTGCGGCCGGAGCCCATCAGCCCGTAGATGCCGAAGATTTCGCCCCTGCGCACCGAAAACGAGATGTCCTCGATTTTGCCCGGCAGCGTCAGGCCCGAAACCTCCAGGCCGATCTCGTCGGTCGGGTCGTTGGTCTTGATATATTCTTCGCCAAGTTCGCGCCCGACAATCATCTTGATCAGGCCCGGGCGGTCGATATCGGCGAGCAGGCCGCTGCCGACATAGCCGCCATCGCGAAAGACAGTGTAGCTGTCGGCAATCTGGAAGATCTCCGACAGCCGGTGCGAGACGTAGACGACGCCCTTGCCTTCGGCCTTGAGGCGGGCAACCGCAGCGAAGAGGTGCTGAGCTTCCTTCTCGCCGATCGCCGATGTCGGCTCGTCCATGAAGATGACTTCGGCTTCATGGCTGAAAGCCTTGGCGATCTCGACCAGCTGCATCTGCGCAACCGAAAGGGTCATCATCGTCTGGGTTGCACGGATGCCGAATTCGAGCCGATCCAGCAGTTGCTGGGCATCCCGGTTCATCTTCTTGAAGTCGATGCCGCCGAAGCGCCCCGAGGGCTCGCGGCCGAGATAGATGTTTTCGGCGACCGTCATATGCGGGACGGGGCTCAGTTCCTGCTCGATGATGGCGATGCCGGAGGCGAGCGCTTCGGCGGGGTTGCCGTAGTGCACTTCCTTGCCGCGGCGCCAGATTGTGCCACCGTCGCGCTGCTGGATGCCCATCAGGATCGACAGAAACGTCGACTTTCCGGCGCCATTGCCGCCGCAAAGCGCATGAACGGAGCCGGCTTGAAGCTCCAGGCGGCCGTCGCGCAATGCAGCAACGCCCCCGAATGATTTCTTCAGTCCTTCAACCTTCAAAAGCGGTTGCATGGTGTCCTCCCACGCTGCGATGGCGATTTTGCCGCCATCGATTTCGACAAAAATCACACGATGATCGACATCTGTCAATATCAGCTTTTTACTTTTGATTTTTTCAATCGTCTTTTGTCAAATGGCAATGCCTGTCTTGAGCCCAATTGACATGAGTCAATGCGATGACCTGCTCCTTCGCGTCTGCTTTAGCGATCCGTTTACGCCGCGGTGACGGTTCCCCGCGCCAGGCCTATTCCCGGTTGTGTTTGGGTGACCGCGGTCTATTGTCGTGGGATGCATTTGAAGGTGGGACGCTGATATGGAAAAAGCCCGGAAGAATTGGCTCGTGATCGGTCTGGTCGTTCTTGCGCTGGCGGGCGGCTACTACGCCTGGCAGAATCTGGATCGCAATGCGCTACCCGCCGGGATCGCCAGCGGCAACGGACGCATCGAAGCGGTCGAGATCGATATCTCGACGAAAACGCCGGGCAGAATCAAAGAGATCATGGTGGACGAGGGGGACTTCGTCACTGCCGGTCAGGTGCTTGCCCAGATGGATACGGTCCAACTGGAGGCCCATAAACGGCAGGCGGAAGCACAGGAGAGGCGCGCCGTCATCGGCGTCGAAGCGGCAAAGAACCTTGTGACCCAGCGCGAGGCGGAAAAGGCGGCAGCCGACGCCGTTCTGGCACAACGCCGGGCACAACTGGACGCTGCCGAGCGGCGGCTCGCCCGTTCCGAGCAGCTCGTCAAGACGAGCACGGTTTCACAGCAGGTGCTCGACGACGACCGGGCGACGGCAGAGGGGGCAAGAGCTGCCGCCAGTGCCGCGGAAGCCTCGCTCGCCGCGTCGAATGCGGCGATCAATTCGGCGAAATCCCAGGTCGTCGATGCCGAAGCCTCGGTCGAGGCAGCCAAGGCATCGGTCGAAAGCATCGTCGCAGACATCAACGACAGCACTCTGGTCTCGCCGCGTGATGGCCGCATCCAATATCGTGTCGTCCAGCCCGGCGAAGTGTTGGCGGCGGGCGGCCGTGTGCTCAATCTCGTCGATCTCGGCGATGTCTACATGACATTCTTCCTGCCGACGGATCAGGCAGGGCTTCTGTCGATCGGCAGCGAGGTCCGTCTCGTGCTGGATGCAGCGCCGCAGTACATCATTCCCGCCAAGGTTTCCTATGTCGCCGATGTCGCGCAGTTCACGCCGAAGACGGTCGAGACGGCCGAGGAGCGGCAGAAGCTGACGTTCCGCATCAAGGCGCAGATCCCCAAGGAACTCCTGAAGAAGTATATCCGCATGGTGAAAACCGGTCTTCCGGGCGTTGCCTATGTGAAGGTCGACCCCAATGCTGAGTGGCCGGCGAGCCAGACCGGCACGCTGGTGCAGTGATGGCGGATCCCGACCGGGCCGGCCTGCCGCCGGCGGAGCCCGTGGTTCGCCTGAGCGCCGTCACGCTTTCCTATGGGAAGACGAAGGCGCTGGACGACGTGACGCTCGATATACCCTCGGGCTGCATGGCCGGCCTGATCGGGCCGGACGGGGTGGGAAAATCGAGCCTGCTCTCTCTCGTCGCCGGTGCACGCGCCGTGCAGGGCGGACGCGTCGACGTGCTCGGCGGCGACATCGCCGATGCCGGCCACCGGCGCCGCACCTGCCCGCGCATCGCCTATATGCCGCAGGGCCTCGGAAAAAACCTTTATCCGACGCTTTCTGTTTTCGAGAACGTCGATTTCTTCGGCCGTCTGTTCGGCCACGATCGCGAGGAGCGTAAAAAGCGGATCGCAAGCCTGCTCGAAAGCACGGGTCTGGCTCCCTTTGCGGAGCGTCCTGCGGGCAAGCTTTCCGGCGGCATGAAGCAGAAGCTTGGGCTCTGCTGCGCGCTGATCCACGATCCCGATCTCCTGATCCTCGACGAGCCGACCACCGGCGTCGACCCCTTGTCGCGCCGCCAGTTCTGGGAACTGATCGACGACATCCGCACTGAGCGGCCGGGTATGAGCGTCATCGTCGCAACCGCCTATATGGAAGAGGCGGCGCGCTTCGACTGGCTGGTGGCAATGGATGCCGGCCGGGTGCTGGCAACGGGCACGCCCGGTGAACTGCTTGAAAAGACTGGCGTCGACACGCTCGACGCCGCCTTCATCGCCCTGCTTCCCGAGGAGTTGCGGCGCGAGCATCATGACGTCGTCATTCCGCCGCGCCCGGAAGGTGTTGGCGAGGATATCGCCATCGAGGCGAACAACCTCACCATGCGCTTTGGCGATTTCGTCGCGGTCGACAATGTCAGCTTCCGCATCGGCCGCGGTGAGATCTTCGGCTTTCTCGGCTCCAACGGCTGCGGCAAGACGACGACGATGAAGATGCTGACGGGCTTGCTTGCCGCCAGCGAAGGCACGGCAAAGCTGTTCGGCCGCGAGGTTGACCCGCGCGACATGGAGGTCCGCCACCGTGTCGGCTACATGTCGCAGGCCTTCTCGCTCTATACCGAGCTTACGGTTCTGCAGAACCTCGAACTGCACGCCAAGCTTTTCGGCATGGCGGCCGATACCATTCCTGACCGAATCGAGGAACTTGCGGCACGCTTCGACCTCTCAGGCGTGATGGAGGCTTTGCCGGACGCGTTGCCGCTCGGCGTGCGCCAGCGGCTCTCGCTCGCGGTCGCCCTGATCCATTCGCCCGACATCCTCATCCTCGATGAACCGACATCGGGCGTCGATCCCGTGGCGCGTGACAGTTTCTGGCAGATCCTCGTCGACCTCTCCCGCAACGAGCAGGTGACGATCTTTATCTCCACCCATTTCATGAACGAGGCGATGCGCTGCGATCGCATGTCGCTGATGCATGCGGGCAAAGTGCTGGTGAGCGATACGCCCGCCGACATCATGAAGAGCCGCTTGGCAGCGACATTGGAGGAGGCCTTCATCACCTATCTGGAAGAGGCGATCGCCGGGGCGAAGCAGGCGGCTCCCGCGGTAGTTCGGGCAAAGGCCCCCTCGGAGCCGGTCGTCAAGCCTGAGGCCCCAAAGCGGCCCGCCTCGAAATCGGGGTTTTTCGATGTCGGGCGCATGTTCAGCTATACCCGCCGTGAGGCGCTGGAGCTGGTTCGCGATCCGATCCGGGCGACGCTTGCCACCATCGGCACCGTGATCCTGATGTTCGTCATCGGCTACGGCATCAACATGGATGTCGAGGACCTGACCTTCGCGGTGCTTGATCATGACCAGACGACCACCAGCCGCGAATACATTCTCGAGATCGCCGGTTCGCGTTACTTCATCGAGAAGGACCCGATCACCGACTACGCCGACCTCGACCGGCGCATGCGCAACGGCGAACTCAGCCTGGCGATCGAGATCCCGCCGGGTTTTGCCCGCGATGCGGCCCGTGGCGATAAGGTCGAAATCGCCGCCTGGATCGATGGCGCCATGGCCAGCCGGGCCGAAACGGTCAAGGGCTATGTCCAGGGGCTGCATGCCCATTGGCTGACCGGCAAGATCCGCGAACGCTACGGCAATGCGGCAACCACCGGCACCTTCAAGATCGAGACGCGCTTCCGTTACAATCCTGACGTCAAGAGCATCGTCGCCATGGTTCCCGCAGTCATTCCGCTTTTGCTGATGTTGATACCGGCCATGCTGTCGGCGCTCAGTGTCGTGCGCGAGAAGGAACTGGGGTCGATCGTCAATCTCTATGTCTCGCCGGTGACGCGGCTGGAATTCCTGGTCGGCAAACAGATCCCCTATATCGCGCTCGCAATGCTCAACTTCGTTCTGTTGACGGCGTTCGCGATCTTCGTCTTCCGGGTGCCGTTTACCGGCAGCCTCGTGACCTGGACGGTCGCGGGACTGATCTATGTCTCGGCGGCGACGGCGATGGGGCTTGTCATCTCCACCTTCATGGCGAGCCAGATCGCGGCGATCTTCGGCACGGCGATCCTGACGCTCATTCCGGCGATCCAGTATTCCGGCATGATCGATCCGGTCTCGTCGCTTGAAGGGGCAGGCGCATTCATCGGCCAGATCTACCCGACCACGCATTTCATGACGATCGCCCGCGGCACCTTCTCCAAGGCGCTCGGCTTCAGCGATCTTGCCGGCGCCTTCGTGCCGATGCTGATCGCGGTGCCGGTGCTGCTCGCCATCGGCACCCTGTCCCTCAAGAAGCAGGCGAGGTGACGATGCGCCTGTCCCACATCTATCAACTCGGCATCAAGGAACTCTGGGGCCTCTGGCGCGATCCGATCCTGTTGATCCTGATCGTCTATTCCTTCACGCTGTCGGTCTATACCGGCTCGACAGCGATGCCGGAAACGCTCAATCGGGCGGCCGTCGCCATCGTCGACGAAGATCGCTCGCCGGTTTCGACGCGGATCGCCACAGCTTTCTATCCGCCCTATTTCGTGCCCCCACAGATGATCACGCCGGCGGAAATGGACCGGCGTATGGACCAGGGCCTCGACACCTTCGCCCTCGACATTCCGCCGAATTTCCAGACGGATCTCTTGGCCGGGCGTTCGCCGACGATCCAGCTCAATGTTGATGCGACGCGCATGAGCCAGGCCTTTTCCGGCAATGGTTACATCCAGCAGATCGTCACCGGCGAGGTCTCAGGCTTCCTCGATCGCCATCGCAGCGAACAGTCACTACCGGTCGATCTTGTTCTTCGTGCGAGGTTCAATGCCGAGCTGAACAAGGGCTGGTTCGGCGCGGTGATGAACGTCATCACCAACATCACCATCCTGTCGATCGTCTTGACAGGTGCTGCCCTCATCCGCGAGCGCGAGCATGGGACGGTGGAGCACCTGCTGGTCATGCCCGTGACCCCTTTCGAAATCATGGTCAGCAAGGTGTGGTCGATGGGACTTGTGGTGCTGTTGGCCTCGGCGGTTTCGCTGGTCTTCATCGTCAAAGGGGTGCTCGCCGTTCCTGTGCAGGGCTCATTCATCCTGTTCCTGCTGGCAACCGCCCTACAACTCTTCGCGACCACGTCGATGGGCATCCTGCTTGCGACCATCGCCGGCTCCATGCCGCAGTTCGGCTTGCTGCTGATGCTGGTGCTTCTGCCGCTGCAGGCTCTCTCCGGCGGCATGACGCCTCGCGAGAGCATGCCCGAAATCATCCAGACCATCATGCTTGCGGCGCCGAACACCCATTTCGTCATTCTGGCCCAGGCAGTTCTTTTCCGCGATGCGGGGCTGGACGTGGTCTGGCCGCAGCTCCTTGCCTTGCTGGTGATCGGCGCCATTCTCTTTGCCTTCGCCATGCGACGCTTTCGGGCGTTCCTGAAATAACCCGTGCGCCGCGGCGGCGACCGCCTGTGGCGCATGGTGCGATCTGTGATTGGACGGAGATCGACCGTGACGGCACCGGGACTGCTCATCACTGTCGAGCTTCAAGGCAAGCCCGACGAGCGCCACCGCTATGTCCGCGCATACGGCGAGTGCATGCCGGAAATCCAGGGCTGGCGCTGGCCGAGCTGATCTCTTGCCAGTGCCGTTTGCGACTGCAGTTGAAGGCTGGAAGTGGCTCGGCGAGCCGCTCCCAACTCTATCGCCGCCGCCGGCTTTACCAGTGAAAAATGACCCTGGCATCGGCAGGTTTTTGGCCAGCGAACGGTGCATGACTGTGCCAGCGACGCGGCGGACGCGGCCCGTTGGCTTGCGCGCCGTGCATTTCCACGCCAGACAGGCGGTTCTGACCCGACGAAGCAAGAGGAGGATCGCCCGACATGACCGACCGTAAAGCCGAAACCGCAGCCTCCAAGTTCGATGCAACGGTGACCAGCGCCGACTGGTATGGACAGACGATCTCTGACCGCAACCACAGCCGGACGCTTTTTGCCGATCTCGATATGACCGAGGCCACGAGCGCCGGCGCCGTCTTCAAGGAATGCACGTTCCGCCGCGCCAAGTTCAATTGCTCGCGTCACGAGGCAAGCGCCTTCATCAACTGCACCTTCGTCGGGTGCAATTTCTATGATGTCGCTTTCAACGCGTGCAAGTTTGTCGGCAGCGTGTTCGAGGCCTGCAAGTTCGACGCGACGAGCATCAAGGGCGGAAACTGGTCTTTTGTCGGACTGCAGGGGGCCGATCTTCGCAGTGCTGATATCGCCGACGTCGTGATGCGCGAGGCGGATCTGACCGGTGTGCGTTGCGACGGTGGATCGATGACTGGCGTTGATCTGTCCGGTGCGGCACTCGATCGCGGCAATTTCATCGGCTGCGATCTGCGCGGCAGCGACATCAGCACGATCGAGCCCGACACGGTGGCCTTGAAGCGCGCCGTCATCACCATCGATCAGGCGGTCATGATCTGCGAGGCCATGGGGCTGGTGGTTCGGGCTTCATGATCCCTGGTTAGGCATGGGAGGCGGCGCATCGGACCTTGAGGAAGCGTGGTTCGAACCCTTTATGCCTCAAGTCCGTGGCTCGCCGCTCGGCGCATAGACCGTCTTCTGCTTGAAGGCGAAGATATGGCCGCAGCGGCACCGCATCATGTGTTTAGCAGGATCGCTCGACGGGCGCTCCGTCGAAAAGCCCGTTGGCATCTGGTCGATGAGAAAACCACGGGTCCTGCTTTTCGGATCGTCGTTCTCCGAGGCTTCTGCAAAGCCGGACGCCCCACATTTTGAGCATTCCAGTTTTCTCGAATAACGATCTCTCGACACGATTGTCCCAATCCAAAATCAACTCGGCACCCGGACTATAGGAGGCGAGATGCGTGTTCAAGGCCGTCGAGGGAAAACCGCGCCAGGCTGAGGCCGGGTTGACGGCGGCCTGTTGCCGATCAGACAGTATCCTGTCGGCGTCGCATCTCCGCTGCGATGGTCGCCTCGTCCTGCCGGAGCGACAGGCGCCTGGCTGCGCCAAGACCCTGAGTCCACGTCGACAGCGCGCGCTCCTTGCTGTCGTCCAGCCAATGCGCCAGCCCGCACCACAGCCCGTATTGCGCCGTACCGACCGGGAAGACCCGGCAATAGCGCGAAAGCTCATGCAGAACCTGGCGCTCCCAATGACCCCATTGCTCGTACTCGCGCGATAGCCCCGCCTCCCGGCCGCGAAACAGGACTTCGACGCCGGAGATGCCGATCAGCGCGCTGTGGGAGGAGGGCCGGCGCATGGCGCGCAGCAGACGAAGCGTGTCGACGGCGGCCTCGACGCTTTCTGCGTGCCTGCCGATGCGGGCGAGCGCCAGCGCACCGCGCGCCGATATCTGTGCGGCAAGATCGACGGAGCCGAGCATGGCCGAGGTGATCAGCCTGAGCACCTCCACCGCCTCGCGCGGTCGATCCATGTGCAGCACGCAGAGCGCCTTGCAGCGCAGGGCCCATATTTCCTGCTGGATGTTCCGGCGTTCTGGGCCCGCGATAAAAGCGTCAGCGCCGCAGGCTCTAACGCGCTCCAATCTCCGCGATAATAGAGCGACCAGAAACGGATGCCCTGCGCATTGCACCAGCGCAGCTGGTCTCCGGCGCTGAGAACGAGCGTCCGAGAACCTCGCCGCCCCGGCTGCAGATCTGTTCGGCGCAGCGGGCGTAGGAGAGCGTGAGCAGTTTCGGGATCTGGTCCAGGCCGTCCTGTCCGCGCCGGGCCAATTGTTCGACGAGGGCCGTGTAGCGCGACACATCCACGAACAGCACCGCGGCCGGAAATGCGACGGCTGCCGGGCGGTCGCCATTGGCGCCGTGATCCTGCCGAGCAGTTCCAGCGGCAGGAAGCCCTCCAGGAGCGGATCGTTTTTTCCCATGACTTCTTTCTCACGGCTGCAGAAAGACGGAGGAAGCGCCGGGGCGCCCAATTCGCTCACACGATGGGGTGCGGAGCCTACTACTTCTGGATTAGTGGTTCCCCTCTCACGTATCTGCAGACTTTCGCATATAATTCACCCGGCGCTAAGAGGGGGGCGTCAACCTCAGTCGAAATCAGGACATGGGTCGGAAGGGCCAATGCGGCGCTTTGTGCTCATGTACAACCCAAGGTTAAGTCGATATCTTCTGGCTTCGACGCATGAAATGGATGCGAGCATATTTTGCGGGCGTGGAAAGACCGGAAGAAAGGCGGCTGCGACCGAGGGTGGCGGCACATCTGGTGGAGAATTCTGTGCAGAGAAGCGACATTGGCAAAGGCAGATCGCAGACCGACAAAGGATCGGAGGCCGTCATCGACGAGGCGTTGCGGCAGCTTGCCGGAGAGGTCGGCATGAGCGACCTCGACACGGAATCGAAAACGGCCTGGATATCGCAGGGATTCGAACGGTTGGTCGATCGTGTTCGCAAGGCGCCCGCCAATGTGCACTTCGATGTCCTGATCATCGGCAGCGGGTATGGCGGTGCCGTTGCCGCATCGAGCTTCGCCGGTCGCATGCATGAGGGCAGGCCGATCTCCGTTGGCGTGCTCGAGCGCGGGCGTGAATATCTGCCAGGCTCGTTTCCGACAGGGCTTGGTGAATTGCCGCGCCATATTCGCAGCGACAACAACAAGGAGGGCCTGATCGACATAAGGATCGGTGCGGAGGTCGTTACCGTCGTCGCCAATGGCGTGGGCGGCGGCTCGCTGATCAATGCCGGGGTCATGGAAACGCCGCTGCCAAGCATATTCCATAGGGGATGGCCAGCGGCCCTCAAGGACCTCTCGGTCTGGAAATCCTATTTCGATCGCGCCCGTGATCTGCTCGGCAGCACCATCATGGGCACCCCAAACACCATTGCAAACCATGTTGATGGCGTGCCGCAAAAGTTTCGCTCCGTTCGCTCCATCGCCCCGGACGGCAATTTCCGCCCCGCCTCGATCACGGTCGCGATGAGCGACACCGTCAGTTCGGGCAATGTACGCCTTAACAAATGCGTGCGCTGCGGCGATTGCGCCACCGGCTGCAATGGGGGTGCGAAGAACTCGCTCGACGTCAATTTGTTGGCGCGGGCACACGAGTACGGTGCGGAAATTTTCAGCGGTGCGACCGTGCTGACCATCGCCAGGGATGGCGAGGCGGGCTGGATCGTCAACAGCGTCTACACCGACGCAAAATTGCGAAAGCGCGACGGCGGGACGGTGCCGATCAGGGCGCGCAAGGTCGTGCTTGGCCGCCGGTACTCTCGGCTCCAGCGAAATCCTGATGCGGTCACGCGGATTGGGCCTGCAACTGCCCGACAAGAACCTCGGAACACGGTGCTCGACCAATGGTGACATGCTGGTTGCCGACTATGCCACTACAGCCACTGTCAACACTGTCGCGGATGAAACGGTCAAACCCTCGGCCCGGGCGATCGGGCCGATGATTACCGGCGTGATCGACCTGCGTGCCTCCGCCGGTGTCATGATCGAGGAAATGTCGGTGCCGGCCGCCCTGCGCATCGCCTTTGCCGAGGTTTTTGCCACGCTCAATACGCTGCACGGCCTCGCCAGGCATGACGGCAGCCGTCACCGGCCGGGGTTTCCGGATGACGATATCTACGCAGTGCCGCCGGCACGCATCGGCCACTCGGCCCTCTACGCCGTCATGGCCGATGATGGCGCGGCGGGCCGGATCGAGCTCGACGGCGATCTCATCGCGACCGATCGCGACGGCATCGCGCGGATCCGCTGGGACAAGCTGCAAGGCCTGCCGATCTTCGACAAGGAGATCGAGGCGCTCGCGGCGCTGACCAAGAACTCAGGTGGCCGCCTCATCCCCAATCCGGTCTGGAAACTGTTGCCGGCCGATCTGACCTGGCTGCTCAAAGACCAGCGCGGACCGTTGGCAACCGTCCAACCGCTTGGCGGATGCGTGATGGCCGATACCGGCGCGGACGGTGTGGTCGACCATCTGGGGCGCGTCTTCACATCGGCGGATTCCGATGCTGTGTATGACGATCTCGTCGTGCTCGACGGATCGATCATTCCAACGGCCCTTGCAACGAACCCTGCCTTGACGATTACCGCGATCGCGCTACGCGCGGCCGAAACGTTGGCGGACGAGTGGGGCTATGCGGCGGCCGAAGCCCGGCCCATGGGTCCACCACTGGTTCGTCCGGTCTTTCGCAGCACCGACGTCGCCGCACGGGCGCAGTCGAGCGAAGTGGAAATCACCGAACGGCTTGTCGGCCGCATTCGCCTGACGCCCACTGATGGGGTCGAGGAAACCCGGATCGTCGAGCTGACCATGCGGTTTACACCGACGAGACTTGGACAATTGACGCCGAACAATGGCGGACATCCGATCCTTCGTGTCGCGACCGAAGTGCCGGATCGCGCCATCAGAAGCCAGATCCGGATCTTCCCTCGGGAGGTCTGGGAAACGCTCGAGACAACCTGGTTGCCTTTGCATGTGAAGGAGCAGCGACTCGACGCCGCCGTCGAGTTCAGCGCGCCGATTTCCGGCAGCCTCAGGATATTCGAGCGGCAGAAAAGCACGTTGCTTGGGCGGGTGTGGCGTGCCGGCAAGGCGTGGACGCTGAACCGGGGCCTTCGCGACGGCTACCAGGCTCTTGTCGATGGGGATGACGGCCCCGGTATCTGGTCGCGGCTTAAATCTGCTTTTGCGATCGCCAGCCGCTCCGGCGAGATCAGGGCGCTCAGCTATGATCTGACCATTGGGCCACGGGACGTCGGCGGCAAGATCACGCTTGCTGGCAACCGTATCGTCGGCACCAAGACCTTCACCTATGAGAGGCGCTGCAACCCCTGGCGCCAACTCATGGAGGTGAGGCTCGACAGGTTTCCAGGCCTCAGCGCTGACAGCGGCGAGCGCGTGCTGAAACTCGATGTCGGCTATCTCGCGCGGATCGGCCTGCCGTTATTCCGGATCGTCAATCAACGCGATGGCGCCAACACCATCGGCGAATTGCTGACATTCTTCGGCTTCGTCACGCGGCTTCTGCTTGGTCTGCACATCTGGAGCTTTCGTTCTCCCGACCAGGACAAGCGGTCAAGCGAGGCGATCGTCAACCGCCTGCCGCCGACCACCCTGAAGCTGCCTGGCGGCGCATCGATCACCGCCGAACTGCACCGCATCGCGCTTGCGCCCGAACGGCCGGATGGCGGAGGCAACGACATCCCCGGCGAAGTGCGGCTGACGCGCTATCGTCATCCCAACACCAAGAAGCGGCCGCTGGTGATGTTCCACGGCTATAGCGCCAGCGGCACGACGTTTGCGCATCATGCGGTCAACCCCAACTTCGCCAGCCATTTCTGGTGCACCGGCCGTGACATCTGGATCGCCGATCTGAGAACCAGCGCTGGTCAGCCGACCGCGACGCAGGCCTGGAGTTTTGACCAGATCGGCAATGTCGACGTGCCGGCAGCCCTGAAGACGGTGGCGGCGACGTCGCCGGACGGAACGGTCGACGTGATCGCCCATTGCATGGGAACCGTCGTTTTCAGCATTGCGGTTTTGAACGGCCATGCGACCGGGCTCGTCAATCGCGCGGCGTTCACGCAGGTCGGCCCGCTCGTGGTCTTCGCACCGGCCAACATCTTTCGCGCCTATGTCGTGCGCTATCTCATCGATTTCCTGCCGGACTGCTACAGCTTCAACCCGAAGGAGCCGACACTGGCCGACGATCTTCTCGATCGGCTGCTGTCGACACTGCCCTATCCCGTCGAGGAATTCGACGTCGAAAATCCGCTATGGCCGACGAAACGAACGCCCTGGACGCGGACGCGGCACCGCATGGACGCGCTTTACGGTCGCGATTTCAACGTGCGCAACATGGAGCCCGAGATGCTGCGCTATATCGACGAGCATTTCGGTCCGCTGAGCCTGTCGACGGTGTCGTCGACACTGCATTTCGTGCGCTATTCGACGATGACGGACTTTCATGGGCGCAATCGCCTGGTCTCGCGCCAGAATCTGGAAAAGCACTGGTCGTTCCCGACCTTCAGCGTGCATGGGGCGGAAAACGGCCTGTCGCACGTCTCGACCGTTGATCGCATGCGCCAGATTTTTGGCGATGCTGGTCGGGTCTATAGGCCTCCCTTCGTCAACCCGGGTGCGGGCCATCAGGATGCTCTGGTGGGAACGACGCGTCATGCGACCTTGCAGCAGATCCAGCAGTTTCTCGACGCCGACATACCGACGGGTGTAATCAAGGCCGACAGCGAAAAAGTGGTCTATCCGCCCTGGATCGGTCCGATCCTCACTGAAGAGCGCCCGAAGACGCCGGCGCTGGTGATCCGCCTTGGTTCGGCGCCCTCGCACCGGGCGACGGAAGCCGCATTGTTGCTGCGCATCCGGCTGGTCAACGAACGTATCTGTCGACCGGATGATGCGGCGAAGCCCTGGGATATCCAATATCTCATCGAACACCTTGTGGCCTATACCTCCAAGGCGCTTGAAGACGATGGCTGGGACGCATTCGAAGCCCCGCTGCCGGCCCGCATGCCGGGCAACGCTGGTGCGGGTCGCGGCAATGCGCTTCTGGTCCTGTTGGTCTACGACGAGGATGCGGCGTTGGCGGCACCGGACCTCGATCATGAGGAGCCACCGCCGCCGCTTGAACCCATTGCGGCACCACCGCCGATAATCGTGCTGCGCGAGACCGCCGCTCCGCGTGATCCGATTGCTGGTCCTGGCGGCGGGCTGTCGTTGCCGACCTTCGATTTCGACAGGCATCTGGCACAGCCCGGCCGTGCCGGGCAGGGGCCAGCCTACGGCTATTTCGTTGCCGATATCGCGAAGAAGCAGATGCGCCGGCTGGATCCGACAGGTGCGGGCAATGCCGCGAGCAAGCAGGCGATCGCCTTTGCCTTCAGTCGATTTGAAGAAATGGCCGTCGCTGTGGAGCGTGCGCTCGCCTTTCCCACTCCGAATACAAAGCGGCAGGGTTTCATGCAGGCAGCGCCTCTTCCCGTTGTCGAACAGGATTTCGACTTGAGGGACGGCGTCATTCCCTACGATCCGCCGGTGCAGCCGCCCCTGGAACCGACGCCGAACGGCACCAGTTTTACGCTGTCGTCGTGCCAGTATCCGGCCGGATTTCTCGACGAGGCCGTCGCCTACCATTCCTATCGCCGCATCGGCGAGCGGCTCGAGGCCAATGTCGGCATCAAGCCGCGCTTCGCGCTTTTCGTCGGCGACCAGGTCTATGTCGACCCGACAGCGGGCCTTTATGACCCGACCCGGCGGGACGATCGATATCGTCTGCCCTATGAAGCCTGGCTCAACCAGCAAAGCGTGCGCAACGTGCTGCGGAAGATCCCGTCCTTCATGCTGCTTGATGATCATGAGATCGACGACAATTGGGAGCCGATTTCCGATCCCGACGACGATGACAACGCCGAAAAGGTGACGCGGGGCATCGAAGCCTACAGGAAGTATCAGCGCGGCATGCATGCCAAGCTCGAGATGTTCGATTTCGACGGCTTTCATTTCTTCATGCTCGACACACGGACGCAGCGCACACACCGCAAGGTCGGCGACGGTCTTAGGACGGCGGCGATGATTGCGCCGGCGACGATGGACAGTTTGAAGCAATGGCTGTTGCTGGCGCCCGCACCGAAGTTCGTGGTGTCGCCGGTGATGTTCCTGCCGCGGCATCGGCGCGCCATCCAACGCGACCGCAGCCTGTCGTGGACGAACCTGAGTGCGCTGCATTCCGACGGCTGGGACGGTTATCCCAACACGCTTCGCGAGGTGCTTGCCTATATCGCCGAGAACCGGGTCGAGCATGTGGTGTTTCTCTCGGGCGATGAACATCGAGGCTGCATCGCCACCGTCGATCTATGCGATGAGGATGGCTCTCTCATCACTCGTCTACACTCGATCCACACGGCGGCGATGTTTGCGCCCTATCCCTTCGCCAACGGCATCGACGAGGAGATCGTCGACAGCGAGGCGATCGAGATCCGAAATGGTGCGAAGACCTACCGCTGCGTCGTCAATGCAACGCGCCCGGCGGCTGGAGACGGGGCGACATTTCTGCGTGTGCGTGCCGCTGCAGCCGGTTGGGAACTCGATTGCGAGTTCGGTGACGGTGCGATCCAGACACTGACGATCTGATCGCTGGACGCCTTCGCGTGAGATGTTTCAGCGATAGCCCGTCGCGTCGGCGGGCTTGTTCTGCTCCATCACCTCGCGCATGTAACGCCAGCAATCGGGGCGCGAGCCGTCGAGGTCGGTGAAGCCGTATTCCTGGGCAAGGCTGCCGCTCGACAGCGATTGCCCGTTCCACCGGGCCTTCTGCGGATCCGCGGCCAGCGCCGCGATGGCGCGGCCGACGAAGCGTGGACTTTCGGAAATGACGAAATGCGGCTGGATCTTCGTTGCCTCTCGCCAGGTCTCTTCCGTCACTTGGAAATGCTCCAGCATCATTTCAGAGCGCATCCAGCCAGGGGTAATCGAGATGGCCGTGGCGCCGTGCGGTTCCAGATCTTTGGCATGCGCCCAGGCCATGCGGTTGGCCGCGACCTTGGCGAGGTCGTAGAACGGCGAGAGCCGATAATGCTCGGCATTATATTCGGCCGTGCCGTCCGTCACCTCGACAAGCAGCCCGCCGCGATTTTCGATCATCAGCGGCAGGGCATGGTGGGCGGTGATCAGATGCGTGTCGATCGCCAGGCGCAACAGCTTCAAGCCGTTGTCGAGATCATGTTCCCATACCGCCTTGTTCCATTCGAACAGGTTTTCTCCACCCCAGACGTCGTTGACGAGAATGTCGAGCCGACCGTGCTCGCGCCGGATGCGTTCGATGAGAGCCTTCACCTGCGTGGATTGCAGGTGGTCGACCTGCACCGCGACGCCTTCGCCGCCGAGTTCGCTGACGAGTTCCGCCGTCTCCTCGATCGTTTCGGGGCGCTTGTATTCCGACTGCTGGCTTCTGGTGGTGCGGCCGGTGACATAGACGGTTGCGCCCGCCGCACCGAGTTCGGCGGCAATGCCGCGTCCGCCGCCGCGAGTGGCGCCTGCGACCAATGCAATTTTTCCCTTGAGCGTCATATTTTCCTCCATCGGTGATCGAGGCCATCTGGTCGTGGCTATGAGAATAGGATATATAAACGATTATTCGGTTATTAATTGGAGTCAAGATGCCACGGCCCAAAACAATGCCTGATGAAGATGTGTTGGCAGCCGCGTTGGCGATCATGCATGCGAGCGGCCCGGAGGGCCTGACCTTCGCCGCTCTTGCCACGGGCACCGGGCTCTCCGCCTCTACCCTGGTCCAGCGGTTTGAGAACAAGCAGAACCTCGTTCGGCGCACGCTTTTACAAGCCTGGGACGGGCTCGACCGATTGACTTCAGAGCTTTCCGCGAACTTGCCGAAGACACCGGAAGGCGCCGTCGACCTGCTCGTCGGACTGTCCGGCGGCTATGGCGGCATCGAAACCTATGCCGACGGGCTTCGGATCCTGCGCGAGGATTTGCGCGATCCGGCGCTTCGCGCCCGCGGCGCGCGATGGCGCGATGCGCTCTCACAGGCGCTGGATGAACGCCTCTCTGGTCCATCGGGGCCGGTGCCCGGCATTGGCCTCCTGATGGCGTCCCACTGGCAGGGGGCCCTGCTTTGGTGGAGTTTCGATCCGCAGATCCCGGTTGCGGATTTCGTCCGGCAGAGCCTGCGCCGTTTCGTGTCGGTCCTCGCCACAGGCGCATCCGCTCCACCGCTGCTTGAAGTGCTGCGCGACTGAGTCACGACAGGACCGGCCGGTCACCCGGCTTCAAATCCGCGTGACATTGCGCGCGGCCCCATGACGCGGCCGCGCATTCATCCTAGATCGAATGCATGATCAGGTTTGCTGCCGCATTTTTTTCTCTACTGCTGATGTGCTCCCTGGCGGTCGCACAGGATCGGCCACCGCTTGCGGCGCTGTTGGACGGCCTTGCGGCGCGCGACGACCTCAAGCCATTGAAAACCGCGATCGTCTCACAAGCTGGCTCTGTCCTTGCCGAGCGCGGCTACCGGGGCACCCGCCCTACGGACACCAACAACATCAAATCGGCTTCCAAATCGATCGTATCGGCTCTGGTCGGCATTGCGATCGACAAGGGCTTGCTTGAGGGCCCGGACCAGAAGATCGCTCCGATCCTCAAGCCGGACCTGCCGGCTTCGCCCGATCCGCGGCTTGAGGACATCACCATCGGCAATCTGCTTTCGATGCAGGCCGGTCTCGGAAGGATGTCCGGTCCGAATTACGGCCGCTGGGTGTCCAGCCGGAACTGGGTCCGCTCCGCACTCGCGCAGCCGTTCGACGACGAACCGGGCGGGCAGATGCTTTATTCGACCGCGTCCACCCATTTGCTCTCGGCAATCCTGACCAAGGTCAGCGGCAAGTCGACGCTTGCTCTCGCCCGCGAATGGCTTGGTCCGATCAAGGGTTTTCGCATCGATGCCTGGGACCGCGATCCCCAGGGCATCTATCTCGGCGGCAACCAGATGGCCATGAGTGCGCGATCTCTGCTTGCTTTCGGCGAGATTTACCGCAACGGCGGCAAAACGGCAGATGGAAGACAGGTGGTGCCGGCGCAATGGGTCGCACTTTCCTGGCAACCGCGCACCAATTCTCGGTTCTCCGGCGACATCTACGGCTACGGCTGGTTTCAGCGTCAGATCGCTGGCGAGACCGTGCATTTCGCCTGGGGCTATGGCGGCCAGATGCTCTATATCGTTCCGGCGTTGGATCTGACCGTGGTGATGACGTCTGAGGAGAGCGGCCCGTCGGCACGCACCGGTTACCGCGATGCGCTGCATCTGCTGCTCGGCGATATCATCGACACGGTCAGGGCGTCGCCGCGTCTCGGCGAATAGCTGCGTTTTCCACCCCATCACCGGCGAAACCTGCGGTGCCGGGTGCAGCCGCCGTGTCGCGTGCGTGGCTTCGTGCGGAGCGAACCTGCTGTGGATGAACGGCGTCTCCTTTTCCTGATGGGCTCGTGGGCCGCCGGCCGGCAAACGCAGGCTTGCACGGCAATTCAACCGGCGCCGGCACCGGAGATATCGTGCGCGCCGAGCGCGGACGGGCCGTCATTTTGTCGGACGCTGTAACGCTTCCCCCTGATCGTAGTCTAACGATCAAGAGAAATAGAGATCGCAGGAGAAACACCGGTTTCGCGCAGCCGATTCATTGGAAGCGCCGTATGTCTGCAACCAGGAAGACGCAGCAATCTGTCAACGTGGAGAAGCACCATGACAATTCCCAGACCCCTCCTTGGAGCCCTTATCGTTGCTCAGCTGGCAACTGTCGCCGTGGCCGGAGAGATCAACGAGAAGAGCGGTGTGGCGATTTCGGGCTATGATCCGGTCGCATATTTCGTCCAGAGCAAGCCGATTGAGGGCAAAGCGGACCTTGCCGTGACCTACCGTGATGCCCGCTTCCTGTTCGCCTCGGAGGAAAACCGCAAAGCCTTCGAAGCAAACCCGGGAAAATATGCGCCGCAGTATGGCGGCTTTTTGTTACCGGGTACGTTTTCCTGATCCAGGCCATGGGCGGCATCATGAGCATTACAGGCGAGCCGGACACGGCCGGTGGTTCTCCGGTCAAGACCGGCGTCGGGATAGCAGACGTGATGTGCGGCATGTACGCGACCGTAGGCATTCTGGCGGCGTTGCGCCATCGCGACCGCACAGGGCAAGGCCAGCAGATCGATCTCGCCCTCTACGACAGCCAGATCGCCTGGCTGATCAATGCGGCAACCAATCATCTGGTATCCGGGCGTGTGCCGGGCCGCATCGGCAACGCCCATCCTGCGGTGGCTGTAGGGGCCGGTCTGGCCAAATCCCGAGATCGAGCACCAGATCAGATCGGGCTTGATGGCTGCCAGATCCTCATAGGCAAGGCCGCGGCGCGCCAGATCGCCCGGCTTGTAATTTTCGACGACGATATCGGAAATCCGCGCCAGGCGACGCACGAGGTCGACGCCTTCCGGCGTGGCGATGTCGATTGCGATCGACTTCGTTAGTCATGGGGACTGAGTGTTAGACCGGAGCCGAGCGTCAAGTATTGACGTTTGTCTCGATTGTTCTCGGAGAGTTCAAAGATGGCTTCCGGCGTTGTTCTATCCAGACGAACACGTCTTGAAAGGGCACCGCTAGGCCGAGCCACGCAGCATGATCTCGGCGCTGAGCAGAATGCGCTCGTCCGCGGGGAAGGCCTGGTCGTCGTTCTCAGTTTCGCCGAGCTTGAACAGTAGCAGCTCGATCGCCAGCCGGCCGATCTCGTTGTAGTTCTGCGCCACAGTCGTCAGCGGTGGACAGGTGTAGCGCGACAGCGGATGGTCGTCGTGGCCTGCCACCCGCAGGTCACTGTCCGGTTCGCGGCCGACCTTGACGCCGGACTGGAAGGCCGCCGCAATCACGCCGAAGGCAACGCGGTCGTTGGCGCACAGCACCGTCTTCGTCGGAAAACCGCCTTCTCCCAGAATGCGCAGCGTTTCGTCGTAGCCGAACTTTTCGAAATCCCACGAGGCGTTCGGCGCCGTCGGCACGATGACGGGATCCATCTTCAGCTGCTGCATCGCCTCCTCATAGGCGTGTTGGCGGGCGAGCGCGTTGTTGTTGACCGGCGGCATGCCGAAGTAGCAGGGCGGTGCGCCGGACCGGCAGAGATAATCGACCATCAGCTTGAAGCTCTGGCGGTTGTCCGTGCCGACGAAGGAGGAACTGCCGTCGAGCGGCGAGTCGACATAAACAAGCGGGATGCTCTCGCCGAGCGAGGTGAGTTTTTGGTGATGGGACTGGACGCCGAGCGGGGCGATGATCGCGCCGGCGACATTCATCGACTTGAAGGTTTCGATGGCGCGCTCTTCCATCTCCGGCTTGCCGTCGGAGGAGAGAACGAAGGCGAGAAAGCCCGCCTGGTTGGCGATATGTTCGATCCGCCGCGTCAGCGCCATGTAGAACGGGTCGGTCGAATTGGGAACGATGACGCCAAGAATATTGGTTCGCCGCCGGTTGAGATTGACGGCGAAGATGTTGGGCCGGAAGCCGGATTGCTTGATCGCGGCCTCGATGGCGTCGCGGGTCTTCTTGCGAACCGAAGTCGGATCGTTGAAGTATTTGGAGACAGTGGGGCGCGACAAACCGACGAACTCCGAAAAATCCTCCATCGTCTTGATTTGTCTGTCCACGGTCGAAGCGCCCCCATTCTTCTTTTGGGTTTCGTTTATAGATTTATTTCCGAGGGATAGGCAGTGTCGACTACGAAATATTCACGGAATGAACGGTCGGATCTATCCTTTGCAGGCGGTGAAGTAATCCTCCAGAACCGCATCGACGGCGGCAATCGCCAGGGCCTTTGCTTGCGGCGGCACCTGACCGTCTCGCACGCGCTCGTAACTGCCCGAAAGATACTGGCTGATCAGCGTCTCGGGGATGGTGACGCCATCGAGCAGGCGAAGAAGCTCTTCCACTGCAGTCGCGACCTTCGGGTGCGGCCAGTAATAGCGGATGCGGTCGCTGTAGGAGAAATGGCGCTGAAGACGCAGCGCGTCGGGCGAGCCGTGATAATACTTGCCCCAGTTGCCCGGCTCCTCGCGCATGACCTCTTCGGTGACCTCGGCCAGCGTTTTGGATCGCGCATCGGGAAACAGGAACGCGGCGATCTGGTCGAGCCCGTAAAGCGCTTCACGCAATGCAAACGTGAGGCCGGGGCCGACCTTGAGGATGGCAAAACCATCCGTCACCAGATCACGAAGTGCTTCTTGCGTCTGGTAGTCGGTGGAATGCGCCTCGAAGACGAGGCCGTTTAGCTCGGCCAGGCTTGCGCTCAACTGAGCGGCCCTCGGCCGGTCATAGGCGATCACGTTCTCGTTGCCGAATTCGACGCCCGGCTGGACGACGGCGCCGACAACCCGGGAGAAGGCCTCGCCGGCACCTGCATCGCTGAACGCCTGCCGATGAATATCGACGGTCTCGACGGCTGCTTCGGGTGCGGTAACTTCGAGCGTATCCAGTTCCTCGAGCGCGCCGCCGGGAACAGGCACCTCGGTGCCGATGATGTAGACCGGGGCGATGCCGTTACGTCCGCGGATGGCATCTTCGGCGGCGGCGGCAAGCCGCGCGGCACGCAACGCCGTCGTCGCATCGGGAAGGGCGACGGGTTCGCCGGCGCAGCCCATGCTGGTATCGAGATGCAGCTTGGTGAAGCCGGCCGCGGCATAGGCGCGGATCATCGCTTCCGCCTTGTCCATCGCCTCATCGGCCGGCAGATGTTTCCACGGGTTGGGGCCGAGATGGTCTCCGCCGAGGATGATGTTTTCGATCGGGAAGCCGGTCTTTGCGGCGATCTCCCCGACGAAACGGGTGAAATCGGCGGGCGTCATGCCGGTATATCCGCCGTCTTGATTGACCTGGTTGCAGGTCGCCTCGATCAAGAGATGGGTGTCTTCCCTAAGGGCACGCAGCATTGCGGCCTCGATGACCAGCGGATGCGCCGAGCAGATCGAAGGAATACCGCGCAGGCCCGGACGGTCGCGCCACTGGGCAATGTCGATCAGATAATTGGGTTTCATGGTCTTCAATCCTTTCGCGCGCTGATGAAGGCTTCGAGTTCTGCTCTCGTCGATGCGCCCTCCATCGGGCCGGAGATCATCACGGCGCGAGCGCCCGACGCGTTGGCGAGTTCAAGCGCTTCGCGGGGGCTGGCGTCATTCAGCCAACAGGTGACGAAGGTGGCGCCGAAGCAGTCGCCCGCGCCGGTCGGATCGATCTCTTCGACGGCAAAGCCGGGCAGGGAGAGCGTCGTTTCCGCATCGAAGTAGCTGGCGCCTTCGGCGCCGCGCTTGACCACGATGACCCTGATGCCGGAGGCGAGAAGTTCGGCGATGGCGTCCGCCTCGGTTTTCGCTTCAGTGAACAGGAAGAGTTCGGCGCCGCTCGGCAGGAACACGTCGGTCTTGGCAAGGACTGTCCTCAGCGCTTCCCGCATCCCCGGGCTTTCGAGGATTTCTGCGCGAAGGTTCGGATCGAAGGAGACCGTGCCACCGGCTGCCTTGATGATGTCGATTGCGGCGAGAATGCTCTCGACCACGCTCGGAGCGTAGAGCGACGACCCCATCACATGCAGGTGGCTGCAGCTTTGAACCAGCGCGATTGCGTTGTCATCGAGGGAAATGGTGCCGCAGGCGCTGTCGCGGATGTTGAAGACGAAGGCACGGCTGCCGTCATGACGGTAGCGAACAAAGGCGCTGCCGGTTGTGGCGAGCGGATCGACCGCGATGCCGGAGGTATCGACGCCGTCCGCCTCAAGGCGGGCGAGGTTGACGTGACCGAAGTCGTCGCCGCCAACGCGGGAAATGATCGCGCTCGCCTGGCCGAGCTTGCCGACCTGGTCGATGAAGATGGCGGGCGCGCCGGAAGGGAAAGGCCCGACCAGTGGTGTCGCCTGCCGGAAGCCGTCGCCCTTTTCGGTGGCGATGATCTCGACGAGGATCTCGCCGATCGTCAGTATCTTGTGCATGGGTTTCACTCGTGCCGGGTCAGCGCTTTGCCTGTTTGGCGCGAACGTCGAGCCAAACGGCGACAAGGATCACGAGGCCCTTGACGATGAGCTGGTAGAAATAGGGGATGGAAAGCATGTTCATGCCGTTGTTCATCACGCCGATGATGAGCGCGCCGATGAGCGTGCCGACCATGGTGCCGACACCGCCAGCAAGCGAGGTGCCGCCGAGAACGGCCGCGGCGATGGCATCGAGCTCGTAGCTCATGCCGGCATTGGTCTGGGCGGAAAAGAGGCGCGAGGAGAGCAGCACGCCGCTGATCGCCGCCATCACGCCCGAGATCATGAAGATGATGATCTTGAGGCGATCGACCTTGATGCCGGAATAAACAGCCGCTTCGCGGTTGCCGCCGGTAAGATAGGCGCGACGACCGAAGCTCGTCTTGCTGAGCACGATCTGGTTGATGACGAAGAGCACGGCAACGACCCAGATGATGGTGGGCAGGCGGAGGAAGCTCTCGGTGCCGATGGCGGTCCATGTCGCGTTGTCGATCATCGCCGGCGCGCCGTTGGTCGGCAGGCTGACGAGGCCGCGATAGATGCCCATCGTGGCGACGGTGACGATGAACGACGGCAGTAGCAGTTTTGCCGTCAACACGCCGTTGAGCATCCCCATCAGCGCGCCCGCCACGATAGTTACCGCGAGTGCCGGGCCGAAGCCGAGCCCGAAGGCGAAACATTGCGCCCCGACCATGCCGGCGACTGCGATGATCGAGCCGACCGACAGGTCGATCTCACCGAGCAGGATCACCCAGGTCATGCCGAAGGCGGCAATAGCGATCACGGCCACCTGCTGCAGGATGTTCATGAAGTTGACGACCGACATGAACCGGGGATTGAGGAACGAGAAGATGACGCAGAGCATCACCAGCGAGAGGAAGATGCCGCCATATTGCTTCAATGCCCTGACGAGGGCGGCCTGGGCTGCAGTTTGCTGGGTCATGATTGGAAACCTGTCGCGTGCGCCATGATCGTTTCGGGGGTAAGGTCGGTGCCGGCGAGGGTCGCGCCGAGCACGCCTTCATGCATGACGACCACGCGGTCGCTCATTCCAAGCACCTCCGGCAGCTCGGAGGAGATCAGCAGGATCGCCGTTCCTTCGGCCGCCAGCTGGCGGATGATCTTGTAGATTTCGAATTTCGCGCCGACGTCGACGCCGCGGGTCGGCTCGTCGAGGATCAGCACCTTCGGCCGGGTCAGGAGCCATTTGGCGAGCACGATCTTCTGCTGGTTGCCGCCGCTGAGAGAGCCTGCCGGCGTGTCGAGCGAGCGCGTCTTGATGGCAAGCCTGCCGACCTCGGCTGCCGCTGCCTTGCGCTCGGCGCTGCCGCGGGTAAAGCCAAACGGGCCGGTGAAGTCAGGCAATGCCGCCATGGAAATGTTCCACTCGACGCTGTGCCCGAGCACGAGGCCTTCTTCCTTGCGGTTTTCGGTGACGAAGCCGATGCCGCGGGCAATCGCTTCGGCCGGCGAGCGGAAGCGAACCTCCTTGCCGTCGAGGCGAACCGTGCCGCTCGCGTTCTTCATGCCGAACAGTGCGTTCATCACTTCGGAGCGACCTGAGCCGACGAGGCCGAAGAAGCCGAGGATCTCGCCGGCGCCGACCGTGAAGGAAATATCGGCGAATTCCTCGTCGCGCGTCAGACGCTCGACCGCCAGGACCGGAGGCTGATCCGAAGTAATCTCCGTCGAGCGAACGTGGATTGGGGGCGGATAGATCTCCTCCATCCGACGGCCGACCATCAGCGCAATCAGCGCCTCGATCGTGACGTCGTTGCGATCGTGAGTGGAGACATACTCACCATCGCGGATGACGGTGATGTCGTCGCTGAGCCGCATGATCTCTTCCATGCGGTGGGAAATATAGATGACCGCGACGCCGCGGCTTTTCAGCCGGCCGATGATGTCGAACAGGATCTCGGCCTCGCTGTCGCTGAGCGACGAGGTCGGCTCGTCGAGAATGACGACCTTTGCCTCATGGCTGAGGCCCTTGGCGATCTCGACCAGCTGCCGCTGGGCGATCGAGAGATTGCCGACCTTCTCGGTGACGTCGATCGGCAGCCCGAGTTCAGCGACGATCGACCTTGCCCTGGCAACGAGCGCCTTATCGTTGATGAAGCCGAACTTGCGCGGCTCGCGCGTCGCCAGAATATTCTCCGCCACCGTCAGGTTGTTGCAGAGGCTCAATTCCTGGAACACGATCGCAAGCCCGAGCGCTGCTGCCTGCTGCGGGTTGGTGGGGCGATAGGGTTGATTGTCGAGGGTAATGTCGCCTGACGTCGCGCTGTGAACGCCGGCAAGAATTTTCATCAATGTCGATTTGCCGGCACCGTTTTCGCCGAGCAGTGTATGCACGCGGCCGCGGCGGACATCGAGCCGCATGCTCTTCAACGCGGCAATCTGCCCGAATGACTTCGTGACATTGCTGATCTTGAGAACGGTGTCCGTGGTCGAACCATGCATGGCGGCCTCCTTGGATCGCGCCGAGAAGCGCCTCCGGGCTGCAGCGCAACGTGTCTCATCAGACGCGCAAAGGTCGCTGTAGCACTTCGAATTGCTGCCCGTTTTTGTCGGCAGCAGGCGGAGGCGTTCGTCGTGTTGGTGCCGCCGCCCTCGGGCGGCGGCTGTCCTGGGAGGACTTACTTTGCGGTGTAGACGCCGGGCACGATCGGCTGTTCGGCCGGAACCTGTTCGCCGGCGGCAACCTTGACGGCAGTGTCGACGGCCTGCTTGCCCATCTGGTCGGGGAACTGCTGGATCACGCCGACCATCACCGGGTTGGTGTCGACAGCGTCGCGGGCTTCCTTCATGCCATCGAAGCCGATGACCTTGACCTGGGATTCGAGGCCCGCCGCCTTGACGGCAACCGCTGCAGCAAGCGCTGCGTCATCACCGAAGCCGAAAATGCCGGTGATGTCAGGGTTGGCCTGCAGCATGTTCTGTGCCGCTGCGAGTGCTTCGGCGCGGGTGATGCCGGTCTGGATGGCGACGATTTCCATCTCCGGATGCTTGGCGATCGCTTCCTTGAAGCCGTTGACGCGGTTCACGACCGACTGGACGGTTGGGTAGTCGATAACGGCGACCTTGCCCTTGTTCTCGAGAACCTTTGCCATCAGTTCGCCAGCCTTGACGCCGCCGGTGAAATTATCGGTGCCGATATGCGAGGTGACGGTCGCGCCGTTGGCAGGCACGTCGACGGTGATCACCTTGATGCCGGCCTTCTCGGCCTTTTCGATCGCGGCGCGCACGCCCTGGCTGTCGACCGGCGAAATGACGATCACGTCAACGCCCTTGACGATGAAATCCTCGACGTCGGCGAGTTGCTTGTTGAGATCCTGGTTGGCAATCGCAACTTCGAGCGCGACGTTCTTCTCTTTCGCCTCGGCTTTCATCGCGTCGGCAAGCTCGATGTAGAACGGATGCTGCTGGGTCAAGAGCGAGGCGCCGATGCCTTCGGCCGATGCGGCGGAAGCAATCAGGGTCAGTGCCGTGCCGGCGACAAGCGCCTTGAGAATACGGGGCATGTTCATGGGTTTCCTCCCTTGGAAACGATGTGGGCCTTTGGTCTTGGCGGCCAAGCAGGAGGGGCCTCCTATCACCGTCTTGGCGATGATGTAAAAACCATAAAACTTTGCGCGCGTCAATTTTTAAAAGTACGCGATGAAAAGATTAACAGGGTAACGCGAGAAATTTAGACGCCTCTCGCTTGAGTGGTCGGCAGGCCATTCGACGTCAGGCGGCCAAGGCAGGACCACAATGGCGCAACCGCATTCTCTGAAGAGGTTCCAAAAAGAACGGCACGGTGTCTGCAATTGGAAAAATGACGGGAACCTTTGGCGGAACCGTGCATCTAATGCTGCGGGAGGCTCGGCCATGGCAGACATTCGAACAGGCGCGCTGGCGATCACGGACCCGACCGCGGATGTGGCACTGGCGCAAAGGGCGATCGCCGGTGACGGGCAAGCCTTCCTCGCGATCATGCAGGTTCACAACCAGCGCCTCTACCGCATTGCCCGAGGCGTCGTTCGAAACGACAGCGAAGCCGAAGACATCGTACAGGAAGCCTATGTGCTGGCCTTTGCGCATCTCGCAAGCTTTCGTGGCGAATCGTCGCTTGGAACCTGGCTGTCACGCATCGTCATCAACGAGGCGCTCGGCCGGTTGCGCCGGGGACGCCGCAAAGCCGACGCCCTGGGCTCGATCGGCGATGGCCGCGATGCGACGATCATCCAGTTCCCGCTGCCGGCAAGTGCCGATGATCCCGAACGCACGATGGCGCAGCGGCAGATCCTGCAACTCGTCGAACGGGCGACCGACAATCTGCCCGATATCTACAGAACGGTTTTCGTCGCGCGGGTGATAGAGGGGCTGAGCGTGGAGGAAACGGCTGATCTGCTTGGGTTACGCCCCGAGACGGTCAAGACACGGTTGCATCGGGCGCGGCAGCTGGTGCGCAAACAGTTGCATGAGCAGATCGGCCCGGTTTTGCTCGATGCTTTCCCCTTTGCCGGGCGGCGCTGTGCGCGGCTGACCGCGGCGGTCATGAAGCGGCTTGGCCTTTCCAGCTGACCGGCGGGAACCTTTGCGGGCAGGCGGCATCCAATGGATGTCAACTGCAAACAGGGTCCGCGCCCTGCGTGGAACAAGGAGGTTTCCATGAACATTCGGCCAATGACCGCGCTCGTCACGCTTTGCCTGCTCGGGCTTGTGATCCCGGCACAGGCAGCGGATAAGCCGACCGACCCACAGATCGCTCACATCGCCTATACGGCCGGAGTGATCGATGTGGAAAATGCCAAGCTTGCGATCTCGAAGTCCGGCAACAAGGACGTCGTTTCGTTTGCCGAAGATATGATGCGCGACCATGAGGCGGTGAATACGCAGGCGCTCGATCTCGTCAAGAAACTCAAGGTGACGCCGGAGGACAACGATACCAGCAAGGCGCTCTCGAAAGCAGCTGACGACGAGCGCGCCAAGCTTGCCACGCTCGACGGCGCGAGCTTCGATAAAGCCTATGTCGACAATGAAGTCGCCTACCACAAGCAGGTGAACGGAGCCCTGGAGACCCTGCTCATTCCATCGGCCAGCAATGCCGAACTTAAGGCACTGCTTGAGACCGGCTTGAAGATCTTTCAGGGCCACCAGCAGCATGCAGAACATGTTGCCGCATCGCTGAAGTAGAGCGCGGCCATGCCATCCGGGTTTTATCTCGTTGCCGTTGCCGGGCTCCTGCTCGGCAATGGCGCTGTGGATGCTCAAGCAGAGACAATCCGCGTGACGATCGAAAAAATGGCGTTTGTTCCCGCAGAGGTCGAGGTACGCGTCGGCGACACGATCGAGTGGGTCAACAGGGACATCCTCGTCCATACAGCGACCGTGAAGGGTGGTTGGGAGGTGTTGATCCCGGCGAAGAAGACCGCAAGTCTCGTCGTGCGGGAGGCGGGGCAGATCGATTATTATTGCCGCTTTCATCCCAACATGAAGGGCCGCATTTTGGCGGCGACGCCATAGGCTATTTCCAGGAGAACTGGGAAGCGGTTTTGCGTCCGGAAATGCGTCAAAACAAGGCGGCGGAGAATTCCGCAACTTCGCCCGATGTGGAAACGGCCCGGCGTCGCAGGCGCCCGCAACGTCAGGTGGCTTGTCTTTGTCCGCCTTCGCTCCAGTTTCTCTTCTATAACAAAAAAACAGGTGCGATCATGATCAGAGAGCGCAAGGCGATGCTCGTTCGTGTCAGCGGAAGGGTGCAGGGCGTCAGCTTCCGCATTTGGGCCCGCCGCGAGGCCGAACGCCTCGGAGTGACCGGCTGGGTGCGCAACGAGCGCGACGGATCGGTGGCGGCGATGATCGTCGGCTCCGATGTTGCGCTCGCAAACATGGTCGAGCGGCTCTGGATGGGGCCGGCGGCTGCCTCGGTCGTCAGCGTCGAAACCGAACCGGTGGCCTTGCCCGATCCGGTGCAGGGGTTCCAGATCACTGGTTAGGTGATCGGAGATGCGGAGGGGCGTTGGTCTTAGGTGCGTCGCGAAGACGTCAGGGTGACTGAATTGGTCAGAGCGACTGGCGGTCAAGCCGATTGGTCGAGGCGACCGGCTTTTTTCTGGGCTCGTTCGGTCTCGACCCTGCCATAGGCGCGCAGGAAGGTCCTGACGGCGTTGCGGGCAGAGGTCTGCAATTGCTCCTCCGTTGGAGCTTCGCCAAAAGGACCGGCTATCTGCATGTCCGCCTTGATCAAGGCCAGGAATTGCCGAGCGGCCAAGTCGAGGTCGTCGATCTCAAGCGGGGCCGCGTGGGCAAGTCGAGCAAACAGTGCCGAGAGTGCCGCGCCGATCTTGCCCGGTCCCTGTTCGCGCCAGATCCTGATCAGCTCGGGATATCGCTCTCCCTCGGTCTCGACCAGCTTCTGGATGAACTTGCCGTCCTGATTGCAGATGCAGTTCCTGTTGAGGCGCACTGCAAAGGCAGTGAGGTCGTCCTCGAGATTGTCTGCCCGTTGCGGGAAGGTCGCGAGGATCGAGAACAGCGCGGCGTTGGTTCGGTCGAGGATATCCTGCACCACCGCCATGAACAGCGTCTCTTTTTCGCGGTAGTGATTGTAGATGGTCTGCCTGGAAACACAGGCTTCCGCGGCGATTTCGTCTATGCTGGCGCCGGAAAAGCCTTCGCGGCAGAAGACCTCTGCGGCGGCGTCGAGGATCGAGATGCGTTTGGCGCATTGACCCTTCTGGGTGGGGCCACCGGCGGTCGGCAAGGCGGCTTGTCGTTTTTTCATGATCCGACGATAGGACATGTTGACGGTTTGGACAATAGTGTCAAATTTGACATGTGTGTCCAAAATTATGGACCACATAGGTCAGCGCAGGATGCGTCTCCCGGACGTTCGATCCTGGCACGACCGGCTCATTCCAGTTTCAATCCCGGCGGCAACGAATGCAGGCGCGCGTCCTCGTTCGTTTCGCGACCTCTGAAAGATCATCACCATGACGGCGTCCTTTCTACGCACTGCCATAGTCCTCGGTCTGATTTCAGCGATCGGGCCTTTCGCAATCGACATGTATCTCCCCGCGCTGCCGTCGATCGGCAAGGATCTCGCCGCAGAGACCGGTGTCGTGCAGCTTAGCCTGCTCGCCTTCTTCATTTCCTTTGCAATTTTCCAGCTCGTCTATGGCCCACTCTCGGATATGTGGGGCCGCAAGGCGCCGCTCTATCTCGGCATCGGCCTGTTCGCGCTGGCCAGCATCGGCTGCGCGCTCGCGACCGATATCGAAACGCTCATCGCCTTCCGCTTCCTGCAAGGTATTGGCGGTGCCGCCGGCATGGTCATTCCGCGCGCCATCGTTCGTGACATGCACACCGGCGTTCAGGCGGCACGCCTGATGTCGCTGCTGATGCTGGTGTTCAGCATCTCGCCGATCCTGGCGCCTCTGACTGGCAGCGCCGTCATCGAGTTCTACGGCTGGCGCGGCGTTTTCTGTGCCGTCATGATCGCAGCCTTCATCGGCCTGATCCTGCTGTCGACCCAATTGGCTGAGACCCGTCCGAAGAAGGACAGGGCAGACAGCAATTTCGGCAGCGCGATTGCCGCCTACCGGCTGCTTCTGAGCGACCGGAACTTCCTGACGCTCACCTTCATCGGTGGCCTCGGCATTTCGAGCTTCCTCGTCTACCTCGCAAATTCGCCCTTCGTGCTGATCGATCATTATGGCCTGACGCCGACGCAATACAGCTTCGCCTTCTCGATCAACGCGGTATCGTTCTTCGCGGTCTCGCAGGCGACCGGTTGGCTTGGCGTTCGTTTCGGTCTCGTGCGTGTCATGCAGCTTGCCGTCGCCGGCTTTGCCTTGACCATGGCCAGCATGTTCATTCTCATGAGCCTCGGCTTCAACCAGTTGCCGGTCATGGCGGCATTCCTGTTCGTCGGCTACGGCGCGCTCGGTCTGGTCATCCCGACCTCCGCGGTGCTGGCGCTCGAGGATCACGGCGAGATTGCCGGTACGGCATCGGCGCTGATGGGGACGCTGCATTTTGTCACGGCGGCTGTCGCCATGATCGTTGCTGCCGTCTTCTTCAACGGAACGGCGCTTCCGATGGCCGCGGGCATTGCGATTTGCGCGGTCAGCGCGTTCCTGCTGACACAGGCAACCATCGGCCGCAGCCGTGTCGTGCCGGCGGAGTAACACCACCTCGCTTCGCGCAGTTGAAACAGGACGGCCGGTGAAGACCTTCTCGTCTTCACCGGCCGCTTTGCTATTGGCTCAGCAACGGAGTGCGGCGCGCTTGTCAGAAATCCCAGTCTTCGTCTTCGGTCGCAACCGCCTTGCCGATGACATAGGAGGAGCCTGACCCCGAAAAGAAGTCGTGGTTCTCGTCGGCATTCGGCGACAGCGCCGACAGGATTGCCGGATTGACCTTGCAGGCATCGGCCGGGAACAGCGCCTCATATCCGAGGTTCATCAGCGCCTTGTTGGCGTTGTAGTGCAGGAACTTCTTCACGTCCTCGGTCAGGCCGACGCTGTCGTAAAGCGATTCGGTATATTTCGCCTCGTTGTCGTAGAGTTCGAGCAGCAGGTCGAAGGCGAAATCCTTCATCTCCTGCCGACGCTCGTTACTCAGCCGCTCCAGGCCCTTCTGGAACTTGTAGCCGATGTAGTAGCCGTGCACCGCTTCGTCGCGGATGATGAGGCGGATCATGTCGGCGGTGTTGGTCAGCTTGGCGCGGCTCGACCAATACATCGGCAGATAGAAGCCGGAGTAGAACAGGAAGCTCTCGAGGAAGACGCTGGCGATCTTGCGCTTCAGCGGATCCGTGGTGCGATACTGCTCGAGAATGAGCGCCGACTTCTTCTGGAGATGTTCGTTCTCCTCCGACCAGCGATAGGCGTCATCGACATCAGGTGTCGAGCAAAGCGTCGAAAAGATCGAGGAATAGGAACGGGCATGCACCGCTTCCATGAAGGAGATGTTGGAATAAACCGCTTCCTCATGGGGCGTGATCGAATCCGCCATCAGTGTCGGTGCGCCGATGCTCGTCTGGATCGTGTCGAGCAGGGTCAGGCCCGTGAACACACGGATCGTCAGCTGCTGCTCTTCCGGCCGCAACGCCGCCCAGGAGGGAATGTCGTTGGAAAGCGGCACCTTTTCCGGCAGCCAGAAATTGCCGGTGAGCCGGTTCCAGACCTCAAGGTCCTTGTCGTCCTCGATACGGTTCCAGTTGATGGCGCGCACGGCTTGCGAGCCCTTGGGCGCCTTGGTCTTCAGTTGGATGTTCATCTTGTTCCCCGGAGTATCAAAGCGCGCAGGAAACGCAGCCCTGCACTTCCGTGCCGGACAGCGCCATCTGACGAAGGCGGATGTAGTAGATCGTCTTGATGCCCTTCTTCCAGGCATGGATCTGCGCGCGGTTGATGTCGCGGGTCGTTGCCGTGTCCTTGAAGAACAAGGTCAGCGAAAGCCCCTGGTCGACATGCTGGGTCGCAGCCGCATAGGTGTCGATGATCTTCTCCGGACCGATCTCATAGGCATCCTGGTAGTAGTCGAGATTGTCGTTGGTCATGAAGGCCGCGGGATAATAGACGCGGCCGATCTTGCCTTCCTTGCGGATCTCGATCTTCGAGACGATCGGGTGGATCGAGGAGGTCGAATGGTTGATATAGGAGATTGAGCCGGTCGGCGGCACCGCCTGCAGGTTCTGGTTGTAGAGGCCGGATGTCATCACCGCCTGCTTGAGTTCCAGCCAGTCTTCCTGCGTCGGGATATCGATGCCTGCGGTTTCGAACAGTTCGCGCACCCGCTCGGTCGCCGGCTTCCATTCCTGTTCGGTGTACTTGTCGAAATAGTCGCCCGAGGCGTATTTCGAGTTCTCGAAGCCCTTGAAGCTCGACCCGCGTTCGACGGCGATGCGGTTGGAGGCGCGGATGGCGTGGTAGGTCACCGTGTAGAAGTAGATGTTGGTGAAATCGACGCCTTCGTCCGAACCGTAATAGACCCGTTCGCGGGCGAGATAGCCGTGCAGGTTCATCTGGCCGAGGCCGATCGCATGGCTGTCGTCATTGCCCTTCTCGACGGAGGGAACCGAGGCGATATGGCTCATGTCGGAGACCGCGGTCAGCGCCCGGATCGATGTCTCGATCGTCTTGCCGAAATCGGACGAATCCATCGCGGCGGCGATATTCAGCGAGCCGAGATTGCAGGAGATGTCCTTGCCCAGGTGCTTGTAGGACAGGTCGTCATTGTACTCGCTGGCTTCGCTGACCTGGAGGATTTCTGAGCAGAGGTTGCTCATGGTGATGCGGCCGGCGATCGGGTTGGCGCGGTTCACCGTGTCTTCGAACATGATGTAGGGATAGCCCGACTCGAACTGGATTTCGGCCAGCACCTGGAAGAACTCGCGCGCCTTGATCTTCTTCTTGCGGATCCGGCTGTCGGCGACCATTTCCCGATATTTTTCCGTGACCGAGATGTCGGTGAAGGCAACGCCGTAGACGCGCTCCACGTCATAGGGCGAGAACAGGTACATGTCCTCGTTGTTCTTGGCGAGTTCGAAGGTGATGTCGGGAACGACGACGCCCAGCGACAGCGTCTTGATACGGATCTTCTCGTCGGCGTTCTCCCGCTTGGTGTCGAGGAAACGCATGATGTCGGGGTGGTGGGCGTTGAGATAGACGGCGCCGGCACCCTGGCGGGCGCCAAGCTGGTTGGCGTAGGAGAACGAATCCTCCAGCAGCTTCATCACGGGAATGATGCCGGACGACTGGTTTTCGATCTGCTTGATCGGGGCGCCGGCCTCGCGGATGTTGGTAAGCGACAGCGCCACGCCGCCGCCGCGCTTCGACAATTGTAGCGCCGAATTAATGCCGCGCGCGATCGATTCCATGTTGTCCTCGACCCTCAGCAGAAAGCAGGAGACGAGCTCGCCGCGCTGCTTTTTGCCGGCGTTGAGGAAGGTCGGGGTCGCCGGTTGGAAGCGACCGGAGATGATCTCGTCGACCATGTCGCGCGCCAGCGCCTCGTCGCCGCGCGCCAGCGTCAGCGCCACCATGCAGACCCGGTCCTCGTAGCGCTCGAGGTAGCGCTTCCCGTCGAAGGTCTTCAGCGTGTAGCTGGTGTAATATTTGAAGGCGCCGAGAAAGGTCGGGAAACGGAACTTCTTGTCATAGGCGTGATCGAACAGGTCGCGCACGAAGTTGAACGAATACTGGTCGAGAACCTCCTGCTCGTAGTAGCCCTCGGTGACGAGGTAATCGAGTTTTTCGCGCAGGTTATGGAAGAACACGGTGTTCTGGTTGACGTGCTGCAGGAAGTACTGCTTTGCCGCCAACCGGTCCTTGTCGAGCTGGATCCGGCCGTCCTCGTCATAGAGGTTCAGCATGGCGTTCAGCGCGTGGTAATCGAGCGCCGATTCCGTCGCCTTCAAGGGGCGTTCGAGTGTTGAGACGTCCAAAATCGTTCCATCCCGTTTTTGACATTGGCGACGTCCTCATCGGTTCCCAACAGTTCGAACCGGTAGAGATAGGGCACCTGGCACTTGGCCGAGATCACGTCGCCGGCGATCCCGTAGGTCGCGCCGAAATTGCTGTTGCCCGCGGCAATCACGCCGCGGATGTGGGAGCGGTTGTCCGCATCGTTGAGAAAGCGGATCACCTGTTTGGGCACGGCGCCCCGGCCGTCGTCGCCGCAATAGGTCGGGACGACGAGCACATAGGGTTCGTGCACGTCGAGCGGCGCGTCGGCCGCGCTGACGGGAATGCGTCTGGCGCGCAGGCCGAGCTTGCCGACGAAGCGATGGGTGTTTTCCGAGCGGGTGGAAAAATAGACGATCAGCCCCATCGCGCCGTACCTCGGCTTCAGGACAGTGCGCTGATCTTGTCGGGGCGGAAGCCTGCCCAGTGCTCCGGACCGGCGATGACGACGGGAACCTGCATGTAGCCAAGGCCCTTGACCGTCTCGAACGCGTCCTGGTCGACCGAAATGTCGATCACCTCGTAATTGACGCCCTGGCGGTCGAGCGCGCGATAGGTTGCGGTGCACTGGACGCAGGCGGGCTTGCTGTAGACGGTGACGTTCATTTCTTCCTCGTTTGGTCGGCTGGATCTGGGCATGAAAAGGCATGCGGATACGCACAAGCGATCCGGCGAAATGCAGGACTGGCAGGATGACCGCTTGCTCGGGTCGAGAAGACCCGGGCGCGGTTGTTCGTCAGATTCGCGGCTTCCCGCGCCTCTTCATTGGCGAATGATAGGAATTCGATGACGCGGACATGACTTCACCCCGAAGTTGAAGACGGCGCTTCCGGGGAGACGTCGAGACGATCAGGCAGGTTTCATCCTGCCCCATGCACACCTCTGACCTCTCCGGACACCCCGCCCGTGGACGTTTATCGATCGAGGCAGGTCTCCTGGCTCACGGGTCGGTGCTTCTGTCCGGACCTTCCCGAAGCATCATGCTTCAGTGGCCGAATGCTGGACAGTTGCTCGCCGTTTACAGTTGCGGGGGCAGCCACGGCTTAGCCAAGCGAAATCGCTACGACGGCACCGTATTCCCATCTTCGCTCCCAATCCTTGCGAATCGGGAGAACCTCGAACACTAGATATAGTATATGTCGGGAAAATTGCGTCAATAGGTTCCATGTCGAAGCCACCTGGGAGGCGGACAATATTTTTTCGGGTGTGGATAGCGGGGAGTAAACGACAAGTGTCGGCGAAGCCTGTGGATGGAGAGCCGTCATTGACAGCTCTGCTGAAATCCTCAAGCCGCGAAGGCGGGAACAGGACGATTGTCCCCGTCGACTGCCACCATGATGAAGGCGCCATGGGCAGTCAGGGTCTGTTTCGCTCCCGTCAAATCCTCTGACCACAATTCGACATCGACCGTCGTCGAGCTCCGTCCGGTGCGCACAATCCTGGCGACAAGCTCGATGATCGAGCCAACGGTGATCCGGTGCTTGAAATCGATGCGCTGGCAGGAGGCGAGCACTGTCGTCTTGCGGCTCGCCCGTGTCGCCGCGCCGAAGGCGGCCTTGGTCATCTGCGCCAGCGCGTCGCCGCCAAACATGGCGCCGAAGCTGTTGGCCTGATCCGGATAGACGATATCGACCATGCGCACGGCATCGTCTTTTGGCGCTCCGATCGCATCGGTGTCGAGAGAAGGCAACGACCAGCCGGCGCCCTTGCCCTCCGGCATCGCGACCATGGTGAACTGGCCGCGGGCGCACAGATCGCGGGTGCCGGCCGTCAGATCTTCCGCGATCATATCGACTTCGACGACCATCGAACGCCGCCCGACCCGGATCGGGCGGCCGCTGCAGCTGACGATATGGCCGATGTGGGCGGGGCCGCGGAAGTCGACGCGATCGCAGGAGGCGGTGACGAAGGGAACGCGGCCGTGGCGCGTGGCGACGATGAAGGCGGTCCGGTCCATGAGTGCGAGGCCCGCACGGCCGAAGAGCGTGCCGTGGTGATTGGTGTCGCCGGGAAAGACGATGTCGATCAAGGTGGCGGGCGCCGGGGTTTCCCCCGGCGCCTTCTCGATATTGCTATCGTCCGTCATGCGTTTGTGGCCTCTTGCCGGCCGGCAGTGAAGGATTGGCGCAGCGTTTGCGCCGCCGCGACCATGTTGACGAGCGCCGGGCGAACTTCCTCCCACCGCCTTGTTTTCAGCCCACAATCCGGATTGACCCAGATCTGCGCCGGCGTCAGACCGTCGGTCGCCTGTTCGATCAGATGCACCATCTCGTTGACAGTGGGTACCCGCGGCGAGTGGATGTCGTAGACGCCGGGGCCGATCTCGTTCGGATAGGCCTGATCGATAAAGGCGCCGAGCAGCTCCATCTTCGAGCGCGAGGTTTCGATGGAGATGACATCGGCATCCATTGCCGCAATCGCCGCCATGATGTCGTTGAACTCCGAGTAGCACATGTGGGTGTGGATCTGGGTTTCGTCACCGACGCCGGAGGCGCTGATGCGGAAGCACTCGACCGCCCAGTCGAGATAGGCCTTTCGATCGGCCTGTCTCAGTGGCAGTCCCTCGCGCAGCGCCGGTTCGTCGATCTGGATCACGGCGATACCGGCCGTTTCCAGGTCGGTGACTTCGTCGCGCAGCGCCAGTGCGATCTGCCGGCATACGATCGACCGGGGCAGGTCGTCGCGCACGAACGACCATTGCAGCATCGTCACCGGGCCGGTGAGCATGCCCTTCATCGGCTTGTCCGTCAGCGACTGCGCATAGGTTGCCCAATCGACCGTCATCGGGTTCGGGCGCGAGACATCGCCGAAGATGATCGGCGGGCGTACGTAGCGCGAGCCGTAGCTCTGCACCCAACCGCTCTGAGTGAACCCATAGCCGGAGAGCTGCTCGCCGAAATACTGCACCATGTCGTTGCGCTCGAATTCGCCGTGCACCAGCACCTCGATGCCGATTTCCTCCTGCCAGCGCACGGCCTTCTCCGTCTCCTGGCGCAGGTAGGCGAGGTAGTCGACATAGCTGAGCTCGCCCTTGGCATGCAGCGATCGTGCCTGGCGCACCTCTGACGTCTGCGGGAAGGAGCCGATCGTCGTCGTCGGGAAGAGCGGCAGTGCCAGCCTGTCTTCCTGCCGCCGCCGGCGCGTTGCAAAACTCGATTGACGGCGGCTGTCTGCTGCCGTCAGGTTCTTCAAGCGTCCGGCAACGAGTGGATCGTGGACCTTGAGCGAGGTCAGCCGTGCCTCGACCGCAGCAATCGATTTTGCAAAGACCTGCTCGGGATTGGCCAGGCCCGGCTCGAATGCGCGGGCAAGCAGGCTGAGTTCGTCCAGCTTCTGCAGGGCGAAGGCAAGCCAGGAGACGAGCTCCGGATCGAGCGCTCGTTCGAGATCGAGGTCGATTGGCACATGCAGCAGCGAGCACGATGGTGCAAGCTCGATACGATCGCGGCCATGCGCCTCGATCAACGGCTGCAGCCGGCGGAAGAGGCCGGCAAGATCGGTACGCCACACATTGCGGCCATCGACGACGCCGAGCGACAGCACAAGCTGTGCCGGTACCGTCTGAAGTAGCAAGTCGAGCTGTTGCGGCGCCCGCACGAGGTCGACATGCAGCCCGGCAACCGGCAGCGAAAGGGCTGTCGGCATGTTGTCACTGACCGCGCCGAAATAGGTCGCGAGCATGATTTTCAACTGCGGAAGTTCCGAGGCGAACGTCTGGTAGGTCAGCGCCAGCGCCTGGCGTTCCCGCTCAGTGAGATCGAGCACCAGGCATGGCTCGTCGATCTGCACCCATTCGACGCCGGCTTCCCCAAGCTCGGTGAAAAGCTTCGTATAAACAGGCAGCAGCCGCTCGATCAGATTGATGGTGTCGAATCCGCCGGCAAGCGCCTTGCCCAGTTTCAGGAAGGTGACGGGGCCGAGGACGACAGGGCGGGTGACATGCCCGAGCGCCTTGGCTTCGAGGAAGGCGTCAAGCGGCGCATTGCTCGTCAGCTCGAAGCGCTGATCCTCCGCGAATTCCGGAACCATGTAGTGGTAGTTCGTGTCGAACCACTTGGTCATCTCCAGCGCCTGGTTGCCCCCGTCGGGCCCGCCATGCGTGCAACCGGACGCGCAGGCGGCAGTCGTCGAACCGCGCGCCATGGCGAAATAGGCGTCGAGGTCGACCGGGCCGCCCTTCCAGCCATAGGCCGGTGGCACCGCACCAACCAGCACTGATGTGTCGAGAACCTGGTCGTAAAGCGAGAAGTCGTTCGATGGAATGATCTGGATCCCACGCGCCTTTTGCGCGGCCCAGTTTTCGGCCCGCAGCCTGGCGGCGACGTCGAGCAGGTCCTGTCTCTCGATCTTGCCGGCCCAATAACGCTCCAGCGCGAACTTCAGTTCACGGTGGCTGCCGATACGTGGAAAGCCGAGATTGGCTGTCTTGATGGTCATTTCCTTACCCCGAAGGTTGTGGGCAAGGCTTTGAATGCGACGCATCCACGACCGAGACTGGCTCGCTCGTCAAGGCGACACATCGGACACCCCGCCCGTGGACGTTATCTATCGCGGCAGGTCTCCTGGCTTGCGGGTCAACACGAACCGTCCCGTCTTCCCGAGGCGTCTCCCTCAGTGACATCATTGGACGACCGCTCGCCGCTTACAGTTGCGGGGGCAGCTCCGGCATGAGCGCCTTGCAGCGCCGCACCGAATTCCCTCTTAGCTCCGGCCTGTCGTCAGACGAGCCGCAGAACCACGATTGTTCGACAATGCCCCGCAAAGTCGACGGCGTCAATCGTATAAAGAAATGTTTATGTCTTTATTTTCTCCATTCGGCCGAGGTCGAAAGCTTGTCGCGAGGGCGGCGACGCGACTTCATCATTTGGCGTCTGCGGCGAAAGGGCACCGCCCGGATCAGAGCCCGCTACGTGCTGCCACGGATCAGCAACATCGCCCGCGCGCGCCCGGATGCTGTCATTGTCTCGCGTCAGGCCGATGTCCCTCAGTTGGAACTCGCTGAATGTATCGATGGTCGTCGTGGCGTCGGCAGCTCTCTTGGCCGAAGTCCAGACGTGGAGGATGATCGATCGCAGTGCGCTAAGCATTGCTAACCCCTTCAGTTCTGTGGTGATGTGTTCGCGAGAAAATTGAGGATTTTGGTGGTTTCGCGCAAAGCGATTTCTCGCATGCTGCCATAAAGAATGCTTATCTCACTTCATGAGCAAGATTCCCCCCATGAGTGCGGTGCGCGCGTTCGAGGCCGCAGCCAGGCACTTGAGTTTCACCCGCGCGGCGCAGGAGCTCGGCATGACGCAAGCCGCTGTCAGCTATCAAATCCGACTGCTGGAGGACCGCACCGGCACGCCGCTGTTTGTCCGTCTGCCGCGGGAAGTGCGCTTGACGGCTGCCGGACGGCAGCTTGCGCCGAAGGTGACCGAGGCGCTCGATCTACTGGGTACGGCGTTCTCCGAGATTGCCGACAAGACCGAGCATCACCTGCACATCTCGGTACTGCCAACCGTCGTCTCAAGTTGGCTTGGTTCCAGGCTCGCCTCGTTTCAGACAGCCCATCCAAACATCAGCATTCGCGTGCACATGTCCACGGAGCTGATCGACTTCAAGCGCGATGCGATTGATCTCGTGGTGCGCAGCGGCAACGGCGACTGGTCGGGCAATGAAGTGTTTCCTCTTTTCCCGATCGAATACATGCCCGTCTGTACGCCGACGTTCCTGGAAAAACATCAGCTGAAGGATCCGGCCGACGTTCTCACGGTGAGGCGCTTCGGCAACGCCAGCTGGTGGCGGCGCTGGATGACCGAAGCGGGCGTGGAACCGCCGGCCAGCAATGGCACTGAGCTGATCTTCGACGTCCAGGCAATGGATGTGGCCACCACATTGCTCGATCATGGCATTGCCATGGTCGTCTCCACCTTTGTGATTGAGGAGCTTCGCAGCGGAAAACTCGTCCGGCCGTTCAACCATGTGGTCAGGGATGGCCGTGCCTATTGGCTGGTCTATCCGCAAAGCCACCGGCGGCAGAACAAGATCCAGGTGTTTCGCGAGTGGATCATTGCCGAAGCCGCCACATCGAACGCGCAGCTGGCCGCCGTGGCCGGAGAGCTTCCCTCGGTACGGTCTCAAGCCGAGATCGGTGCGAGCGCGCTCATAAGACCTGAATAGGATTTGCTGAGCGGCGGAGCATAGGAGCCGCGCTTGCTGGTCGTCAGTCCTTGCGACACCAACGCCTCGGCCTGCTTGACGGCTGCCGATACGCCATCAATGACCGGAACGCCGTATTCGGCTTGAAGTGCGCGCGCAAGATCGGCCATCCCGGCGCAGCCAAGCACGATCGCCTCGGCGCCGTCCTCAACGAGCGCCAGCTCGATTTCGCATCGCAGCTTCGCCAACGCGGGCGAAGCCTTGTCCTCAAGCTGCAGCACCGGGATGTCCGCAGCGCGAACCTTCGTCCGGGCACTCATCCCATAGCGTATGACCAGGTTCTCGATAAGCACACGCGACCGCTCGAGTGTGGTTACGACGGTGAAACGCTGAGCAAGCATGGCGGCCGTCGCCACAGCGGATTCGCAAAGCCCGACCACGGGGATGCGGGCAAGCGCGCGGGCTGCTTCCAGACCAGTATCGTCGAAGCATGCGATGACGGCGGCGTTGGCGCCTGCCGCTTCGCCGTCCCGGATTTCGGTGAGCACGCCCGGAAGCGCGATCGCGCCATCATAGTGGCCTTCGATCGAAGCCGGTCCGGACTTGGACGTCCTCGCGATGATCTCCGTGTTCGGGCCCGCGACGGCGCGGGCTGCGGCCGCCGCCTTCTCGGTCATGGATAGGGTGGTGTTCGGATTGACGATCAGAATGCGCATCGAACCTAGCTCATTTTTACCTGCCGCCGACGAAGCGTCAGAATGACGGCAAGCGCGACGAGGATGGTGGTGAAGGAGAAGAGCGTCGTGACCGTGCCCAGCGCGTAAAGCACCGGCGTCGTCACATTGGTGGTCATTCCGTAGATTTCCAATGGCAGGGTGTTGTAGCTGCCCGAGGTCATCAGTGTACGGGCGAACTCGTCGTAGGAAAGGGTGAAGCCGAAGAGGCCGACCCCGATCAGGCTCGGCGCTATCATCGGCAGCACCACATGCCGAAACGTCTGCCACGGGGTGGCGCCGAGATCGCGGGCCGCCTCTTCATAGGCCGGCGAAAAGCGGTTGAAGACGGCAAACATGATCAAGACGCCAAAGGGTAGGGTCCAGGTAAGATGTGCGCCGAAGCCGGAGGAATACCAGGCGGGCTTCAGGCCAAACTGCTGGAAGACGACACCGATCCCGAGCGAGATGATGATCGAGGGCACGACCAGGCTGGCAACGGTCAGGTAGAAGAGGGCCGTCGCCCCCTTGAAGCGGTGGCGAAAGGCAAGGCCGGCGAGGAGCGCCACGACGACGTTGACCACCATCACCATCAGTCCCAGCGTGAATGAGCGGCGGAAGGACGCGCCGAAGTCGCCGACCGCCTGTTTCTCGAAGAGATTGTAGAACCAGTGCAGCGATAGTCCGTTCAACGGAAATGTGAGACCGCCATTCGGCCCCTGAAAGGACAGGATCAGCACCGCCGACAACGGCCCGTAGAGAAACAGCACGAACAGGGCGAAGAAGCCCGCGAGCAGGTAGAATTCAAGGGTGCGCCGCTCATGGTTCATCTCAGAGTTCCTTTCGGATATCAACGACCCGAAGGATCGCGGCGACCATCAGGAGCACGACGATCAGCAGCACTACCGCATTGGCGGCCGCAGCCGGATATTGCAGCAGTGACATCTGGTTCTTCATCATCAGCGCGACCGAAGCGCTCTGTCCGCCCGACATAACTTGAACCGTCGAGAAGTCGGCCATGACGAGGGTGACGACGAAGATCGAGCCGATGGCGATGCCGGGCTTGGCGAGTGGCAGGATGACGTTCCAGAGCACTTGCCGGCCGCTGGCGCCGCAGTCGCGCGCCGCTTCGATCAGCGAACGGTCAATGCGCATCAGCGTGTTGAAGATCGGCGTCACCATGAAGAGCGTATTGAGGTGAACCATGGCAAGCACGACAGCAAAATCGGAATAGAGCAGCCACTCGATCGGTTGCGGAATGATGCCGAGGTCGATCAGCGTCGAATTGACGAGGCCATTGCGTCCAAGCACCGGGATCCAGGAGATCATGCGGATGATGTTCGAGGTTAGAAACGGCACGGTGCAGATGAGGAAGAGCACCATCTGCATGGTCGTCGTGCGCACGTGGAATGCGAGGAAATAGGCGGCCCAGAAGCCGATCAAGAGTGTGAGGCACCAGACGAGGGCGGTGAATTTCAACGTGTTGAGATAGGTCTTCCACGTCACCCACGAACCGAGCGTGTCGACATAGTTCATGGTCAGGAAGTCCGGATAAAGCCCGGCAAAGTCGTAGTCCCAGAAGCTGACGACAAGAACCGTCAGGATCGGCAGCACGAAGAAGAACCCGAGAATGAGGATGAGCGGCAGCGCCTGCAGATAGGCGCCCAGCCTTTGCAGCCAAGCACGGACACTGCTGGGTCTACCGGCCAAGGCCTCCGATGGCTGCGAAATTGCCACTACCGCCATTGTTCATCCTCTCGCGTTGCTCGTCAGGTTCCGCTCGCTGCGGGCGGCCCCATTCGAGGGCGCGCCGCAGCGAGGGCGTTTCGTCTGCCTCAAGCCGCGATGAACTCGTTCCAGCGCTTGATCATGTAGCGATCCTCATCCATGACCGAGTTCCAGCAGGCGACCTTGCCCATGCGGTCTTCGAAGGAGCCGCCATCGCGCACGGCACCGGCCTTCTCCATGACCTTGCCCTCCGGCGAGAGGATATCGCCCTTTGCCGGCTTGCCCTCGACCCAGTAACCCCACTCGTCCTCGGACATGAAGCCCTTGGCCGTGTCCATGGCGGCCGAATAGTAGCCCTGACGGTTGAGATAGGCGCCGACCCAGCCCGACAGGTACCAGTTGATGTATTCATAGGCCGCGTCGAGCTGGGCGCCCTGGAGATGAGCGGCAAGGCCGAGGCCGCCACCCCAGGCGCGATAGCCTTCCTTGAGCGGCTGGTATTTGCACGCGATCCCCTTCGAGCGGACGGCGGCGACGGCCGGTGACCACATGGACTGGATCACCACTTCACCGGAGGCCATCAGGTTGACGCTCTCGTCGAAGGATTTCCAGAAAGCGCGGAACTGACCGTCCTGCTTGGCCTTAATGAGGAAGTCGATCGTCTGGTCGATCTCATCCGTCGTCATGTTGCCCTTGTCGGCATATTTGACGTTGCCCAAGGCTTCCATGATCATGGCGGCATCCATGATGCCGATTGACGGGATGTTGAGGATCGCGGCCTTGCCCTTGAAGGCCGGATCCATGATGTCGGCCCAGCTCGTGATGTCGCGGCCGACGAGATCCGGGCGGATGCCGAGGGTATCGGCATTGTAGATCGTCGGAATGAGCGTCATCCACTGGGTCGGCGACTTCGCGAAGGTCCTGGAAGCCTGCGCCTCGACAAAGCCGACGGTGTGCGGGGCGGTGCCTTGGGCGATAATGCTTTCGGGCTTCAGCTTGCCGTCGATGAACAGCGGGACGATCTTGTCGTAGTACTTGATTTTCGAGACATCCATCGGCTGCATCACTCCGGCCGGGAAGACCTTCTTGGCGATCCAGTATTCGATGTCGGCGATGTCGTAGGAATCGGGCTGCGTCACTGCCCGCTGGGCCGCGGCGTCCGAATCCGTCGCAGTCATTTCCAGTGTGATGCCGAGATCCTGTTTGCACTTCTCGGCAATGGCATTGATGTTGGAAACGCCGGTGCCGAACTGGCGCAGCGTGATCGGGTTTTGCGCCCAGATCGTCGGAAAGCCGGTGATCGCCCCGGACCCGGCAATCGCGCCGATTGCCGCCGCACCGGTCTTGAGCAGCGTGCGTCGGGACAGGCCCTCCTTCGAGGTCTTCGGTGTAGTTTCATTCGTCATGCGCAGTTCCCCTTTTTTTGATGGTTGGTCACTCATGCTGAAAGGCGACCGAGGGGGACGACATCCTCCAGGGCCCAGCTCAGGGACACCGCGTCGCCGACCGACACGGTTTTGTTGAAATAGTCGGCATCGCTGACGATCACTGTGAAGTCGTCGCTGCCGGCGCCACTGACGGTCAACTTCACCGAAGCGCCGCGATATTCGATGTTGGAGACCACCGCCTGAAAACCGAGGGTCTTTTCCGAGGCAGGCTCGAGGCGAACGCGGTCGGTGCGGATGCCGATGTCGATTGGCGCACCGATTTCCTGTGCGATGTCGCGAACGGCAAACCTCGGGCCACCGGCCGCCTCCATCTCGACGATCCCGTCACGGATGGCGCTCACTCGGCCCGAAAGCACATTGTGGTCGCCCATGAACCGGGCGACGAAGGCGGTTGCCGGCTGCTCGAAGACGATACGTGGCGCTGCCGCCTGCTCGATGCGGCCATCGTTCATCACCACGATCAGGTCGGCCAAAGCCATGGCCTCTTCCTGGCTGTGCGTGACATGGACGAAGGTGATGCCCAGCGTTTTCTGCAGCTTCTTCAGCTCTGCCCGCATGCGGATCTTGAGGAATGGATCGAGCGCCGACAATGGCTCATCGAGCAGCAGAGCTTCCGGTTCGGTGATCAAGGCGCGTGCGAGTGCCACCCGCTGCTGCTGTCCGCCCGAAAGCTGCGCCGGCCGACGGCCGGCATAGGCCTCCATCTGCATCAGCCTCAACATGGCCAGCGCCTTGGCCCGGCGTGTTTCCTTGTCGACGCCCTTCATCTTCAAGCTGAAGGCGACATTGTCGACGAGGTCGAGATGAGGAAACAGGGCGTAGGACTGGAACATCATCGCCGTATTGCGGCGGGCCGGCGGGAAATCGGTCACGACGACATGGCCGAGACGAAGGTCGCCGGACGAAATGCTCTCGTGGCCGGCAATCATGCGCAACGTGGATGTCTTCCCGCAGCCCGACGGCCCGAGAAAACAGCAGTAGCTGCCTGCGGGGATCTTGAGGCTGATGGCGTGCACGGCGGTTGTCGCGCCGTAGATCTTGGAAACAGATACGATATCGATTTCGGCGGCTTTCGGCATGATGGCTTCTCCTGATGACAGGGAAGAAGCATCAAACGTGCCAATCTCGTGCGGCGATGATAACTCTATATTTTCGTTTAGGAATCTAGTGTCACCGCCGAATCCGCAGTATCCGGCGCAACAACCTTCTGCTCACGAAATGAGCTTTTGTCGTCAATATTCGCCAATTATTGTATACGATCATGTGAATTTTTGAGCAGGCACCACGCGCCTTTTGGCGAGAAGCCAGTCCGTTTTTCCTCCACCCGCCATCACGGTCGCGCATGGACATCGGAACGTGACGCTTTCATGGAGAAACTGAAAAACAGCTGAGAACGTCTGTTACCAAACTGACAAGACAGCTCCCTAAACAGTGCGACCTAAGCACCGAACGGGAGCGACACGGCTTCCGGACGACATGCGCAATGACCATGGTCGGAGGCCCGAATTCCGTGAAGATCATCCAGATCAGCGATACGCATCTCAGCCCGTCGAAATCGCATTTCACCGACAACTGGGAGCCTGTCTTCCGATGGATCGAGGCGACGGCGCCAGATCTGGTGATCCATACCGGCGACCTGACGATCGACGGAGCCGATCACCTCGAAGACATCACTTTTGCTGTGGAACTGATGGCGCAGCTTTCCGCACCAGTGCTGATGGTGCCGGGCAACCATGACGTCGGGCATCTGCCGGGCTCAGGCCAGCCGGTCGATCCCGTCCGTCTTGCCCGCTGGAGAGCCCACGCGGGCCCGGACTATTGGTCCTCCGACCGTGGTGATTGGCGTTTCATCGGCCTGAACAGTCAGCTCTTTGGCTTCGATGACGAGGAGGACGAACGGCAGTTCGGCTGGCTCGAAGAGCAATTGCAGACCGCGGGGGATTGCCCGGTCGCGATCTTCGCGCATAAACCGCTTTTCGTCGATGATCCGGGCGAGGGCGACACCGGCTACTGGAGCGTGCGGCCGCGTCAACGCCAGCGGCTCTTCGACCTGATGGCCGGCCGCAATGTCGCGCTTCACGCCAGCGGCCACCTTCACTGGGCCTGGACCGGCGAGCATGACGGGACATCCCTCGTATGGGCTCCGCCGACATCCTTTATCGTCGATACCCTTGAGCGCGAGATGCCCGGTGAACGGCTGGTGGGCGCGGTTGTGCATCGTTTCGAGGGCCGCCAGGTTTCGAGCGAGATCGTCGCCGTGCCTGGGCTGACGACGCATATCCTCGATCACGTGATCGAAGAGGTCTATCCGCGCGCCGCAAAGGCGCTCGTGGAGGCGGTTCGATGAGCGTGCTTTCGCTTCGAGGTATCGCCAAATCCTATGGTGGAAACACCATCCTGAAGAACATTGCCTTCGAGGCGGAAGCGGGTGAGTTTATTGCGCTTGTCGGGCCATCCGGATGCGGCAAGAGCACGCTTCTGCGGATTGTGGCGGGATTGGATCACGCCGATCATGGCAATATCGCCATTGCCGGTCGCGACGTGTCGCGGGTGCGGGCCGCCGATCGCAACATTGCTATGGTCTTTCAATCCTACGCGCTCTACCCGCATTTGACCGCGGGTCAGAACATTGCCGTTCCGCTCGCCATGCGGTGGCTGACCGCGATGCAGCGTCTGCCTTTCATTGGAAATCTGTTGCCGGGTCAGCGGCAGATCCGCGCCGACATAGCGCGTCAGGTCAACGAGATGGCGTCGTCGCTGAAAATAGATCACCTGCTGACCCGCAAGCCCGGGCAGATGTCGGGTGGTCAGCGGCAACGCGTGGCGCTGGCGCGGGCCATGGTCCGGCGGCCGAGTGTGTTCCTGATGGACGAACCGCTCTCCAATCTTGACGCGAACCTGCGCGTTCACGCGCGCGGCGAAATCGTCGATCTGCATCGCCGCGCCGGCGTGCCGACGCTCTACGTCACGCATGATCAGTCGGAAGCCTTGTCGATGGCCGACCGTGTAGCGGTGATGATCGGTGGCCACCTCTTACAACTGGCCGACCCCAGGGAGATCTACGACAACCCGGCTCATATCGAGGTTGCGCGCTTTCTCGGCCAGCCGAAGATCAACGTGCTTGAGACCCGCATGGATGCCTCTGGTGTCGTCCGTTTCGGCGGACTGGTCCTGGCCGGCGAACGCCGCGCCGGAGAGACGCCGGTCATGGTCGCGTTCCGGCCGGAATTCGCCCGGCTCCGCACCGACGAAGGCGGCATGCTGCGTGCTCGCGTCGAACGCCTGGAGTTCTTGGGCTCGGAGGTCATCGTCCATGCCCGTCTCGACGCGATCGGCGAGACGATTACCAGTAAATCGACACCTTCCGAGGCGGCGGCACTGTCGGCTGGAAGACCGGTGGGGCTCGATGTCGTGCCTGATCGCGTGATGCTTTTCGGCCAAGGCGGCGAGCGCATGGCGGCACGACCGATCGAAGTTGCCGCCAGTCTGGAGACGGCCAATGTCTAGCGTCGCGACCGTGGATCATACTGCCGTCGAGCCGGCCGCACGCGAGGCGCGCATCGCCTGGCTGCTGGCACTGCCGGCAATCGTGCTCCTGTTCTTGTTCATCCTGCTGCCGACGCTGGCAGTTATCGTCCTCGGCTTCACCGATTTCGAGCTCGGCTATGCCGGCTTCCGGTTTGTCGGCTTTGAGAACTATGCCGAGCTTGCCGGTGATCGTACCTTCCGCCGGTCGCTCTGGAATACCGCCGTCTACACGGTCATTGTCGCTCCGGTATCGATCGTGCTGGCGCTGGCGATCGCCATGCTGATCGAAGCCGAGACCCGCGGCAGGGCATTCTTCCGCACCGTCTATTTCCTGCCAGTGGCCTCCTTGCTCGTCGCCATGGCCACCGTCTGGCAGTTCCTGTTTCATCCGACGATCGGCCCGGTGAACGCCTTTCTCGCCTATTTCGGTATCGCCGGCCCGAACTGGCTCGGCGCCTCTGGAACGGTTCTCTATGGCCTTGCCATCATCGGCGTCTGGCAATCGGTCGGCTTCAACATGGTCTTGTTTCTGGCCGGCCTTACGGCGATCCCCCGCGAGCTTTATGCGGCAGCGGAGGTCGATGGTGCCAAGTCATGGTTCGATCGCGTTCGCCTCGTTACCTGGCCGATGCTCGGACCGACGACGCTCTTCGTCACCACGATCAGCATCATCAATTCTGTCAAGGTGTTCGAGACGGTGAAGACCCTGACCGAAGGCGGCCCGAACAAGACGTCGGAAGTGCTGCTCTTCACCATCTACCAGGAGGGCTTCGTCTATCTCCGGGTCGGTTACGCCTCGGCGATGACGGTCGTGTTCCTGGCCATCCTCGTCGCCTTGATGTTCCTGCAATACCGCGTCCTCGACCGGAAGGTGCACTACGCATGATCACGACCTCGCTTTCCCTGGGGCGCATCATGCGGCTCGCCGTCCTTTCGCTCGGGGCGCTCATTTTTTTCGCTCCCTACATTTTCATGATCTCAACCGCCGGCAAGGCGCAGAGCGAGATCTTCTCGTCGTCGCTATCGCTTATTCCGCAGCAATGGTCCTACATCGAGAATTTCTCGAAGGCCCTTTCGCGGGTCTCGATGTGGACGCTGCTCATGAACGGGGTCATCGTCTGCGCTCTCATTTTCGTCGTGCAGGTGGTCGTCGCCATTCCGTGCGCCTATGCCATGGCCAAGCTGAAGTTCCGGGCGGCGCGCACGATGATGGTGCTCGTCATGATCGGTCTGTTGGTGCCGATCCACGCGACGGCACTGCCGCTCTATGTCGCCTTCGACCGGCTGTCGGTGCTCAACAGCTATCTGGCGCTCGTCGCTCCGTTCTCTATATCGGTGTTCGCGATCTTCCTGTTCCTGCAGTTCTTCCGCGCCATCCCGGACGATCTCATCCAGGCGGCACGCCTCGACGGCATGTCGGAAGGCGGCATCGTCGCTCGGGTGGTCGTGCCCAATGCCTGGCCGGCGATTACCGCCTTTGCGATCTTTTCGGTCGTTGCCCATTGGAACGATCTGTTCTGGCCGCTGATCGTCGTGACCAACCAGGATTACGCTACGCCGCCGCTCGGACTTCTCTACTTCCGAGCGGCCGAAGCAGGCGACGACTACGGCGCGCTGATGGCGGCCACTCTGATCATCACCCTTCCTCTCATCACCGCCTTCCTGCTTGCACAGAAGCGTTTTGTCGAGGGCATCACCATGACCGGGCTTAAAGGCTGACCGGTCCAACCAGGAGTACGTCATGCAGCAGTTCAAGCAGCTTTTCGCGGCCGCCGCGATCTCAATGACCTTCACCGTTGCGGCTCATGCCGAAACGGTGCTGACTGTGCACTATCCGATGCCAGGCTTCTTCAAGGACGTGATGGACACGATTTCGAAGAAGTTCATGGAGGAAAACCCCGACGTCAAGATTACCTTCGCCAATCCGTCGGCGACCTATGAAGAAGGCATTCAGACGATCATGCGCCAGGCCGGCACGGCTGAGATGCCTGACCTGACGTTCATCGGGCTGAATCGCCTGCGCATGGTCAATGAGCGCGACATTCCAGTCGACCTGGGCCCGTTCCTCGCCAAGGACGGCAACATGGCCGAGCAGGGCTTTTCGGACAACATCCTGAAGCTCGCCCAGGTCGGCGGCAAACAGGTCGGTCTCGCTTTCGCGACCTCCAATCCGATCATGTACTACAACGCCGACCTCGTTCGCAAAGCTGGCGGCAACCCGGACGGCCCGCCCAAGACATGGGACGAAGTGATCGCGCTCGGGGGCAAGATCAAGGCGCTCGGCGACGGCAACGAAGGCATCGACTTCCGTTGGCAGGGCGACGACTGGATGTTCTCCGCACTTCTTTTCGGCGCCGGCGGTCACATGCTCAACGAAGACGAAAGCAAGGTTGCATTCAACGGCACGGAGGGCGAGAAGGCGATCGCGGTGCTTGATCGTATGGTCAAGGAAGGTGGCCTTCCGGTTTTGACCAAACAGGCCGGCGAACAGGCGTTCGTTGCCGGCAAGGTCGGTTTTGCCTTCCAGACCACGGGCGCCCTTCGCAACACCATCAAGAATGTCGGTAGCAAGTTCGACCTGCGCACCGCGCACATCCCGCTGATCGATCCGGAAAACGGCACGCTGCCGACGGGCGGCAACGCGGTGGTCATCCTCACCCGCGACGCCGAGAAGCAGGCGGCGGCCTGGAAGTTTGCGAAGTTCGCCGCTGGCCCCTATGGCGCATCGGTGGTGGTGCCCGGCACCGGTTACGTGCCGAACAATGAACTGGCCGCAGCGTCGCCCGAATATCTCGCCAACTTCTACAAGGAGAACTCGCTGTTTCGTGCAGGCCTCGAGCAGATGCCGCGGATGATGCCATGGTATGCCTTTCCTGGTACCAACGGAGTGAAGGTGACGCAGTCGATCGTCGAGAACCTCTCGCGTGTCGTCGAGCAGACTGCGACGCCGCAGGAGGCGCTCGAGGATGCAGCGGCCGAAGTGGAAGGGCTGCTTCCGCGCAGCTAAGCGGCGCCAATCGGCCCACTTGGTCGTTGAAACCGAGACCATCCCGCGAGATTTTGCGGGGTGGTGATCTCAGTTTCGCCTAGCGCAATTGCTGCACCGTCTCACCGACGTAAAGTCGATGGCCGAGGCGCAGATGGCGGGACTGCGAGGCGTTCTCGGCGATATCAAGCAACATGGCTGCGGCGGCCACCCCCATGTCGCCGTCCGGCATGGTCATCGTCGTCAGCGATGGGCTCATCAGGCGGCCGATGGCGATGCCGTCGAAGCCGGCCACGGAAACGTCGCCCGGCACCGAAAGGCCCTCGCGCCTGAGGGCGCTGATGACGCCCAGCGCCAGCAGATCGTTGGAGGCGATGATCGCTGTTGGCCGATGCCGTTCGATCGCGGTGGTGAGTTCGAGGTGCTCATAGCCGTCAACGAACCGGATTTCCACGCTTTCCAGCGGCGCGAGGCCTGTCTCTTTCATTGCCGCCCTGTAACCCTCGTAGCGCAGCCGCGCTCGATCAGAGGAGGCGAAATGGCCGGAGACGTAAAGGATTCGGGCGTGTCCACTTTGCAGGACATGCCGTGTGATCTCTCGGCCCGCACGATGATTGTCGACTGTGACTGCAGCGGCAAAACGCGGGACCGGCAGATTGTTGAGCAACACTGTTGGCGGAAGGGCCGCTGATAGCACCTCACTCGTCTGTGCATTGCACAGTGTAAGAATGAGGCCGGTCGGCCTTTGTTCGAGCAAGGCGCTTACTGCCTTTGCCTCCAGCGACGGATCGTAGTTTGATTGGGCGATCAATACTCCGTGGCCGGCCGCATGCATGCGGTGCTGGATGCCAGCGAGCGATGCGGCAAACACCGGGTTGGTCACGCTTGGGACGAGCACGCCGACCACGGGACTGCTGCGGCTCGTCCCTCGAGCGGTCGATGTCGCCGGTCGGTAGCCAAGCTCGGCTGCGGCGCGACGGACCCGGCGGACCATCTCGTCGCTTGCCGGGCCTTCGCCGTTGAGGACGCGTGACACGGTTGCCAACGAGCAGCCGGCCTGAAAGGCGATTTGCTGAAGGGTTGCCATTTGCCGGTGTCTAGCGAACATCCGTGACAGGAAATTGAACCGATTGCGCCACCCACTGCAGAACTGGCATGAATTATTATTCATGCCATGAATTATATTGACAGAAGCCTTGGTCGTCGTTTTAATCACCACAGTCGGAAGTCGAGGAGGAGTTCCGGCAAACTCACACATCAGCGGTCATTTCTGACGGCACGATTGGTTTTTGGGAGGGGCTTTGGCCTCGAGGAGGACGCTTGCGCACTTTTTTGAGCTCGACCGCACTGGCGGTCATTGCAACGACGTTTCTGGCTGGCCCTGCCAGCGCGGAGACGGCCAACCCGTTTCGCTGCGAACCCGGCGAAAAATACGTCATGAACGTCATGGTTTCGGGCGTCGAATACTGGTTCCCGGTCTATGAAATGTTCAAGCAGGCCGGCCAGCAGTTCGGCTGCGAGACCGAATATACCGGCACCCCGGAATATGACGTCAACAAGCAGATCGCCACTTTCGATCAGGCGCTGGCGCAGAACCCGGCCGGTATCCTTGTTCATCCGATGAACTCGGATCCGTTCATCGAGCCGATCAACCGGGCGATCGACCAGGGCACCGCGGTCGTCACCTTCGCCGCCGACTCGCCGCTCTCCAAGCGCATTTCGTTCATCACCTCGGACAATACCCGCGAAGGCGTTTATGCCGCCGATGCGATCGCCGAGAAGATGGGCGGCAAGGGCGAATATGCCGTTCTGGAAAACCCCGGCCAGGACAACCACGACAAGCGCATCGCCGCTTTCGTCGGCCGCATGGCTGAAAAGTGGCCCGACATGAAACTCGTCGGCCGCGCCGCTTCGAACCAGGATCCGAACAAGGCCTATCAGGGCCTGATGAGCCTGATCCAGGCCAACCCGAACCTTGGCGCGGTCTTCATGCCCGAAGCCAACTCGGCGATCGGTGCCGCACAGGCCAGCAAGGAAAGCGGCGGCAAGGTTCTCGTCATGTGCGCCGACGTCAACGCCAACATCCTCGACATGATCAAGGCCGGCGAAGTGTTCGGCTCGATCAACCCGAACCAGGGCATGCAGGGCTATATGGGTTTCATGTTGCTGTGGCTGGCCAAGCACCCAGACCTCATCGACCCGATGAACGACGCCAAGCGTTCCGGCTTCAACCCGATGAGCATTCCCTTCGTCGACAACGGTCTCTCCATCGTCACCGCCGCCAATGCGGATGACTTTTACTGGGACAAGTACCTGAAGCGCCGCGGCACCAAGGGCATTGACGAGTAAGGGGCTTTTGACATGGCTATCCGGATGTCCGGATAGCCGGTCAAACGATTGAGAGTGGAGAAGGCGATGATATCGCAGCCGGTCCTTCAGGTCCGCAACGTCACCAAGCACTTCGGGGCTGTGAAGGCGCTGACCAATGTGGATTTCAACCTCGAAAAGGGCGAGATCCATGCACTTTGCGGCGAGAACGGCGCCGGCAAATCCACGCTCATGAACATCATCGCCGGCGTGCTGCAGCCGAACGAGGGCGAAATCCTCGTCGACGGCACGCCGACGAAGATCTTATCGCCGGCCGCAGCTCAGTCGCTCGGTATCGGTCTTGTCCACCAGGAGATCGCGCTCTGCCCGGACGCGACGGTGGCGGAAAACATGTTCATGGCCGCGACAAACCGGCGGCGCTCGCCGCTGATGAACTACGCGTCGCTTGCCCGCGATGCGCAAGCCGTGATGAACCGGCTGGCGCCGATCGACGTGCGCCGCAAGGTCGCCGACCTTACCATTTCCAGCCAGCAGCTGGTCGAGATCGCCAAGGCGCTGACGCTCGATTGCCGGGTGCTGATCCTCGACGAGCCGACGGCGGCGCTGACGGAGGCCGAAGCGCAAGCGCTTTTCGGCATCATCCGCGACCTGAAGGCCGCAGGCATTTCCATCATCTATATCAGCCATCGCATGGCCGAAATCTTCAGCCTGTGCGACCGGGTCACCGTTTTTCGCGACGGCCGCCACGTCTCGACGGAGCACATTGCCGATGTGACGCCCGATGATGTCGTTCGCCGCATGGTCGGCCGCGAGATCACGCAGCTCTATCCGCCGAAGCAGGCACAAGGCGAACAGTCCGGCGAGGTCATCCTGTCGGTTCGGGGTCTCAGCGACGGCGAACGCATTCATGATGTCGCCTTCGACCTGCGCAAAGGAGAAATTCTGGGGATAGGCGGGCTGATCGGCTCCGGCCGCACCGAGATCGCCGAGGCGATCTGCGGGTTGCGCCGGAAGGTTCGCGGCGACGTGCTGCTGCACGGCAAGAAGCAGACGATCGGCAACTACAGAAACGCGGTCGACGCCGGCATCGTCTACCTCTCGGAGGATCGCAAGGGCTCCGGCGTGTTCGTCGACATGTCGATCGCTCAGAACATTTCGGTGCTGGATCTGAAGACGCTGACCGGGCCGCTCGGCTTGATGAACGCGAAGGCGGAAGCGGACCTCGCCCGCGATTTCACCCGGCGGCTCGGCGTGCGCATGGGCGGTATCGCCATGCCGGTATCGTCGCTCTCGGGCGGCAACCAGCAGAAGGTGGCCATCGCCAAGCAGCTCGCGGTGCGGCCGAAGGTCATTCTCATGGACGAACCGACGCGCGGCATCGACGTCGGCGCCAAATCGGAAATTCACCGCCTGTTGCGCGATCTCGCGTGCTCGGGCATCGGCATCGTCGTCATCTCGTCGGAACTGCCTGAACTTCTGGGGCTGTGCGACCGGGTGCTGGTTGTGCGCGAGGGCGGCATTGCCGGCGAACTCGGCGAGGCCGAGATGACGGAGGAGGCGGTGATCCGCCTTGCCTCCGGGGTCGGGCAGCACGGCGAACCACAGAAAATCAAGGCGGCCGAGCATGTTGCCTGAAACAAGCAGACGGAATGGGGAGGCGGAAATGGCAGTCGATACGGTGGTTGCAACGCAGGTTCAGGTTCCGGCCTGGCGACGGATCGGCACAATGCGCGAGGCTGGGCTGATCGCCATCATTCTTGCGCTCGGCATCGTCATGAGCTTTGCCTCGCCACACTTTCTCACCTTCGGCAACATGCGCGCGATGCTGATGAGCTTCTCGGTCGAAGGCATCGTCGTTGTCGGCATGACGATCCTCTTGATCGTCGGCGGTATCGATCTCGCAGTCGGCTCGGTCGTCTGCTTCGCCATGGTGCTCGCGGGGTCGCTGTTCCTCGCCGGGGTCGATCCATGGACGGCCTCGCTCTTCGGGATCCTCGCTAGCAGCCTCATCGGCGCCATAATGGGCTTCTTCGTCACCGTGGTCGGGCTCAACCATTTCATCACGTCGCTTGCGGCAATGGTGATCGTGCGCGGGCTTTGCCTGGTCATCACCAAGGGCACACCGCTGTCGCTGTTCACCATGCCGGCATCGTTCAAAGCCGTCGGCCAAGGCACCTTCCATGGCGTGCCTTATGTCATCCTGATCTTCGTCGCCGTCGTGATCCTGTTCGACTTCCTGCTGCGCCGGGCGACCGCATTTCGCAAGGTGTTCTACACCGGCAGCAACGAGAAGGCGGCGCTCTATTCCGGCATCAAGACCAAGCAGGTGAAGTTCTGGGTGACAGTGCTCTGCTCAACACTCGCCGGTGTCGCCGGCGTCATCTACATGTCGCGCTTCGGCGCTGCCACGCCCACCTTCGGCGTCGGCATGGAGCTCAACATCATCGCGGCTGCGGTGATCGGCGGGGCGTCGCTGAATGGCGGCTCGGGCACGATCCTCGGCGCCATCCTCGGCATCGCCCTGTTGTCGGTGGTCACCAGTTCGCTGATCCTGCTCGACGTCTCGGTCTATTGGCAGGATATGATCAAGGGCTGCATTCTGCTTGCCGCCGTCTCCATCGATCATTTCCTGCACAAGCGGAAGGCCATCTGAACATGCCGATCGCCAAGCCCAATCAGAACCTCATTTCCAGTGCACGCGAGGAACTCGTCGTTGCCCGGCAGATGCATCAGGCACTGGTGCTGCACTTCCTCGAAGGCCTGACGCAGTCGCAGATTGCCGATCGCCTCGGCATCTCGCAGCCGACGGTCAACCGCCTGATCAAGCGCGGACGCCAGCTCGGCCTGGTTGAAATCAAGATCAAGTCGCCCGTCGAACCGCTGGTCGACATGGAGGAGCAATTGCTTGCGCTTGGCGGCATCAGCCGCGCCGTCGTTGTTCCCACCGTCTCCGACAACCAGCAGACGGCGCTGCAGGCGGTGGGCGAGGCTGCGGCCCGGCTGCTGATGGAAGAGATCGCCGACGGCGACACCATCTGCATCACCGGCGGCAAGGGCGTCAGCGCCGTCGTTGCCGGTCTGCACCCGTCACGGCGCCTGGATGTCGAGGTGATCCCGGCGACCGGCTGCGTGCAGGGCAAGCACTATACCGACGTCAACCACGTCTCGACCCTCCTGGCGGATCGGCTCGGCGGCAGGTCCTATCAGATCCATGCGCCGCTCTTTGCCGACAGTGCCGCGGAGCGCGCCATGCTGATCAACATGCGCTCGGTGGCCGACGTGTTCAAGCGCGCCAGGGAAGCCAAGGTCGCGATCGTCGGCATCGGCTCGATCCTTTCCGACGATTCGAGCTACTACGACCTGCACCCGTCTTCGAGCACCGATCGTGACGCGATCAAACGCTCCGGCGCAAGCTGCGAACTGCTTGCGCACCTGCTCGACGACCAGGGACGGGTCTGCGACTACAGCCTCAACCGCTCGCTCGTCTCGCTGACGCTCGACGAGTTCGCGTCGATCCCGACCAAGATCGGGGTGGCGAGCGGACCGAACAAGGCCGGCCCCATTCTCAGCGTCCTGCGCGGCAGGCATCTCGATACACTCGTGACCGACGAGGCGACCGGCGAGCGCATCCTTGCCATGGCAAGCGAAAAGGGACTTTCGGCATGAGCAATGAACAGTTGACGCGCGAGATCGGCCGCACCGGTGTCAAGGCATCCGCCGTCGGGCTCGGCACCTGGGCGATCGGCGGCTGGATGTGGGGCGGAACGGACGAAGGCGAATCGATCGCCGCGATCCAGGCCTCGCTCGATGCCGGCGTGACCCTAATCGATACGGCTCCCGCCTATGGTCTCGGGCGTTCGGAGGAAATCGTCGGCAAGGCGTTGGCCGGCCGCCGCGACAAGGCGGTGATCGCAACCAAATGCGGCCTCGTCTGGCATACGACGAAGGGGCGTCATTTCTTCGACCAGGACGGAAAGCCTGTTCATCGCTACCTCGGTCGCGACGCCATCGTTCACGAGGTCGAAGAGAGCCTGAAACGGCTCGGGACGGACTATATCGACCTCTACATCACCCATTGGCAGGACCCAACCACGCCGATCGAGGAGACGGTGCGGGCGCTGGAAGACCTGAAGAATGCCGGCAAGATCCGCGCGATAGGCGCCAGCAACGTCGACCGGTCCGAGCTGGAAGCCTATATCGCCACCGGCCGCCTCGACGCGATCCAGGAGCGTTTCAGCATGATCGATCGCGAGATCGAGGCGGAACTGTTGCCGCTGACGACTGCCAACGGTGTCGCCACGCTCAGCTATTCCTCGCTTGCCCTGGGCCTCTTGTCCGGTACCGTCGGCCCGGACCGGGTGTTTGCCGGAGACGATCAGCGCCGCGACAACCCGCGCTTCTCCGTCGGTAACCGTGAGAAGGCGACGGCCTTTGCCGAGGCGATACGGCCCATCGCCGAAAAGCATGCGGCCAGCATAGCCCAGACGGTCATTGCATGGACGCTTGCCCAGCCCGGCGTGACCTTTGCGTTGTGCGGCGCGCGCAATCCGGCGCAGGCGCTCGACAACGCCCGTGCAGGCACAATCCGGCTCGACGGCCAGGACCTCGCGGCGATCGATGAAGCGATAGCGGCGAAGCTCGCTCACATGGATAGGTAACGGACGCCATCATGAACCGAGAAGAGATTTTTGACGGGCTCCGCCAGAGCCCGAAGGTGGACGTCTGCGTCCTCGGCGGCGGCATCAACGGCCTCAGCGTGTTTCGCGAGCTGGCGCTGCAGGGCGTCAATGTCGTGCTCGTCGAGAAACACGATTTCTGTTCCGGCGCCAGCGCCGCGCTGTCGCGCATGGTTCATGGCGGATTGCGCTATCTCGAAAACGGCGAATTCAGCCTGGTGCGGGAATCGCTTGTCGAGCGCGACCGGCTCCTTCGCAACGCGCCGCACTATGTCGGTCCACTACCGACGACGGTTCCCGTGTTCGACGTGTTCTCCGGCATCGCCAACGGCGCGGTCCGGTTCCTTGGCTTGAGCCGGCGGCCGAGCCGCCGTGGCGCCGTCGTCATCAAGGCGGGGCTTGCGATCTACGATTTCCTGACGCGCAAGCGCGCCATGATGCCCCGCCACGAGTTTCGCGGCCGGCGCGCGACGCTTGGCCGATGGCCGGCGCTCAATCCCGCGATCAAGAATTCCGCGACCTATTATGACGCCTGGGTCAGTCAGCCCGAGCGCCTCGGCATCGAACTGCTTGAGGATGGGCTGTCGGCTGGCATCCATGCGCGCGCCGTCAACTATGCCGAGCTGAAGCTGGTAGCTCCGGGGTGCTATGCCGTCAGAGACAATATCGCCGGCACGGAGGTCTTGATCGAGCCGACCGTGATCATCAACGCCACCGGCGGCTGGATCGACATCGCCAATCAGAGCCTGTTTTCCGAACCGGCCCGGCCGGCACCGTTGATGGGCGGCACCAAAGGGTCGCATCTGATCATCGACAACGACGATCTGACCCGCGCGCTCGATGGACACATGATCTACTACGAGAATGAGGACGGGCGCATCTGCATCCTGTTTCCCTATCTCGGCAAGGTTCTGGTCGGCTCCACCGACATTCGCGTCGACGATCCGGAAACCGTGCGCTGCGAGACGGCGGAACGGGACTACATCCTGCAGTCGCTCGCTTTCGTCCTGCCGACGATCAAGGTTCGTCCCGATGAGATCGCCTTCCAGTTTTCCGGGGTCCGGCCGCTGCCGGCGAGCAAGGACAGTTTTACCGGCCGCATCCCGCGCGATCACTATTGTACCTTCGTCGAGACCGCCGATGCCGGGCCGCCGGTCTTATGCATGATCGGTGGCAAATGGACGACCTTCCGCTCCTTCGGAGAGCTGGCTGCCGATCTTGTGCTCGAACGACTGGATCAGCCTCGCCGCGTGGCCACGGCCGATCGGGCGATTGGTGGCGGCCGGGATTTTCCCGCCGACCGGGAAGCCTGGATTGCGCGGGTCGCCTCGGCGGCGGCCCTTGCGCCGACGCGCGTCGCCACGCTCTTTGAGCGCTATGGCACGGATGCCGAGCGCATCGCCGCCTTCGTCGCTGCCGCGCCCGACGCTCCGCTTCCGCATCCTGATTATTCGACCCGCGAAATCCAGTTCCTGATCCGCAGCGAGAAGGTCGAACAACTCGACGACCTCTTGCTTCGGCGCACGACCCTGGCGATCACCGGCGAGCTTTCGCTCGAAATGACGGACGCCGTGCTCGCATTGCTCGCGGCCGAAAAGCACTGGCCAGTGGCCCGCCAGGCGCTTGAACGCGCCCGTTTTCTCACCCTTCTCCTCGAACGCCACGGCGTCGATGAAGACATGCTTTCCGCACGGAACGAACAAAGGAGTGCATTATGCGAAACAACCGCAAGGTCCGGATGAACCGTCTTTTTGGCGCAGGACGCTGCCTGGACGTGGCCATCGACCATGGCGTCTGCAACGAACCGTCGTTCCTCGACGGTCTTGAGAACATGGAATCCGTGGTGAGGGCCCTGGTCGACGCTAGGCCCGATGCGATCCAGATGAACTATGGCCAGGCCGATCTGCTCCAGGATCTTCCGGGCAAGGACAAGCCGGCTCTGGTCATGCGTATCGACATGGGCAACCCGTATAATCGCATCCGCCACCGCGACATGTGGGCTGTGCTGCAGAACGAGGCCGAACCGCTGGTCGGCGCTTTGGAGATGGATGCCGCCTGCGTGGTCGTCAATCTGTTCATGCTGCCCGACGAACCGGACCTCTTTCGCCAGTGCGTAGCCAACATTTCCCGCGTCCGTGCCGATTGCGAAAAATACGGCATGCCGCTGATGATCGAGCCACTGGTCATGCAGCCGGTCACCGAGCGCGGCGGCTACATGGTCGATGGCGATGCGGAAAAAATCGTCACGTTGACGCGGCTCGCCCGTGAGATGGGCGCCGATATCGTCAAGGCCGACCCGACGACAAATGCCGAGGATTTCCACCGCGTGGTCGAGGCAGCCCGCTGCCCGGTTCTGGTGCGCGGCGGCGGCAAGGAGGACCTGCCTGCCGTGTTCGACAAGTCTGCGGCCTTGATGCGGCAGGGCGCTGTGGGCATGGTCTATGGGCGCAATATCTACCAGCATGCAAACCCGAGCGCCGTCGTTCGCGGTTTGATGGCCATCGTGCACGATGACGCCGATGGCGCAGCCGCCTTCGCCCTGTATCAGCAAGGCTGAGAAAGACGATCCGAACCTTGGGAGGGGTTCTTCAATGGCAGACTATCTTTTAGGACTCGACGCCGGAAACACCGTCATCAAGGCGGTGATTTTCGACCTTGAGGGCAACGAGATCGCGGCGGCTGCGCAGGAGGGGCACAGCCGGGTTCCGCGGCCCGGGCATGTCGAGCGGGGGCTCGAAGAGCTGTGGACCCATGCCCGGGCAGTCATCCGCCAATGCGTCGAACGTGCCGGCATCCGTGCCGAAGAGATCGTGGCGATCGGTTGCGCCGGTCACGGCAACGGCCTTTATGCTCTCGACCAGGGCGGTGAGCCGCTTCTCGGCATCCAGTCGCTCGACACGCGTGCCGCCGGGCTAGTGGAAGAATGGAAGGCGCAGGGTGTCGGCGACCGCACCTATGCCATCGGCCGGCAACGGCCCTGGCCGTCGCAGACGCCGACCTTGCTTGCCTGGCTCAAGCGTTTCCAGCCCGAGACCTATGCCAGGATCGGCACGGTGTTTCTGTGCAAGGATTTCATCGTCAACCGACTGACCGGCAAGCGGGTCAGCGACGTCTCGGATATGACCGGCTGCGGCCTCCTTAATGTCGTCAACCGCCGCTACGACCGCGATCTGATGGCGGCCTTCGATCTCGGCGAGGCAACCGGCCTCTTGCCTGACCTCGCCGAAAGTGCGGATGTGGTCGGCACGGTCACGCCGGAGGCGGCAGCACAAACCGGTCTTGCTGCGGGCACGCCGGTGGTCGGCGGTCTCTTCGATGTCGTCGCCTCGGCAATCGGCTCGGGCGTCACGCGCACCGGCGCTGCCTCGATCATCGCCGGAACCTGGAGCATCAACCAGGTGATTATTGATGGCCCTGACCTTTCGGGCCCGGTGTTCATGTCCTCCACCTTTGATCGCGGCCGCTACATGGCAATCGAATCGAGCGCGACGTCGGCGGCCAATCTCGAATGGCTGGTGCGCGAGTTCTTTGCTGACAGCGGCATCGACGACGGCCGATCGCCGTTTGACGTCTGCTGCTCGCTTGCATCCGATATCGAACCGGCCGCGAATGACCCGATCTATCATCCCTTCCTCTATGGCGCGCAGCAGGACGGTAACGCCCGCGCCGGGTTCTATGGCGTCGCCGGCTGGCACACGAAGGGTCACCTGGTTCGCGCGGTTCTCGAAGGTGTCGCCTTCGGCCACCGCCAGCACATCGCCACGATGCGGGCGGCGGGCGCGACCTTCGACGAGGCGGTGCTTTCAGGCGGCGGATCGCGCAGCCTGATCTGGCCGCAGATCTTTGCCGACGTGCTCGGGGTTCCGGTGTCGGTCGCCCGTTCGCGCGAAACCGGCGCGCTCGGCGCTGCGATTGCCGCGGGCACGGGGGCAGGGATCTTTGCCGATTTCTCGGAAGGTGCGGCAGCCATGGTGAGGACGGAACGCCACTACCGCCCGAACGCGGCGATAGCGCGCCACTACACGCGACGGTACGAGCTTTATCGGGACATCGCCGACGCAATGGCGCCGATCTGGCGGCGGCTTTCGAATGCCGAAGCCGAGGTTTCGGAGGCGGCGGCTTAGAGCATTTCCAGGAAAAGTGCGACGCGGTTTTCCGTCAGGAAATGCGTAAAAACAAGGAGATAGAGCGTTTCTGACTCCACTTAGACCGGAAACGCTCTAGACGCGGGCCAGCGAAAGAGTGAAGCCGAGGGCCGGGACCGGCCTTCGGCTTGATCGTTCCACGTCGAACCGAGCGCCGCTGACCCAGGGAGGATCGGGTGACGGCGCTGCGATCGCGTGGGAACAATCAGAACCGCATGTTCACGCCGGCCTTGATGACGTGGCTGTTGATGTCCTTCTCGCTCGACCCGAAGGCCGTGTTGGTGCGGACGTCGGGCGTGGTGATGTAGTTGTATTCGATCTTCGCCGAGAGACCGCCGGCGAAAGCCTGCTCGACGCCGGCGCCCACCAGATAACCGCCCTTGAAGCCGACATCGTTCTGGACGCCGCCGCCCTTCTTGTAGTTGGTCATGGCATAACCGGCCGTGCCGTAGACGAGTGTCTGGTCGAACGAGAGGCCGGCCTTCGCCTTGATCGCGCCGCGCCATTTTTCCTTGAGTTTGCCGCCGCTGACCTTGTGTTCGGTGTCGCCGAGATAGGAGCCTTCGATTTCGGCACCGACGATGCCGGGACCGACCTGCATGTTGTAGCCGGCCTGTGCGCCGAAGACGACGCCGTTGCGGTCGGAAAACGGATTGGGACTACCGGTAAAGCCGAGACCGCCATGGGCGCCGACATAGGCACCGCTCCAATTGAAGGCAGGCGGGTCCTGGTAGGACGAAGCCGGTTCCGGCGAATAGGGGTCGGCGGCCAGTGCCTGTTGCACACCGGCTGTGGCCAAAAAGGTGATGCCGAGCCAGAGGGGAAGTTTGTGACGTTGCCGCATGGCGTTGCTCCGTGGATTGGACTAGGCGCCGGTCGCGGCGCATTTATCTTCTCTCTTCGCTTCGCGCCGGCTGGCACGATTATCGACGCTGGAAGATGTGCGCATTTGTGCGCCGCACGGATTGCATCAACATTGCAAATATCGACTAAATCGCTGATTTTGTTATTAATAACCTGTTAGACTCTATGGCGAAGATGCGGCAGTCAATCGCCCAAAGTCTCTCACGCGACCGGCAGGGTCATGCGGAAACAGGCGCCACCGGTCGGCGCACAGACCACCGATATGTGGCCCTTGTGACGGTTGACGATCTCGCTGACGAGATGCAGCCCAAGGCCAGCACCGTGGTCACGCGGTTGCAACCGGTGAAACGGCTCGAAAATCCGCTCCCGTTCGCTTTCGGGAATGCCGGGCCCCTCGTCGCTGACCTCGATGATACCACCACGCTCGACGTGAATGGAGATCAGGCCGCCAGCATGCTCGATTGCGTTGCGGACCAGATTGGTGACGGCACGCTCCAGCGCGCCAGCGTCTCCCCGCGCGCTAACCTGAGCGGGCCCATGGGTAAAAGAGATGTCGCAATCGGCCGACAGTGCGAGAGGGGCGAGGTCGGCGGCGACGTCGCGGCAGAGCGAAACCAGGTCGAGGGGTGCGAAATGCGCGCCGTCGCGGTCGATGCGCTCGAGGTCGAGCAGCTGTTCGGCAAGGCCGGCAATACGGGCGGCATCAACAAGAAGACGGGCGCGCAACGGCCCGATGTCCATGCCCTCCAGCCGGGTCTGCAGGATCGCGACCGGGGTCCTCAACTCGTGGGCTGCATCCAATATGAAGCGCTGGCGGCGCTCGTAACCTTCGTCCAAGCGCTGCAGCGCACCGTTGACGGCTTCGACCAGCGGGCGCACCTCGCCCGGCACGCGGCCATCGGGCAGACGGGCGCCCCGGCGGTCGACGTCGATGCTTTTGGCGTGGTCGGCGACCTCGGCGAGGCTGGAAAAGGCACGGCGCACAATGATCGGAATGGCGAAGGCGGGAATGAGCACGAGGATGAGCACGATCGGCAGCAGCAGCAGGTTCGTCAGGAAAAACACCGCGAACGAGGCGCTCCACAGGCGTCCGCCGCCGGTCAGAACCGTGTAAGTGCCGTTCTCGGTCTCGATCGCGCGAACGATCGCCGAGAGCAGGTAGGGTTCCAGTCCGTCGCGGATGTCGGCGAAGGCGACGCGGTCGAGATGCTCGCCGATGCCGCGATAGGCATCGGGGACCGGCCCGCTTTGGATCGTGTCGCCGCGCTCGTTGCGCACGACGAACCAGAAGCCCGGCGTTTCGGCGAGCAGGGCCTGAAGCTGCGGCGTGTTTTTCAGCCTCAGTTTCTGGTCGGGGGTCACCTCGACGGCACTGCGGCAATCGACGCCGAACTGGCATCAAGGATCATGCCGCCGAGATCGGCCCGGATCAAAAGCGCCATGAAGCCTGCAATGACGGCAACGAGCAGCAGCACCTGAAATGTGAGGATGTGCCAGATGAGCCGCTTCTTCAGCGAGTGGTTGGGGTTGTCGCTCATGACATCGGTCTCAGCAGGTAGCCGACCCCACGAATGCCGTGGATCTCCACGCCGGAGCCGGACTCCAGCAATTTCCTGCGCAGTCTCGAAACATGGGCGTCGAGCGAGTTGGACTGGATTTCGTCGTCGTACCCGTAGACGGATTCCTCCAGCGTCGAGCGTTGCACGGTGCGCCCCTGCCGTCGCGCCAGCGCTTCGAGCACAAGCAGTTCCCGGCGGGGAAGTTCGAGCACGCGGCCGTCGATCCGCGCTTCCCGAGCGCCGAAATCGAAGACAAGATTGCCGATGCGCGCGGTCATCGGTGCGATATCGGGTGCCCGCCGCATCAATGCGCGAAGCCGTGCCAGCAGTTCCTCGACCGCGAAGGGTTTGGCGAGATAATCGTCGGCCCCCATGTCCAGCCCCTTGATCCGCTCGTCGACGGCGCCACGCGCCGTCAGCACGATCACCGGGATGCCCGACTTCAGCGCGCGAACACGGGGAATGAGCGTCAACCCGTCTCCGTCAGGCAATTGCCGGTCGAGAATGATCGCGTCATGGACCTGATTGGCCATCGCGGCGATGGCGTGATCGAGCGACGGCGCATGGTCGAGGATCATGTCGTAGCGGCCAAGGGCAACGCCGAGCGCGGCAGCCATCTCAGGCTCGTCCTCAACAAGGAGTAGGCGCATGTCTCGATTCTCCAACGTGTCTGTGCGGTAGGCGCACATTTGCTTGAGGACCATTGCCGCAAAGTTGCGGTTGGTTCGCGCTCTGACTGCATCATTTACAGGCTGGCGCGCAATGCGGCCGCAACGCTGCGGCGGCAGCCTTTACGGTATCCGGCGGCTCCAAGCGATATGAGAGGCAGGTATATGCGCGTCTTGGCGAAAGGGCGTTCGTGCAGGGATTATCACGGAGGCGATCGTCATCGGCGCATCGAGGAAGCAGAGAATGCGCGAGAGCCTGCCGTATGGCCGCACCGAACAGCACGCGCGCTGCGCAGTTCGCTACCGCACGTATGAACCGCGCAGTAGGTCATTCACCGGGCATGGCGGCGGCGATACGCATGCCGGTGAAACGGGCAGATGTGACGGCCCCGAAAGCCCATCACATCCTTGAAAGATTTGCCGGGCGAAGCCTAGGCGACTGCCATCATCGACTGGAACGCCTCGTAGGCGGCCAGAACCGTCTCCCGTTGCGCGTCATGGCCGGAAACGAAGGCGTCGCCATAGATGGTTTCGTCGGGAAATTCCGTGATCAGCGTCAGCGGCGCCTTGTGGCGATCGTCGACGGAGATCATGCAGGGGAAGCCGTTGATGATGCGGAAGCCGGTCTCACCCGCATGGGTTTCGTAAAGCGCGATCTGCTGATCATTGTAGGCGAGAAGACCGGGCACAGTGGCGAGTCGAGCCGTCACCGCTTCGATCAGCTGTTCGGCACGCGCTTCCCAATCGGCGTGGTGGCGCATGATCAGGAAGAAGCCCTTCGGCAGCGTCCACATGGCAAAGCCGCGCGGCACATAGCCGGACAGCGGCCGTGTCCATTCGTGCGAGGGGTAGCCGTGCAGGTTGATATGAAGCTCGGCGCCCGACAGGGCTTCGGCGTCGTTGCGGATCGCCCGCTCGTTGAGGGCAGTGCCGGCGCGATATTCAAGATCGTCGCCAAGTGCAGTGTAGCGGGCGGCGTGATGCATGTGCAGCGGGTTATCGACACGCAACCGCTGGTGAACGGCATAACCGTCGGGGTTTTCGAGCGGAGATATCGTGAAGTGCGTGCCGGGGAGCGTGGCCAGCGTCTGAGCCGCGCGCAATGCGCCGACGATGCCGGTGGTCTCGTTGGGGTGCTGGCCGCCGCTGATCATCACGGCAGCATCGGTGCCCTTGTGATAGCGCGCCTTGACCGGGCGTCCCGCCCGCGAATGCGCCTGGAAGGGTTGGCCTTCGATCTTTTCCAGTTCGGCATGGATCTGCGCAACCGCGAGCGGTGCCTGAGCCGTGTCGAGAGGTTGGATTTCGCCGTCGGCGTCCGTCGTCGCGAGCGGTCGGGTTTCGACGCGAACCGTGGGTTTGCCATCGGCAAAGACGATTTCGGGGACGATCTGGCCGGGTTTCAGGCCACGGTCGCCCAACGGACGGCCCGACTTCTTCTGGAAGACTTCGAGCAGCGAGAAATAGAAGTCCTCATGCATCGCTTCGCGCAGGCTGACGACCTCTTCACCGACCGGCAGCTGCAGATCGTTGATCGGCAACGTCGCACGGATGTTGAGTTCGTCGAAATAGGGTTCGCTGTCGCCCCAGCCGTGCTCGGCGATTGCACACATGGCGCCTGCAAACAGCCGCTCATAGTCAGTTTCGAGGTGGCATTCCCGCCGCTTGCTGCTGCTGTCGTCGAGACGGACCCAGCCGGTCGGAGACAGGAGTGTTTCGCCGATGAAGTCGGTGTGCTGGCGGTTGGGCGCAAACACCGTATGGGCTTCCGTGCATCCGTCGGCAAAGGTCAGCGCGACGTCGTAGGTTAGTGCCGTATCGCTGCCGCCGACAAAGACGATCTCGGCGTCGCCGACGAGCGCTGCCAGCGGATAGGCTTCGAGCAGGAAGCGGTTCGCCGGGCAGTTTTCGGGCTGCGGATAGCGGATATCGACGCGCTTCAGTGCCTTGCGGTCGACCTCCTCGAGAAAGAAGTGCAAGAGCGGCTTGTAGGCGCTCCTGAGCTTTGCCTCGATGCCGAAGGCACCAAGCTTCTGCTCGGCCGCCTTGCGGCTTTCGCGATCATCGAAGAGCCATGCCTCCAGCCGGGTGCCGCGTGCAGCCTCCTTGCCATAGGTAGCGAGCATGATGTCGAGCGTGCGCTCGAACGTCCCTTCGAAAATTGTGGTCATCGTGAAGTTCTGCCTGTTGGGTCGAGACTGTCGCGCAGCCAGTCGCCGAGAAGGTTGAGGCCAAGGACGGTAAGAAGGATTGCAAGCCCCGGGAAGACGCTGACCCACCAGGCGTTCTGCAGGTAGGTGCGGCCGTCGGCGAGCATGCCGCCCCAGCTCGGGATCAGCGGGTCGACGCCGAGGCCGAGGAAGGTCAGGCTGCTTTCGAGCAGGATGTTGTTGGCAACGTTGAGCGTCATCAACACGATGACCGGCCCGATCAGGTTCGGCAGCAGATGCTGGAACAGGATCTTCACATCGCGAACGCCGATGGCGCGGGCCGACTGGATGAACTCCCGTTCGCGCAGCGACAGCACCGAGCCGCGCACGAGACGGGCATATTGCACCCATTGCGAGATGATCAGTAGCACGATCGTGTTGGTCAGCCCGCCGCCGACGATGGCGATGAAGGTGATGGCGAGCAGGATGAAGGGCAGCGCCAGCTGCACGTCGGCAAATCGCATGACGACCATGTCCCAGAAGCCGCGATAGTAGCCGGAGACGAGGCCCATCACCACGCCGATTACGACGGCACCGGCTACCGAGGTGAAGCCGACGAGCAGGGAAATCTTGCCGCCGGCAACGACGCGCGCAAGCACGTCACGGCCGAGCGGGTCGGTACCGAGCGGGTGCGCCCAGTTGACGAAGGCCGGTGTCAGTCGCGCCATCAGGTCGATCTTGTCGGCGCCGCCCGGAAAGAGCACGCCTGACAAGAGAACAGCTAGGCACATGCCGCCGGCAAGCAGCGCGCCGAGGATGAATTCGAGGTTGCGGAAACGGGCAAAGCGGGTGTTTGCGGCCTTGGTGGTCATCGGCTCACTCCGTCCGGATGCGCGGGTCGACGAGGCCATAGGCGATGTCGACGATGAGGTTGACGCCGACGATCATCAGCGAGAGCACGGTGATGACGGCCTGCAGCACGGGATAGTCGCGGGCGCCGACGGCGTCGAAGGCGAGGGTGCCCATGCCCGGCCAGTTGAACACCCGCTCCACGACGACGATGCCGCCGAGAAGACCGCCGAACTGGAGGCCGAAATAGGTGATGAGCGGGATGGCACAGTTACGCAGCGCATGCTTGTAGAGCACCTTGCTTTCGCTGAGGCCCTTGGCGCGGGCCACCATGATGTATTGCGACTGCAGGGTTTCGAGCATCGCCGTGCGCACCAGGCGGACATTGGTTGCCGTCAGGATGATGCCCATGGTGACAGCCGGCATGATGAAGCTCGCAAACCCGTCCATGCCGCTCGGCGGCAACCATTTGAGGGTGATCGAAAACAACAGCACCAGCATGATCGCCAGCCAGAAGTTCGGGAAGGACAGGCCAACGAGCGAGAGGATGCGGATCGCCTGATCAGCCCATTTGCCGCGGGCGACAGCCGCCTTGATGCCGAGCGGGATCGAAATGATGATCGAAACGATGAGTGACGCGAAGGCCAGCATCATCGTTGCCGGCAGGGCGGCGGCAATCAGCTGCGAGACCGGTGTGCCGCCCATGAACGAGCGGCCGAAATCCAATGTGAACAGGCCTTTGATGAAGGCAAAATACTGCGTCATGAAGGGTTGGTTGAGGCCGAGCGCCTCGCGGATGCGCGAGAGGTCTTCCTCGGTGACGCTACCCGCACCTTGGGCGAGCATCAGTGCCGGGTCGCCCGTCAGGCGGATGGCAAAGGAGACGATGAGCGTTACGACGAAAACAACGAACACCGCCTGCAGAACACGTTTGATCAAAAATCCGGCCAACTTACCCGCCCTTCATGAAGACGACCCGCCGCTCGCTGTTGGGAAGCGGCGGATCTGATTGTTACTCGACCGTGACGTCCGTCAGCCGCAGGCGGCTGTCGGGAACAGGCGTGAAGTTCTTGACGCGCTTGCTCACGCCGAAGATGGCGTTGAGGTTGTAGAGCGGCATTTCCAGCGCACGGTCGGCGGCGTAGTTGGCGATCTGCTTGAGGATTTCCTCGCGCTTGGGCTGATCGGTGATCGAGCGCTGGGATTCGAGCAGCTTGTCGAGTTCGGCGTCGCTGTCGTACGGGTTCCACTTTTCACCCGAGTGGTACATCGAGTAGGCCGTGTTGTCGTAATCGAGCGTCCAGCCGCCCCAGGCCTGCTGGAACATCGCGCCCGTCTTGCCGGCCGGGATGATGTCGTTCAACAGAACGTTGGTTTCGTAAGGCTTGATCGTCGCGTTGATGCCGACGAGCTGCAGGTAGCTGGCGACGGCCTGAACAACTTCGTTGAAGGTTGCGTCGTTGCCGCGCACGTCGATCTGGACGGAAGCACCCGGCGCGACGCCCGCTTCCTTCAACAGCGCCTTCGCCTGCTCCGGATCGTATGGCAACGGCTTCATGCTTGGGTCGAAGCCGAACGACAGTTCGCCCTGGAAGCTGGCGATCGGAGCGGCCTGGCCGCCGAGGATCGACTGGATGATGGTGTCGCGGTCGACGCCGAGGATCAGCGCCTTGCGGACCTTCGGATCCTTGGTGATGCCGTCGCGGGTGTTGAAACGCAGCGCATAGACGGTCGGGCCGGGGGTCGAGACGAGTTCGAGCTTGTCGTCACCCTCGATCGTCGGGATCATGCCGATCGGGATGGTCGGCGGGATGACGAGATCGACGCGGCCGGCCTGCAATTCGGCAACGGCGGTTGCCGGCTCGGCGATGAAGCGGAAGTCGAGGTTGGAAAGCTTCGGTGCGCCGCCCCAATGATCGGCGAAGGCTTCGAGCTTGATCGCCACCTTCGGCTCATAGGAGACGAATTTGAATGGGCCGGTACCGACAGGATGGGTGTTGAAATAGTCCTCACCCTTTTCCTGGATGTATTTCGGCGGCACGATCATCGCGCCGTAGCCGGCGAGCTTGGTCAGTAGAACAGGATCCGGTGACTTCAGGTGGAGATCGACGGTCTTCTCGTCGACGATCTCGACACGCTCGATGACCGCATAGTTGGATTTCTGTGGCCCCTTGGAGCCTTCTTCGCCGAGCAGGCGATCGAAGGTGTATTTCACGGCTTCGGCGTTGAAAGGCTCGCCATTGTGGAACTTGACGCCTTCGCGCAGCGTGAAGCGCAGGCGCTTGCCGCCGTCGAGCTCTTCCCAGGCGGTTGCAAGGCCTGGAACCAGCTTGCGGTCAGGGCCGCGATAGGTCAGGCCGTCGAAAATGTTGGTGGAGACAGATGCCCAGTTGACGAGGAAGGTGTCGACCGGATCCCAGCTGCCCGGATCCTGTGGCGACGAAACCGTCAATGTGCCGGCGGCAAAGGCCGGCGCGGCCGTCAGAAAGCTGCCAGTCAGCGCAAGCGCGATGAAGGCGGCGTGGATCCCCTTTTTGTTGATCATTTTTTACTCACTCCTGTTTCGACTGCCTTCCCCTGAAAAGAGAAAGCGGCTTTACGCGTCCAGGGCCACGAAATGGCCCGGCGCGATCTCCTTGCGCGGAAGCACCGCGGGTTCTTCTCCGACACGCCGGATCGGGCTCGGGATCTCGCCTTCGATCATCCCCCGGTCGCGCCCCTTGCCGGGATCGGCGACCGGAACGGCCGATAGCAGCCGGCGGGTATAGGGATGGGTCGGGGTTTCGAACACCTGGCGGCGGCTACCGAATTCCATCACCTGGCCGAGATAGAGCACGGCGACGCGGTGGCTCATGCGCTCGACCACGGCCATGTCATGGCTGATGAAGAGATAGGCGAGGCCTTCCTGTTCCTGCAGCTCCATGAACAGATTGATGATCTGGGCCTGGATCGACACGTCGAGCGCCGATAGCGCCTCGTCGGCGATGATGAGCTTGGGCCGGGATGCGAGCGCCCGGGCGATACAGACGCGCTGGCGTTGACCGCCGGAGAACTCATGCGGGTAACGCTCGGCATGGGCGGAGGTCAGCCCCACCCGCTCGAGCAGTTCGTGAACGCGCTTTTCGATTTCCTTGTTGCCAAGGATCAGCCCATGGGTGCGGATCGGTTCGGCAATCGAGAAACCGACGGTCTTGCGCGGGTCGAGTGAGGCGAAGGGATCCTGGAAGATGTACTGGATTTCCTGTTTCAGCCGCTGGCGCTCGGCAAAGCTCATGGCGGAGACCGGGCGTCCGCCGAAGAGGATTTCACCTGAGGTGGCGCTCTGGAGCTGCTGGATTGTACGGCCGATCGTCGACTTGCCGGAACCGGATTCGCCGACAAGTGCCAGGGTCTCGCCCGGGAAAATGTCGAAGCTGACATTTTCAATTGCGTGAACGCGGTGCGTGGCCCTGCCGAAAAGGTTCTTCTTGACGTCAAAGCGTGTAACGAGATCGCGCACGGAGAGGATCGGTGCTGCGTCGTAGCGGGCGGTGCGCTGGATATGCTCTTCGCCGACAAGCTTCGGCGCGCCGTCGATCATCATCGTCAGCGGCATGCGCTTGGGGAAGTCTTCGCCGGTCATGCTGCCGAGCTTCGGCACGGCGGAAAGAAGCGTCTGGGTATAGGGATGTTGTGGATTGGCGAAGATCTCGGCGACCGGACCTTCCTCGACCTTGCGGCCCTTCCACATGACGACGACATCGTCGGCCATTTCGGCGACGACGCCCATGTCATGGGTGATGAAGATCACCGCCATGCCGAGCTCCTTCTGGAGGTCGCGGATGATGGTGAGGATCTGGGCCTGGATGGTCACGTCGAGCGCCGTCGTCGGCTCGTCGGCGATCAAAAGCTTCGGGCGACAGGCAAGCGCCATGGCGATCATGACGCGTTGGCGCATGCCGCCGGAGAGCTGGTGCGGATAACGGCCGACGAGCTCGGCGGAATCGGGCAGCCGCACCATGTCGAGCAGCCGGCATGTCTCGGTGAGAGCTTCGGCTTTCGTCATCTTCTCGTGCAGCATCAGCACTTCGGCGATCTGGTCACCGATCGTGAACACCGGATTGAGCGACGTCATCGGCTCTTGGAAGATCATGGCGATCTCCTTGCCGCGAATGCTGCGCATCGCTTTCTGCGGTTCGGCCGTCAGGTTCACCGCGCCGTTCTTGCCCTGGAACAGGATGCGACCGGAGGGGAACCGACCTCCCATCATGTCGGCAAGCCGCATGATCGAAAGCGAGGTCACCGATTTGCCGGAGCCCGATTCGCCGACGATTGCCAGCGTCCGTCCCGCGGTGACCGAAAAGCTCAGGTCTTCGACGACGGCATTGCCATTGAAGGCGACGGACAGGTTTTCTACGGCCAGCAGCGGGGGTGTCGTATCAGCGGTCACGCGATCTTCCTTGTCACAATGTGGTCGCGGCACGCGCGGACTGTTCATAGGCCCCCGACATGAAGCGCAGCACAGCGGCGATTTCCGAGAGTGTCTCCTCGGAAGGGCGGGCATTGGCCGTCGAGGTCACGAGCAGGCGCTCGCGGATTTGCGCATAACGGGTGCAGGCTTCCGCGCCCTTGTCGGTGATCTGGATGGTCTTTTCCTTGCCCGCCTTGCCTGTGGTGACTAGGCCGGCCGCCTCGAGCTTGCGGATGGCATAGGTCGCCACATGCGTGTCTTCGATGTCGAGCACGAGGCAGATATCGGCGAGCTTCTTGCCGCGGTCGCGGTGGCGGATCGTATGCAGGATGAGAATTTCTGTGGAGGAAAGGCCGGGCACACCGGCGGCAGCCATGCAGCGCACCATCCAGCGATGAAACGCGTGAGAAGCGAGAATCAGACCGTACTCGACTTCCGAGAGCCCTGGGGACCCGCCTTCGGCCAGATGTGCGGAGGAGACGATCGGTCCGATCGCGGACACGGGCTTCATGTGGTCGGGCAAAGCGTCTTGCGCCCATTCCCTCCCTTCAAAGCTCTCCTCAGACTTCTTCGTCATTCAGCACTTCCTCATCTTGACGATTTTATGTCATCATTTTATCGACATTTTGTCAACGAACTGCTTTGATGAATTTCGGAGCCGACCCGAGCTGGCGGCAGACGAGTGAGAGGGATGGACGATGAGCGCACGCGAAACCGGCAGCTGGGACTTCTGGATCGACCGTGGCGGCACCTTCACCGACGTGATCGGCAGGGACCCGCAAGGCGTTCTGCATGCGCGCAAGGTGCTGTCGGAGAATCCGGAAGCCTATCGTGATGCCGCCGTGCACGGCATCCGCCTGCATCTTGGCCTGCCGACCGGCACGCCGATCCCGACCGGGCTCATCAGCGAAGTGCGTATGGGCACGACGGTCGCGACCAATGCGCTGCTTGAGCGCAAGGGCGAACCGCTCGCACTGGTGACGACGCGCGGTTTCCGTGACGCGCTCAGGATCGGTTACCAGGAGCGCAAGAACATCTTCGCCACCGAAATCATCAAGCCGGAAGCGCTCTACAAGGATATTGTGGAGCTCGGCGAACGGGTGCTGGCCGACGGCACGGTCGAGCAGGCACTGGATGAGGCCGAGGCGCGCCAGGCGCTGACGGCGCTTCGCGACCAGGGTTACAACACCGTCGCGATCGTCTTCATGCACGCCTATAAATATCCGGAGCACGAGGCGCTGGTCGCCCGGCTTGCCCGCGAAATGGGCTTCGAGCAGGTGTCGGTCAGCCACGAAGTCTCGCCGCTGATCAAATATGTCGGTCGCGGCGATACCACCGTCATCGACGCCTATCTCTCGCCGGTGCTGCGCCGCTATGTGGCGCAGGTGTCGAGCGAACTCGACGTCGAGCGCTCCGGCGCGCGGGTCATGTTCATGATGTCGTCGGGTGGCCTGACGGCCGCCGACATGTTCCAGGGCAAGGATGCGATCCTCTCTGGTCCGGCTGGCGGTGTCGTCGGCTTGGCCAAAACCGGTGAAGCGGCCGGTTTCGACCGCGTCATCGGCTTCGACATGGGCGGCACCTCTACCGACGTTGCCCATTTCGACGGCGAATACGAGCGCGCCTTCGAAACCGAAGTCGCCGGCGTGCGCGTGCGCGCGCCGATGATGCTGATCCACACGGTTGCCGCCGGCGGCGGTTCGATCCTGCATTTCGACGGCGAGCGCTTCCGCGTCGGACCGGATTCCGCCGGCGCCAATCCGGGCCCTGCCTGCTATCGCAACGGCGGCCCGCTTGCGGTCACCGATGCCAATGTGATGCTCGGCAAGCTGATGCCGGAATTCTTCCCGGCGCTGTTCGGGCCGGAGCAGAACGAGCGGCTCGATGTCGAGACGGTGCGTCAGCGTTTCGCGGCGATGGCAGCCGAAATCGGCGATGGCCGGGCGCCTGAGGATGTTGCCGACGGTTTCATCCGCATTGCGGTCGCCAACATGGTCGAGGCGATCAAGAAGATCTCGGTCCAGCGCGGCTATGACGTGACGCGTTACGCGCTCAGCTGCTTCGGCGGCGCCGGTGGCCAGCATGCCTGCCTTGTCGCCGATCAGCTGGGGATGAAGAGCATTCTGGTGCATCCTATGTCCGGCCTGCTGTCGGCCTATGGCATGGGGCTCGCCGATATCCGCGCCACCCGTCAGAAGGCGCTCGGCGTTGCGCTCGACGACAAGGCGCCTTCGGCGCTTGCCGAGCTTGGGTCCGACCTGCAGGTCGAATGCCTCGGCGAACTCGAAGCACAGGGCATCGGCCGCAACGAGATCCGCACCCATCTTCGCGCCCATATCCGCTATGCCGGCACCGACACGGTCCTGGCTGTCGATGCGACCTTCCCCGGGCATGACGATATCGCCCGCCTACGCGCCGAATTCGAGACCTTGCACAAGCGCCGCTTCGGCTTCGTCGCCGACAACAAGGCGCTGGTGATCGACGCTGTCGAGGTCGAAACCGTCGGCGGCGGCGCTGCCCAGATGGAAGGTGAAGGCCTGGCGACGACGGCAGGCGCGCCCGCGCTTAGCCGCAGCACCCGCTTCTATTCCCAGGGCCAGTTCCACGATGCGCCGGTGGCGCTTCGCTCCGAGATCAAGCCGGGCCAACGCCTTGACGGTCCGGCGATCATCATCGAGCCGAACCAGACCGTTATCGTCGAGGACGGCTGGCAGGGGGAACTGACTGCCAAGGACCATATCGTGCTTCGCCGCGTCAAGGCGCTGCCGGCGCGCAGCGCGATCGGCACCAAGGCCGATCCGGTCATGCTCGAGATTTTCAACAATCTCTTCATGTCGATCGCCGAGCAGATGGGCGTGACTCTGCAGAACACCGCCTACTCCGTGAACATCAAGGAGCGTCTCGATTTCTCCTGCGCGGTCTTCGACAACAGGGGCAATCTCGTTGCCAATGCGCCGCACATGCCGGTGCATCTGGGCTCGATGGATGCCTCGGTCGCAACTGCGATCCGCGAGAACCCGGTCATTCACCCCGGCGACGTCTTCCTGATCAATGCGCCCTATAACGGTGGCACACATCTGCCCGACCTGACCGTCTGCACGCCCGTGTTCGACGACCAGGGCAGGGAGATCCGATTCTGGGTCGCAAGCCGCGGCCATCATGCCGATATCGGCGGAATTTCGCCCGGCTCAATGTCGCCGCTGGCGACCAACATCGAGGAAGAAGGCGTCTATATCGACAACTTCAAGCTCATCGATGCCGGCCGCTTCTGCGAGGCCGAACTTGAGGCGTTGCTCAATGGCGCGCGCTATCCGGTTCGCAACATCGTGCAGAACGTCAACGACCTGAAGGCGCAGGTTGCCGCCAACGAAAAGGGCGTGGCGGAACTCAAGAAGATGATCGCGCAGTTCGGCGAGGATGTCGTTGAGGCCTATATGGGCCACGTCCAGGACAATGCCGCCGAAAGCGTGCGCCGCGTGCTGGACCAACTGCCTAACGGCGAATTCTCCTACGAGATGGATCAGGGCTGCAAGATCGTGGTGAAGATCACCGTCGATCGTGACAAGCGCGAGGCCACCGTCGACTTCACCGGCACGTCGGAACAGCGTTCGGACAATTTCAATGCGCCCGCTCCGGTCACTCGGGCGGCGGTGCTTTATGTCTTCCGCGTTCTCGTCGAGGCCGATATCCCGATGAACGCCGGTTGCCTCAGGCCGATCCACATCGTCATCCCGGAAGGCACGATGCTGACCCCGCGTTATCCCGCAGCGGTCGTTGCCGGCAATGTCGAAGTCAGCCAGGCTGTCACCAACTGCCTCTTCGGTGCCGTCGAAAGCCAGGCAGGCGCTCAAGGCACGATGAACAATCTGACCTTCGGCAACGCGCACTACCAGTATTACGAGACGATCTGCTCGGGCGCGTCGGCGGGGCCGGGTTACAATGGCGCCGATGCGGTCCACACCCATATGACCAATTCGCGTCTGACCGATCCGGAAATTCTTGAGACCCGCTTCCCGGTGGTGCTGGAGGACTTCCACATCCGCCGCGGCTCCGGCGGCAAGGGTAAGTGGTCGGCCGGCGACGGCACGAAACGCACCATTCGTGCCCGGGAAAAGCTCGACTTCGCGATCCTTTCCGGTCACCGCCGTGTTGCACCCTTCGGCATCAAGGGCGGTGAGCCCGGCAATCTCGGCCAGAACCTCGTCCGTCGCAACGACGGGCGAACCGAAGAGCTGTCGGGCTGCGCCCATACGGTTCTGGAAGCCGGCGAGGCCTTTACCGTCGTCACGCCCACGGGCGGCGGCTACGGCAAGAAATGATCTCCCAAGACTGCTGCGGCGGTCTGCGGGCGGGCGAGAAATCGCCCGCCCGCTTTGCGTTTGAAAGGCCGTTCGGATGGGCGCCGCCTTGGCCGGGCCGATCCTGATGTTGCTGTTTTAACGCTAATTTAAATTCGCAATTACTAAGTATCTCTCGGTCGGTGCGCTTGAGATCTCCGCCTCCTCCCTCGGAGCGCGCGCAACATTCCGGGTCTCCTCCCACCGGTTTGGCCGACCATGTCCTGCAAACCAGCGCGATCGCGACATCACAGGAGTCACGGCAGTGGCGTTCAAGAATTTATCGATATTGACCAAGGTCGGCCTCGTGGTCGTGGTCATGGGCATTTCGTCAACCCTGATCGCCCTTGCCGGTGCGCGCGGGCTCTCTTCACTCGGCACGACGATCGTCGAAGTCGGCGCCCGCGAAGAAGCCGCGCGCGAGGCGATGGACCTCAGGGTCGATATCATCGCCATCAGCCGCATGACCTATCAATTGGCCGCTACGCCCGGTAAGGCTTCGGAGTTCGGTGCGGAAACGGAAACGCGCGCCGCTGAAATGCTCGCTCGCGTCACCAAGATCGAGGCGGTCGCCGACGATGCCGAGGACAAGCTTCTCAACGACATCCGCACGACGCTGAACAGCTACTTCGACGAGATCCGCGCAATGATTGCCGTTGCCGGATCGAATGGCGCCGACGCCGCTGCCGTCAAGGCCGCGCTCGACAAGGCGCTCGACGCCCAGAAGACCGTGACGTCCGCCGTCAAGGCCTACAGCACCTATTCCGGCGATGCTCTTGCCGCTGCTCGCGCCGAGGCGCTCGAATCTTCCTCCGTCGCGATGACGATCCTCTTGGCTGCAGCCGGCGCCTGTATCGTCTTCGGCGTGGCCGTCAGCCTGCTCGTCGCGCGCCGCGGCATCGTGCTTCCGGTGCAAACGCTGACGTCGATCATGAGCGAACTTGCCGACGGCAAGCTTGATGGCGATGGAGCCGACCCTTCACGCCGCGACGAGATCGGCGAGATGGGCCGCGCCGTCGAAGTCTTCCGCAAGAACGCCATCAGCATGCGCGACATGAAGGCCCAGGAGGCGGCGCTGCATGCACGCAGCAGCGATCTCCAGTCCAACATCAGCATCGTGGTTGCCGCGGCCGTTGCCGGCGATTTCACCGGTCGCATCACCAAGGACTACGATAACGAGGACCTCAACCGCTTTGCCGCCAGCGTCAACGAGCTGGTATCGAGCGTCGATTTGACGGTCAACGAGGTCCGCCGCGTCGTGGCAGCACTCGCAGACGCCGACCTGACGCAATCCATGCGCGGTGAATTCCACGGCGCGTTCGCCGAGCTTCAGACCAACGTCAACGCCACGATGGTGACCCTGCGCTCGACGATGCAGAACGTCCGTACTGCGGCGGGCACGATCAACGACAATTCGGTGGAGTTGAGCTCGGCGGCTAACGATTTGTCGAAGCGTACCGAGCAACAGGCGGCAGCACTCGAAGAGACAGCGGCGGCCCTCGACGAAATCACCTCGACGGTCCGGACCGCGTCTGCGCGGGCCAATGAGGCGCACGAGATGGTGCGCGCCACCAAGGACAGTGCCGGACGATCGGGTGCGATCGTGCGCAGCGCAATCGACGCCATGGGCCGCATCGAGGATTCGTCGAACCGGATCAACCAGATCATCTCGGTGATCGACGAGATCGCCTTCCAGACCAATCTACTGGCGCTCAACGCTGGCGTCGAGGCCGCCCGTGCCGGCGAGGCCGGACGCGGCTTTGCCGTCGTCGCCCAGGAAGTCCGCGAGTTGGCGCAGCGTTCGGCGAACGCCGCCAAGGAGATCAAGACGCTGATCCACAGCTCCGCAAGCGAGGTCGAAAACGGCGTGTCGCTGGTGCGCTCGACCGGCGAGGCGCTGTTGGAGATCGAGACCCTGGTCAACAATGTCAGCGGCCACGTCAATACGATCGCGACCGCCGCACGCGAACAGGCAACCGCACTGCAGGAGATCAATACCTCGGTCAACCACATGGACCAGATGACCCAGCAGAATGCGGCAATGGTTGAAGAAACGACGGCTGCGAGCGGAACGCTCGCCGAAGAAAGCCGCCAGCTCCGCACGATGCTGGCGAAGTTCAAGCTGGAAGGTGTTGCAACGCGCGAAAGCTGGAGCCGCGCCGCCTGACGAAACGGCCCCGAGCAAGAGAGAAGGGTCGGCGTCGCCGGCCCTTCTGTCATTTCATTCGCTCGACTGCCCTACGCCTCCGGGGCATAGCCGAAGACGACGGCAGGATTTTCCGCGGTTTCGACCCAGACGCTCTTTGTCTGGGTGTAGGCGAGCAGCGCGTCGCGGCCGCTGGAGCGGCCGTATCCGGAGCGGCCGAAGCCGCCGAAGGGCGACATCACGCTGATCGTCTTGTAGCCATTGATCCAGAACGTGCCGGCGCGCACGCGCGCGGCCATGCGGTGGGCTCGCCCGACGTCCCGTGTCCACACAGCGCCCGCGAGACCGTAAGGGTTGTTGTTGGCAAGCGCCACCGCTTCTTCCTCGTCGTCAAAGACCGTGACGCCGACGACCGGGCCGAAGACTTCCTCGCGCGCGATGGTCATGTCGGGCTTGACGTTGTCGAGGATGGTCGGGGCAAAGAAGAAGCCGCCGGAGGACGAAAGCGCTGCGGGCTTGGCGCCGCCGGTTGCAAGCGTTGCGCCTTCGGCAACACCCTGGCGCACCATCTCGTCGATCTTTGCCCATTGGCGGGCATTGTTGATCGGGCCAATCTGGGTGGCGTCGAGATAGGGATCGCCGACCGGGATGCGTTCGGCGGCGCGGGCATAACGCTCGACGAATTGCTGATGCACCGAGCGGTGGATCAACAGACGGGAACCGGCAACGCAGCTCTGGCCGGCGCCCGAGAAGATGGCCGACTGCGCGCCGACGATCGCCCGGCCGACATCCGCATCGGCAAAGACGATGTTGCCGGACTTGCCGCCGAGTTCGAGAATGCAGGGCACGACGTTCTTCGCAGCTGCTGCCGCAATCGCAGATCCGGCCTGGGCCGAGCCGACGAAGACGACGAGCGCTGTCTGCTGATGGGCAACCATCGCGGCGCCTGCGGTCACGCCCTGGCCGGCGATGACGTTGACGAGTCCGCGCGGTGCGCCGCCCGCCTCGCAAAGTGCTCCGAGGACAAGCGTGCTGAGCGGCGTCAGCTCCGACGGTTTGATCACGACGCCGTTGCCGGCGCAGATCGCCGGTGCGATCTGCCAGCCGCCGGTAAAGAGCGGCGCGTTCCAGGGCGTGATCTGGGCAACGACGCCGACCGGTTCGTGCCTGATGTAGTTCAGGTGTGAGGTCGGGACCGGAATGACCTCGCCGTGCAGCTTGTCGCACCAGCCGGCATAATATTCGAACATCTCGGCGACCCGCAGCGCTTCGCCGCGGATATCGCGGATCGGCCGGCCAGCGGAACGGCTTTCGAGCTCGGCCAGTTCCGGTGCGCGCTCACGGATCTTGCGGGCGATCTCGTTCATCACCCGGCCGCGGGCGGATGCCGTCATGGCCATCCACTCGCGCTGCGCCCGCGTCGCCGCTTCCATGCCCGCATCGATGACGTCGTTGCCGGCGTCCTTGAACGTGGCGAAAACCTCGCCGGTCGCCGGGTCGGTCAGGTTCTGCTCAGGCCCGGAGCCTGCCACCAGCACGCCGTCGACATAGCTTCCGATCTCGCTGCCGGGCAGGAAGCCATGAAACAGCGCGCGGATGCGCTCGGCCTTGGCGGCCGGCATGGTCATGTCGTTCATTGTCTTCCCCTTGTCGTCTCAGTTGTCGTTGGCCGTGGCGCGAAAGGCGCCCATGCGGGTGAAGTCGTCGGCATTGTCGAGCGGGCTTTCGGCCCAGAGCCGAGCGACTGCCGCCGAAAGCGGCAGTGCGGCGCCGGTGCGGGCGGCAAGCTCACTTGCAAGCCGCACGTCCTTGCGCATCAGGCCCATGGTGAAGCCGCTGTCGAAGCGGTCGTTCATCACCCAGGTCGGGAAATGCACTTCGCTGATCATCGATTTGCCCGAGGCGGCGTTCAGCACCTTGAGCGCCTGTTCGGGCTCTAGCCCTGCCGAAAGCGCCAGCTTCAGGCCCTCGCCCGTCGTCACCATATGGGCGGCTGCAAGCAAGTTGTTGACGAGCTTGGCGACATTGCCGGCACCGCTTGGGCCCACATGCAGGGCCTTGGCCGCCATCGCATCGATCACCATTTTCGCGCGGGTAACATCGGCGTCACGGCCGCCGATCATCATCGTCAGCATGCCGCTTGCAGCACCCGCCGGCCCGCCCGAGACGGGCGCATCGAGGAAACCGTGGCCAAGTGCGTTGAGACCGGCGGCGAGATCGCGCGAAACGTCGGGTTCCGACGTCGACGTGTCGATGATGACGACACGGTCGTCGGCAGCCTTCAGGGCGTCAAGATTGGCCTCGACGACGGCTGCGACGTCCTTGGCGGTCGGCAGCGAGAAAACGATGAAATCGGTATCGACGAAGACGTCGGCAAGCGTTTCGCAAGGCGCCACACCGCCTTCGTCCGCCAGCTTGCGTCTGCCGTCGGAAAGGTCGAAGCCCTTCACCGCAAAGCCGTTGCTGGCGAGCGTGGTCGCCATGCCGAGCCCCATGGCTCCAAGCCCGACCACGCCTATCGCTCTCTCTTTCGTCGTCATATCCGGTGTCACCCTCAGCGTTTGTTTTGGTGCTGAGAAGGTGGCACGGGGTATCCGGGGCGGGTAGACGGCGGGGCCGGTACACTGCGTTGCTGGCGCCGCAACGTCGGTGGTTCAGCGGATGCCGGCCCGAGGCATCGAGCGTTTCCGGTTTTGGCGGAGTGGCAGAAACGCCCGATCCCTTTGCTTTAGGCATTCCCGACGGAAAACCGCTTGGCTCTTTTCCTGGAAATGCTCCAATCGTCAGATTGTCACGACGATCTTGCCGAACTGTTCGTTCGTCTCGAGATAGCGATGCGCCTCGACGATCTGCTCGAACGGAAAGGTCCTGGCGATGACCGGTTGCAACGAACCTGAGGTCAGCCCGTCGAGGATGAAGGCCTTGGCCGCCTCCAGCCGCTGGGGATTACCGATGATCTCGTGGACGAGGTAACCACGCAACGTCAGCGTCTTGCTGAGGACGGCAAACAGCGGAAAAGGCGTGGGCTCAGGGCTGAGGCCGCCATATTCGATCAGGATGCCGCCATGTGACATCGCCGCCGTCAGCGGTTCGAATATCGGCCCGCCGATCGGGTCGAATACCACGTGGATGCCCTGCGGACCGGCAATCTCCTTCAGTCGGGCTTCCAGGTCTTCCTCCGCTGAGGCGATCACATGGGCTGCGCCGAAATCGAACAAGGCCTGCTTCTTGGCAGAGGTTCGCGTGACGGCAATTGCGGTTGCGCCGACCAGGTTGGCGATCTGGATGGCCGCCAATCCGACACTGCTCGAGGCGGCGGTGATCACGACCAAATCTTGCCTGCCGAGCTTGGCGATGTCGATCAGGGCGCCATAGGCCGTGAGATATTGCATCCAGACGGCTGCTGCCGCTTCCCAGTTGAGCGACGGCGGATGCTTGACCACCTGCGCGGCAGGGACGGTGACCAGCTCACCATAGGCGGGCCAGCGGACCATCGATATCGGCGGAATGATGCTGACGGCGTCGCCTGGCGCGAAACCGTCGACCCCGCCGCCAATCGTTTCGATCACCCCCGCAGCCTCGAGGCCAAGACCGGACGGCAATGTCGGCGTCTCGATGTACCGGCCCGAGCGCAGCAGCGCCTCGGCGCGATTGAGGCCAAGGGCCTTGACGCGAATCTGGACCTCGCCGGTACCGGCTCCGGCAACATCGTGATCCTCAATGCGCAGAACCTCCGGACCACCATGCTCATGAAAACGAACGACGCGTGCCATCAGCCATAAACTCCGTAATGATTGAACTGAATAAGCTATGCGCGTCGGCTGGAATTCGATAAATGTCGGATTTGGCAGAGCAGTAGAAACCAGGAGTTTCGAATATGGATCGCCTTACGAGCATGGCGGTGTTCGTCAAAGCCGTGGATCTCGGCTCGTTTGCGGCCGCCTCGGAAGCGCTCGACCTTTCCGGGCCGATGGTCGGCAAGCATGTTCGGTTTCTCGAAGAGCGGCTCGGCGTGCGTCTGATCAACCGCACGACGCGTCGACAGAGCCTGACCGAATTCGGTCGCGCCTATTATGACCGCTGCCGTGTCATCCTTGCGGAGGCCGAAGCGGCAGACGCACTTGCGGCCGATCAGCTTTCCGAGCCGCGCGGTCGGTTGCGCGTCACCATGCCGGCGCTGCTCGGCCGGCGGTGCGTCGCGCCCATTCTGATGGAGTTTGCCCGGAAATACCCAAGGCTCGAGCTTGAGCTCTCCTTCGGCGATCGCATCGTCGATCTCGCCGAGGATGGTTACGACCTTGCCATCCGCACCGGCACTCTGGAGGACAGGTCCGGGCTGATCGCCCGTCGGCTTGCCAGCCACAGCATGGTTGTGTGCGCATCGCCGTCCTATGTCGAGCGCCATGGCACCCCGAGACAGATCGACGATCTGGGCGGCCATCATGCGGTGACATATAATAGACCTGGATGGGTGCATCCCTGGCTTTTCCCGCGCGACGGGCAGCAGGTTTTGGAAGTGACGCCCGCCAATCGCTTGCGGCTGGACGATCTCGAGGCCATCGCCGATGCTGCGGCTGCCGGAATGGGGCTGGCCTGGTTGCCGTCGTGGCTCGTTCGCCACCGCATCAAGTCCGGCGTCCTTGTCGAAGTGTTGCAAGGCGAGCCGGGATATGTGTTCGACAACTATGCCCTTTGGTTGCGCACGCCGCACTTGCCGCTGAAAGTCCGTCTTGCGGTCGATGCGCTGGTGGCCGCTTTGCCCACGGCGATGATCTAAGCCGTGAACCCATAAACCGGACGACTGAGATGGGCGTGGATCCCGCCCGTCCGTTTGGTCAAAGACGGGAACCTGACGTCGGTGGCGGAACGCGCCATGACCAGGAGCAGACGACGTATCGAAGGCAACCGCCCGCCGCCATCAGCTTTACGTCAGGTTCAGTCCTTCTTGAACTCGAATAGCTCGATGACGTTGCCCGACGGATCTTCGAGTAGGATGGCGCGGCCGGCACCGCCGTCGCTGATTTCACCGCGGAATCTTGCATCAGTGCGGCGCAACCGCTCAATGAGGACATCGACCTCGTTTGTAATGATCATAAATCGGTTCCACCCGCCCGGCTTCGGATCACCGCCGGCCTGACCACCGCTCCCGGCACCTGGGGCGCTGAGATACAGCGTCAGGTCGTCGCGCAGCAGCGCGGCGAACTTGCCCGGGTTGTGCTTGTCGATCTTGAATTCGAGATTGTCTCGATAAAACGCGACCGCCTCGTCGACGTCCGCGACGATGTATCGGACGGATGCCATTCAACCTTCTCCTCTGTCCTGGAGCTACAACGGTCAACTCGCGTAAAGGTTTCCTGTCGGTGGAACTGAGTGCAGAACGGGCCGTCCGGATGCCGGTTCGGTAAGCCTCAGGCTTTGAAGGACTGCATTTCCTGCGCGAGATGCTGGCCGAGTTTTTCTACCGAGAGCGGCAGGCGGCGATGCGCACGCACCATCAGGTGAGCGCTCGCCTCGCGCAGCAGCGGATCTTCAAGGTCGACCGCCTGCATGACGCCGCGGTCGATTTCGCCGGAGACGGCGGTCCTCGGCAGGAAGGTGACGCCGAGACCGGAGGCGACGAAACGGCGCAACACTTCGATCGAATGGGTTTCGAGCAACGGCGCCAGTGCCATGCCGGCGTCGGCGGCGACGCGGGCAACGATCTGGGTGACGCCGTTGCCTTTGCCGAGCATGGCGCAGGGCGAGGTCAGACAGTCCGCCAGTTTCAGACCGGTGCGGCTGGCGAGGGCATGCCCGATCGGAGCAATGACGCAAAGCGGCTGGCGGGCGATTGCCAGCGCCCGGATGCGCGGGTCCGTCAGCGGTGTGTAGGCGATGCCGATATCCGCGTCGCTGTTGGCGATGGCATCGACCACGTCCTCGGTGCTGCCGAGTTCGACGATATAGCGGACGTATGAATGCGCCCTCGAGAATGACGACAGCCCGTGTTCGACAAGGTCCGCCATAAAACCTTCGCCGCAGCGAATGCGGATGCGCGTCTGCTGGACGCCGCGGATCTGGTCGAGCTGTTCGGCGAGCAGGCCGTTGTCTTCAAGAACACGCTTGCCGTGTTCGAGAACGAGTTCGCCGGCATCCGTCAGCACTGTGCCGCGTGCTGTTCGTTCGAACAGCGCAAGGCCGATCTCGCGTTCGGTGTCGGCGATCTGGCGGCTGACGACCGACGGCGCCAGCCCCATGTGTTCGGCCGCACCCCGGATCGATCCGATGCGGGCAACGGCCATAAAAATCTTGAGCGCTTTCGCGTCGAGCACGTCCATGGTGGTCATGTGCGACGGAAACGGTTTGAGGTCAACGACCAAGAGATGTGGCGATCAGCCTTGTCCAGAGGTCGACGCCCTGCGGAACGATCGCATCGTTGAAATCGTAGTGCGGTGAATGCAGGCCGGGGTTGGCGCCTTCGCGGCGTGCGCCGAGCCAGAGGTAACAGCCGGGGCGTTGCTCCAGCATGAAGGCGAAATCTTCCGCAGCCATGCTGGGGGCGGCATCGACGACCGAAAGGGCACTGTCCTTTGCTGCGACCGAGCGCACGAAGGCGGCCGATGCAGCATCGTTGATCGTGGCGGGATAGCGGTACTGATAGTCGAGATCGGCGCTGCAGCCGAGGCCCTCGGCGATGGCCGCCGTCAGCGTCCGCATGCGCTTTTCGAGGATTTCTCCGACTTCTTTCGCAAACCAGCGTGTCGTGCCGCGGATGACAGCTTCCTGCGGGATGACATTCCAGGCATCGCCGCCGTGGATCTGGGTCACGGAGACGACGGCTGCGTCGAGCGGCGAGACGTTGCGGCTGGCAATCGTCTGCAGCGCGGAGACGATCTGGGCTGCGGCAACCAGCGGGTCGGCGCCCTCATGCGGCATCGCCCCGTGGGCGCCTCTGCCGGTGATGCGGATTTCGAACACGCCGAAGGCGGCCATCATCGCGTCGTCGCGGGCAACGCAGGTGCCGACGTTAAGCGCCGGCCAATTGTGCAGGGCATAGACTGCGTCAGCCGGAAAATCACGGAAGAGGCCGTCGGCGACCATGGCGCGGGCGCCACCTTCCGCTTCTTCCGCCGGCTGGAAAATGAAGTGTACGGTACCGTCGAAATCCATCTCGGAGGCTTGTCGCGCCGCGGCGAGCAGCATCGAGACGTGACCGTCATGGCCGCAGGCATGCATCTTGCCGGATGTTTTCGACGCGTAGGCAACGCCGCTGGCCTCGACGATCGGCAGCGCGTCCATGTCGGCGCGGATGGCGATGGCGCGGGTCGAAGTGCCGCGTGACAGCGTGCCGACAAGGCCGGTGCCGGCATAGCCGGTTTTGGTCGCGATGCCCCATTCGGCAAGCTTGCCGGCAATGAAGGCGGAGGTTTCCCGTTCCTCGAAGGCGAGTTCCGGGTGGGCGTGCAGGTGATGGCGCCAGGCGATCGTTTCCGCGATACGGTCGGGGCTGATGTCGTGGCGGCTCATCTCGTTCATCCTGTCTCTGCACATTGGAAACCGGCCGCAAACGCGGCCGGCCTGCTGTTCTATCCTACTGGCCCAATCTCAGGAACAGGTCGGCAACGACGACGGAGCCCATATAGGTTCCGATCATCACGCAGATCGCCACGATGACGATCTTCCAGCCCGAACGACGGGCGATGGCGAATTCGCTCGCTGTCAGCGCCAGGCCGCCATAGGCAAGCGCCGGCGTGGCGAGCGCCAGGAAGTTCAGGTGCTCGACCTGTTCGCTGACCCAGGCAGCCCCCGGGACGCCGGGAATGGTGATCAGGATCGCGATCAGCGATACCCAGGCGACACCAGGCAGGTAAAAGGGTACGAAGCGGGCAAAGCCGAGGCCGATGATGCAGGCGACATAGAGCACCGCCATGCCCGGCAGGGCGATGAGCGGCGACGTGCCCGTTCCGACCCAGTTGGCGATCAGGCCGATGGCGCAGGCGATCAGCAGCAGCCCGGAGTGTTTGACGACATCGATTTTGCGCTCATCTTCCGCATTCAGCGGCAGGTCATCAGCAAGATTGGTGGTGGTGTTGGTTTGATTGGCCATTGTTCCTGTCTCCCCGATCAGGCTGTTTTGCGGTCGGACGGGCGGGCTTTGTTGTAAAGCCATTCCGTCAGCGGCAGGGCGACGAACATGCCGACATAAAGGCCGGTCGCGTAGGTCAGGATGTTGCTGGCCGCTGCCAGCGCCAGGATGATGTCCTTCTGGTCCGGAACGACGGCGACGAGACCGCCGGTGCAGGCCGCAAGCATCGAGCCGGAGCCGACGCCGCAGGACATGGCAAGAGCGCGCACGTCGAAGATGCCGAGGCCGTGGACGAGCGGCGGCATGATCGCGAAGACGAATGTGCCGATGAGTGTGCCGGTGGCATAGACTCCCATGGCGCCGGCGCCTTCCGGCGAGTTGAGGCCGTATTTGTCGGCGATCAGCGCGATGTTGGGCTCGCGATCGATCGAATAGGTGGCGCCGACGGCTTCGCGGCCCATCTTCAATAGGAACACGGCGACCGGGAAGGCGATGAGGATCGTGCCGAGATTGCCGAGTTCCTGGAGCACGAGTGCCGGTCCGGCCTCGATGATCTTGGAGATCTGTGGTCCGACTGTTGTGCCGAACTTGGCAATGAAAGGCATGATCGCAACGGTGATCATGGCGCCGGACAGCTTGACCGCATCCTTGGAAATGAACTTGGCGCTCGCCTTGAAAATGGCGGGATTGAGCATGATGCCGAGTGCGAAGGCATAAAGGATCGGCAGGAAGATCACGGTGCCGAGGCTGATCGACAGGCGTTGAATGCCGATCAGCTCGGAGACGATGACGATCGCGAGCACAAGGATGTGCAGATAGAGCCCGCCTGCGGCGGCTCCGGGTTTTCCGGTCATGATGTTCTCCTCTGGTTGGGGACCAGTTGTTGTTCTTTGCCCAAACTTAACACTATTGGCTGAGGGCAAATGCCGGCTAGCCGGTCGGCGAGCAACGAAGTGTTGCAGTTCCAGCAACAGGTCGCTGGGTTGAAGGCGGCTTCTGCAAAACCGCTCATCGCTTCTGTCATTTCATGGTCGCGGTCCTGCTTTGGCCGAGTGCGGATGCGAATCGAGCTTTCGCCTTGCCTTGCTTTTGCATGTGCCGCCTCGATGGCCAAGGACACATACGGCCAAGTGGGGACGAGCGGCACGGAAAGCGCCAACTTTCCCCAGCAATCCGGGCGATTGGCCCGGCCAGATCACACCTTGCGCAGGTTCACGACAGAAATTCGAAAAACCCATCAAAAATCGCTGAAAACCCCCATTGAAATCGATTACATTTTCTGGCTTCATGGTTCTCGCAAGATTTTGGGAGGATCTTATGAAGAAGCTTATCGCCGTAGCACTCGGCACCGTCGCATCCATTGCCATCTCCGCCTCGCTCGCCAATGCCGAGACCTTCAAGATTGGTCTGTCCAATGGTTGGGTCGGCAGCGAGTGGCGCACGCAGATGATCGACGAGGCCAAGGCGGCCGCGGAAAAATGGAAGGAAAAGGGCGTCGACGTCGAAGTCAGCGTCCAGAGCGCCAATGTCGACGTGCCCGGGCAGATCGCCCATGTGCGCAATTTCATTGCCGAGGGCGTCAACGCCATCATCATCAACCCCAACAGCCCGACGGCCTTCGACCCGATCTTCGCGCAGGCGAAGGAAGCGGGCATTCTGGTGATCGCCACTGATGCCGAAGTCTCTTCGCCGGATGCCACCTATGTCGGCATCGACCAGACGGCATGGGGTGCGGCCGGTGCCAAGTGGCTTGCCGAAACGCTCGGTGGTAAGGGCAAGGTCGTGGCGATCAACGGCGTCGCAGGCCACCCGGCAAACGAGATGCGGGTCGCCGGCTATAAGAGCGTCTTCAAGGACTATCCGGATATCCAAGTCGTCAACGAGGTCAACGCCAACTGGGATCAGGCGCAGGGCCAACAGGCCATGCAGAACATCCTGGCGACCTATCCTGACGTCAACGGCGTCGTCGTGCAGGACGGCATGGCTGCCGGCGCCTGGAAGTCGATCATGGATGCCGGCAAGGCCAGCCAGATCGCAGCAACCGGCGAGATCCGCAAGGACTTCATCGATCTCTGGAGCAAGGATAAGCTGAACTCCGGCGCGACCGTCAATCCGCCCGGCGTCATGGCAAGCGCGCTCAATGTCGCCGTCCTCATGCTGCAGGGCAAGGAACTGAAGGAACCGGCAACGGCTGGCCAGTACAAGAACGCCATGTACCTGCCGATCCCGTTCATCGACTCCAAGAACCTGGCGGATGCCGCCAAGCAGGTCGACGGCAAGCCGGGCTACTACTCCTACACCAGCGCCCTTTCAATCGAAGACGCTGAAGCGCTCTTCAAGTAAGCGCTCAAGACCGGGCGGATCTCGTGGTCCGCCCGGCGCTTCTGACCCGATCATACGGACGATCCTCATGTCGAAACTTAAGATGAACGGCGTAAGCAAGGCTTACGGCGCCACCCTGGCTTTGCGCCGCGGCGACCTTGAGATCGCCGCCGGCGAAGTCCATGTGCTCATGGGCTCGAACGGCTCGGGCAAGAGCACATTGTGCAAGATCATTGCCGGCAGCGTGCGCCCCGATGGCGGAGAGATCCTCATCGACGGTCGGCCGGTCACGATATCAGGGCCGCAATCGGCCAGGGCGCAGGGCATCGGCATCTTCTACCAGGAGCTCAGCCTTGCCGGAAACCGCTCGGTCGAGGAGAATATCTGCCTTGCCATGCTGCCGGTCAAAGCCGGAATCTTTATCGACCGTGCCGCCCTGAAGGCGCGCGCGGCGCGCTACATCGATCTTTTCTCCGGCGTTTCCGGTGATGGTTTTGCGGCCGAGACGCTCGTCGGCAATCTGCGCGCCGATCAGCGACAGCTTGTCGAGATCATGAAGGCACTGGCAAGTGAAGCCCCGATCCTGATCTTCGACGAGCCAACCTCGGCACTCGACAGGGCACAGGTCGACCGCTTCTTCGATATCCTGCGCGGGCTAAAGCGCGACGGCCGCGGCATCATTTTCATTTCGCACCGCATGGACGAGATCACCGCGATCGGTGATCGGGTGACGATCATTCGCGACGGTGAGACGATCAAGACGCTCAATCTGAACGAGACCGATCCTGCCGCGGTCATCCGGCTGATGGTCGGCGGCGCCGGCGACATGCCGGCCTCGCAGTCCTCAGTGCCTGCCGTGGCAAGCTTTTCGGCCGGCGACGCCATGACCGTCGACAAGCTGTCGGGTGCCGGTTTCCGCAATGTCAGCTTCGAGGTCGCCAAGGGTGAGATCCTCGGTCTCGGCGGGCTTCACGGCCAGGGGCAATCGGCGGTGTTGCGGGCGATTTTCGGCGCCGGCTCCACAACTGCGGGCGAAATCCGCATCGGCGGCGATCGTCTCGATGCGAGAAGCCCGCGCGACGCCATCCGGCGCGGTTGCGCCTATGTCTCGGGTGACCGCGGTCGCGACGGCGTCATTGCCGGCAGACCGATCATCGAGAATGTGACGCCCATCCATTACCTGCGTGATCGGCTGATGATTGCACGTCCGTCAACGCTCAAGGAAAAGGCGATGCCGGCGCTTGAGGCGATGCATACGAAGTTCGCGAGTCTCCTGCATCCGATCAACTCGCTTTCCGGCGGCAACCAGCAAAAGGTGATCATCGCCCGCTGGCTGATCGATCGGCCGGATGTGCTGCTGCTGGACGACCCCACCAAGGGCATCGACCTCTCGGCCAAGGCCGATCTCTTTGCCCTCATTCGCCAACTGGCAGGCGAGGGGCTCGGCATCCTGCTCTATTCCTCGGAGGACGCCGAATTGCTCGGGAATGCCAACCGCATCCTCGTCTTCAACGGCGGGTCGGTCACTCGCGAGCTCACCGGCGAGGATCGCACCCGCTACAATCTTTACCAGGCTGCATACGAGGCCGCGTGATGACACCGACCACGACAGAAATTCGACCTTCCCGCGCCGGTGGGCTAAAACTCTGGCTCGAGCGCTATCCGTTCCTGCCGGCGCTGGTCATTGTCGTCGCGCTTCTGGCGTTGAACGGCGTGTTCTCGCCCAACAGCTTGAGCTACCGCTCGCTGACGGGGCTGCTCAGCACCTATATGGCGCTGATCATGCTGGCGATCGCCCAGACCTATGTCGTTTCCGCAGGGGATATTGACCTGTCGGCCGGTGCGACGCTGTCACTCGTCAATGTCGCCATTGTCGTTTTGATGGAAAAATGGGGTGGTGGCGCCGGCGCCGTCATCGGTGCCTTGATCTGTGGCATTCTGCTCGGGCTCGTCTGTGGGGTTATCAACGGCATCGTCGTTGCAGCGCTCAGGCTGCAGGCGATCGTCGCTACCTTTGCGACCAGTATCTTCTTCACCGGCGTTGCGCTCTATGTCATGCCAGTGGCCGGCACGCCGGCGCCGGCGCTGTTCTGGCGGACCTATGGCGGGCGGTTGCTCGGTCTTCCCTTCGTCTTCTATGTGCTTGCAGCACTCGCTGTTCTGCTCTTCCTTTTGTCGCGCACCCGCCTCGTCACCCAGCTTCTGGCCGTCGGTGACGACCAGCAGGCGGCCTACCAGACCGGTCTTCCCGTGGTCCTGGTCCGCATCAAGGGTTATGCGCTCTGCGGCCTGTTTTCGGCGCTCGCAGCGTTCTGCCTGACCGGCGACACCGCCAGCGGCGATCCGCTCGTCGGTGGCAAGATGACGCTCTATAGCGTCGCGGCCGTCGTGCTCGGGGGCAGCGCGCTTGCCGGCGGCTGGACGACCGTGGTCGGTTCTCTGCTCGGCGCGCTGACGATCGGTCTCGTCAACTCGCTCGTCTTCTTCATGGGCACGCCGTCGGAGTGGCAGAACTTCGTTCAAGGTCTCGCCATCCTCCTCGTCTTGATGGCAGGCGTGCTTGCCGGCCGGAGGGCACGCGCATGAACGCCGTTATTTCCTTCCTCAAGAAGCCGCTGGTCATCGCGCTGCTTTTGATCGTGGCACTTCTCTATCTTGGCGAAAGCCTGTCACCGGGCTTTGCCTCGGCCGACCAGATCCTGCGCTTGCTGATTGTCGCCTCGCTGCTCGGCATTGTTGCGGCCGGCCAGAACGTCGTCATTCTCGGCGGCCGCGAAGGCATCGATCTCTCGGTCGGCGGCGTCGTTTCGCTTTCGGCGATCATTGCCGGCAATGTCATGAACGGCGCCGACGGCGGCATCCTGCCGGCGATCCTTGCCTGCGTGGCGACCGGGGCTTTCTTCGGCCTCCTGAACGGGCTGGGTGTCACGCTGCTGCGTATCCCGCCGCTGGTCATGACGCTCGGCATGCTCGGCGTGCTCCAGGGCCTGCTGGTCGTCATCCGCAACGGCATTCCCTCCGGCCGCGCGGCACCCGGTCTTTCCGCCTTCGTCACCCAGCCGCTGGTGTTCGGCATTCCCGGCATCATCTGGCTCTGGATCGCCGTCGGCCTGTTTATGGCCTTCATGCTCAACCGCACCGTCTTCGGGCATCGCATTTATGCGATCGGTTCCAACGAACATGCGGCCTATATGGCCGGCGTGCCGGTCCGCCGCATGCGCATCGGCCTGTTCATGATCTCCGGCATGTTCGCGGCGATCGCAGGCCTCTGCCTGCTTGGCTATTCCGGCTCGTCCTTCGCCAATGTCGGCGAGCAATACATGCTGTCCTCGATCATCGCGGTCGTCTTTGGCGGTACGTCGCTTGCCGGCGGCAAGGGCGGATACACCGGCACCATGGCAGGCGCGCTGTTGCTGGTGATCCTCCAGGGCATCCTGACTACCGTCAACATCGATGAATCCGGCCGTCAGATGGTGTTCGGCGCGACATTGCTGCTCTTGATGCTGTTTTACGGCCGCGGAAAGGCGATGCGGACATGAGCGATCACAGGCCGAAGATCAAGGATATTGCCGAGCGTGCCGGCGTTTCCGTTGCCACCGTGTCGCGGGCGCTCAGCGATTCCGGCCTGGTGACGGCGGAAACGCGCCAGCGCATCCATGCGCTTGCCCGCGAACTCAACTACCGGCCGAACGTCAGCGCCCGCAACCTGCGCACCCGCAAGTCGATGTCGGTGCTCTTGGTCGTGCGCGACGTCGGCAACCCGTTCTATCTCGACATTCTGAAAGGCGTCGAGGCGACGGCGCGCGAGGCCGGCTACTCCGTGCTCATGGGCAACACCGAGAACGATCCGGATCGCGAGACGGAGTATTTCAACATGCTGCGCGATGGCCATGCCGACGGCATGATCCTGATGACCGGCAAGCTGCCGCCGGCAGGGCATGATGCTGGTCTCGACCTGGCGCATCTGCCCGTCGTCGTCGCGCTGGAAATGATCGACGACTCGGGGCTGCCGCATGTGCAGGTCGACAACCTTGCCGCCGCCAGGGCTGCGGTCGAGCATCTGATCTCGCTTGGTCACCGCAAGATCGCCCACATCGCCGGGCCGCTGCCCGAAGTGATGGCCATTCACCGCCGAGACGGTTATCGCGCCGCGATGCACGAGGCCGGCCTTGCGATCCCTGACGGCTACGAGGCTCGGGGCGATTACCTGCTTGAAACCGGCCAGCTCTGCTGCGGCCAATTGTTTGCCTTGGCCGAGCCGCCGACGGCGATATTCGCCGCCAACGACGAAATGGCCTATGGCGCCATTCACGAGTTGCGTCGCCTCGGCCGTGATGTGCCTGGTGATGTTTCCGTCGTCGGCTTCGACGACCTCTATCTGAGCAAGGCTTTCTATCCGCCGCTGACCACGGTCAACCAGCCGCGCGCCGACATCGGCAGAACGGCGATGTCGCTGCTGCTTCGTATGCTTTCCGGCGAGGAGGTGGCGCATGCGCCGCCCATAGTGCTGCCGACGACCCTGAGCATTCGGGCCAGCACCACCGCGCCACGTCACTCATAAGGCGAGCATGATGTCGACCGAAACCGCTTACACTTTCGGCATCATGCTCCGGCCGAAAAATCTGGGAGAAGAAAATGACACAGCTACCGAAGCACACGCTGCGCGTGGGTTTCGTCGGAACGGGCTTCATCGCCCATTTCCACCTGAAATCGATGATCGGCGTGCGCAATGTCGAAGTGACGGGCGTCTTCAGCCGCAAGGCGGAAAACCGCGAAAAATTTGCGAAGGAAGTCGAAACGCTCGGGCTCGGCTCCTGCCGCACGCATGAGAGCCTGGAAGCGCTGCTGTCAGCCGACGACGTCGACGCGATCTGGATCCTGTCGCCGAACTATACGCGCCTCGACGTGATGCGCGCCCTGCACGGGGCGATCAAGTCAGGCCGCAGCAAGGTCTTTGCGGTCGCCTGTGAGAAGCCCTTGGCGCGCACGGTGGCGGAAGCCCGCGAGATGCTGACGCTGGCCGAAGATGCCGGCCTCAATCATGGCTATCTCGAAAATCAGGTGTTCTGCACGCCGGTGTTGCGCGGCAAGGAAATCATCTGGCGTCGCGCCGCCTCCACCACCGGCAGACCCTATCTTGCGCGGGCGGCAGAGGAACATTCCGGTCCGCACGAGCCCTGGTTCTGGCAGGGCGACAAGCAGGGCGGCGGTGTTCTCTCCGACATGATGTGCCACAGCGTCGAGGTGGCGCGCTATCTCTTGACCGCGCCCGGTGCGCCGCGCAATTCACTGAAGATCAAGTCGGTCAACGGCACCGTCGCCAACCTGAAATGGACACGTCCCAACTATGCCGAACAGCTGCGCAAGCGCTTCGGCAACGATGTGGACTATCGCAACCGCCCTTCGGAGGATTTTGCGCGCGCGACGGTGACACTCGAGGATCAGGACGGCAACGAACTGATGATCGAAGCGACGACCTCCTGGGCCTATGTCGGCGCCGGCCTGCGCATCCAGCTCGAATTGCTCGGACCGGAATATGCGCTCGAATACAATTCGCTGAGCACGGGCTTGAAGATCTTCATGTCTCGCGAAGTCACGGGGTCGGAAGGCGAGGATCTGGTCGAAAAGCAGAATGCCGAGCAGGGGCTGATGCCGGTGCTCGAGGACGAGGCTGGCGTCTACGGGTATACCGACGAAAACCGCCACATGGTCGAATGCTTCCGCAAGGGCCAGAAGCCGCTCGAAACTTTCGAGGACGGTCTGGCCGTGGTCGAGATGCTGATGGGGCTTTATCGCTCCGCAGAGATCAACGCCACCTTGCAGTTCCCCGCGCCGGAACTCGAACATTACGTGCCCGTGGTCGCGCGCAAGGGCGCTTGATACGGATCGGCTGAGGCTGGCTGGCGGGGAGCACCCCCCGTCGTCTCGATGAGCCAGGCCTCCCAGCTTGGGCGTCTTCTCGTTAATGCGAGGAGATGTCCACCGGATCTTCGTCCATGGCGCGCCCGGTCATCTCGTCGATCTCGATGACAAAGAACAGATGTGGAGACGTTCCGACGACACCCTGCTCCGCCGGCTTCAAACCGCCCGGTTCCCACCAGTTGGTGCGCTTCTCCAGCAGCGACCATGCCTGCAGGCGCTCTTGATGCCCTTGCTCCGTATCCGGCAACTCCCGATACCTGCCGTAGATGACCGCGCTTTTCCAACTTCCCCTGTCAGAGAACTCGTCGATCTGGACACAGACACGAGGATTTGAGCGCATCCAGTCGACTTTCTGTCCGGGCATGGAGAAGCCGTATAGCCGGTTCGCGGCAGAGGCGTACTGGATGGGGACGATGTAGGGCTGGTCATCCCTGGCACAGGCCAGCCGACCGATATGGTGCGAGGAGATGAGGGCGATACATTCCTCACGCGACAATTCCCTGACGAACATAATTCGCTTCCTCCAACGGTGAACCGTAGCCCAAGACTGCCGGCATTTCGCGGTCCACTACATTGATATGGCGCACGGCGTGAACATTGACAGGCGCGCTGGCCGAAGTGCGCGCAACTACCTCGTCCGATCAACAAATTGAAACGGGCCGTGCTTCGGGCGGGAATAAACCGCGTGCAGCACCGTTAGGCCCTCATCGAGACATCATGACGGTCGGTTGTCGCGCGGGAGTTTTCACCGCGAGCCGGTCAGATGCCGCTGCGCCAAGTGCGGCTGTTGACCGGGTCGCTGCTGATCTTCGCGACGATCCTGATCTTTGTTGCCGCTGATGGGCTGACCATGCCGATGCGTCTGGCGCTGATGGTGTTTGCGACAACGCTTGTCTGCTGGACGATCTTCGACCTGCCTGAAACGCCGGTGGCGCTTGCCGGAGCGCTGGCTTTGGGCGCCACCGGTACCGTCAGCGAAGAGGCGATGTTTGCAGCGCTCGGCAACGATATCGTCTGGTTGATGATCGCCGCCTTCGTCATTGCCTCGGTGCTTCAGGCATCCGGGCTGGTGGAGCGTCTCACCTTCCGGCTGCTGGCACCGTTCCAGCGCGTCAGCAGCCTTTTCTGGGCTGTAACTCTGACGATCTTTGCGACCGCCTTCATCATCCCATCCACGTCAGCACGGGCGGTAATCTTCATGCCGGTCTTTCTGGGGCTGACGGCCGCCATTGGCCGGCCCGGCGTGACACGGGCGCTTGCCTTGCTTTTCCCGTCGGTGATCCTGCTTTCGGCCGCCGCCTCGCTGACCGGTGCCGGCGCCCATCTGGTGGCGGTCGATTTCATCCGTCGCAGCGGCGGCAAAGCGCCCGATTTCCTCGATTGGGCCTTGCTGGCTGCCCCGTTCGGATTGGTCACGAGCCTGATTGCCTGTGGCCTCATCCTGCGGTTCTTCCTCGGCGCCGAGGATCGTAACGCTGCTTTCGAGCCATGCACGCCGGCTGAAAGGCAGCCGCTCAATGCGCAGGAGCGGACGCTGCTGGCGGTGACGGCGCTCATCGTTCTGGCGCTTGCGACATCGGGCCTTCATGGCGTTGCCTTGCCCTTCGTTGCCTTGATCGGCGCCCTCGTCATGGCCTCGGAAAAGGTCTCGGGGTTGTCCTTTCGCAAGGCACTGAAAACAGTCGAGTGGAACCTGCTCCTGTTTCTCGCCGGCACGCTCGTCATCGGCGAGGCACTGATGAGCACCGGCACGGCGGCCTTGCGACGTTCCAGGTCGGCGGCGAGCAGATTTGCCGCGAATATGAGATGAAGCGGCCGGATCAGCCGGATTTCGTGTCGGTTGCCTGCCGAAACGCCGGACGCTGGCAGACGCAACTGGCGATCGTCACACCCGAAAGCGGTGAAGGATTTGCGCCGGCTTTGTCGCTCGAAACCGTCGATGCCTATCTGACCTCGATCGGTGCCGGCGCACCTCTGGAGGCGGAGGCGGAGAAGAAGGCGCTCGCCGGACGAAAGTAGCCTTCAGCGCGGCTTTTCCACCGGCACTGACAGACCGACCTTGACGCGGTCCATAGTCACGAAGGTTCGGAAGCGCCGGATGTTGGGATTGCCGAAGAACATGCGGCGGGTGAAGGCTTCGTAATCGCCCATCGTCGGCACGATCACGACAAGCATGAAATCCACGTCGCCCGTGACGTAATAGCATTGCTGGACTTCCGGAGCGGCCGAGAAGGCGGCCTTGGCCGCATCGAGCAGGTCGATCTGCTCGCTTTCCACCTCCACTTCGACAAGGATCGTCAGGGCCTGGTTGACCCGCGCCGGCTCGATCACCGCGACATTGCTGCGGATGACCCCAGTTTCTTCCATGCGCTTGATCCGCCGTTGCACGGCCGGCGCAGACAGGTTGACGGCCTCGCCGATCTGTCGCTGTGGCGTCGTGTTGTCCTTCTGCAGGATTGAGAGGATTGCCAGGTCGAAGCGGTCGAGCTCCGCCGATGTGCTCTTTGAAACGGCCATCATTTCCTCATTGTCATTTACAAACTTGCGTAAGGGCTCTCCATTTAGAGCGCATTTCTCTCGTTCGGTGAAATATAACTTCATCGAACGAGGAGATTGCCCACATGCTCATTCGCAACCACCATGCCGATTTCGGATCGCCGCTGCTGCCTGACGATGCCGAAATGCTCTCGATTGCTGCGGCTGCAGAGGTTGAGCGGCAGCTATCGCGCCGTGACGATCATCGGCCGACGCCGCTTCATTCCTTGCCGGCGCTTGCGGCCGAACTCGGGGTCGGAGCAATCTTCGTCAAGGACGAGGGCCATCGGCTCGGGCTCGGCAGTTTCAAGGCGCTTGGCGGATCCTACGTGGTGATCCGGCTGGTGCTTGACGAGGTCCGGAAGCAGACAGGCCTGGACGTCGACATAGACGATCTCACGCGCCCTGACGTTCGCGCGGTCGCGCGCCAAATGACGTTCGGCTGCGCCACGGATGGCAACCATGGTCGCTCAGTGGCGATGGGCGCTGAGCTTGTCGGTGCGAAATCGGTGATCTTCGTGCATTCCGGTGTCAGCCAGAAACGCATAGAGGCGATTGCGCATTACGGCGCCGAGATCGTCCGGGTCGAAGGAACCTATGACGACTCGGTGGAGTTTGCGGCGAAGGTCTGCAACGAGCGTGGCTGGACCGTCGTATCGGACACCTCCTGGCCGGGATACGAATATATTCCCGGTCTGGTCATGCAGGGATATACGGCGCTTTTGTGCGAAGCCTTGCGGACGATCGACGCACCACCGACGCATGTCTTCGTGCAAGCCGGCGTCGGCGGAATCGCTGCTGCAACGGCCGGGCAACTGGCGCTGCGTTACGGTCATGACCGGCCGCGCTTAGTCGTAGTCGAGCCGGCCCGAGCTGCCTGCCTGCTGGAAACGGCAAGGGCCGGCCATCCGGTGAAAGTGCCACATGGCGAGCCAACTGTCATGGCGATGCTCGAATGTTACGAGCCTTCTCTTGTCGCCTGGCGCATTCTTTCGCGTGTTGCCGACGCCTTCATGATGATCGACGAGGAGGATGCCGTTTCGATCATGAACCGCCTCGCTCGCCCGAAAGGGGGCGATCCGGCAATCGTTGCTGGTGAAAGCGGCGGTGTCGGGCTGGCTGGCCTCATCACGGTCGCCGGAGACCCGAACATGCGCGCCGCCCTCGGCCTTGATGCCAATTCGCGGATCCTGGTGATCAATACCGAAGGTGCCACGGATCCTGAACGCTACGAAGAGCTGGTTGGCCTCGCGCCGGCTGATGTCGCCGGGGCTGAGAAATTGGAAAGGGTATGACGCGGATGGCAAACACGGATATCGACAAGCTTGTGGCGGAGATGACGGCGTGGCGTCATGACCTGCACGCCCATCCGGAATTCGGTTTCGAGGAAAAGCGGACAGCGGCCTTCGTTGCCGCCAAGCTGCGGGAGTTCGGCCTGGACGAGGTCGCCGAAGGTATCGGTGGCACCGGGGTGATCGGCACGCTGCGGCATGGAACGGGAAATCGCGCCATAGCGCTGCGTGCCGATATGGATGCGCTGCGTATCGCGGAACAGGGGACAATTGCCTATTGCTCTACCCGGCCCGGCACGATGCACGCCTGCGGCCACGACGGCCATACGGCGATGCTGCTCGGCGCAGCGAAGCTGCTGACCGAGGAGGGCGGCTTTGACGGGACCGTGCGCTTCGTTTTCCAGCCAGCTGAAGAATGGGGGAAGGGTGCACTTGCCATGCTCGCCGATGGCATGCTGGAACGCTTTCCCTTCGACGAGATCTATGGGCTGCACAACATGCCGGGCCTGCCGGTCGGAAAGTTCGAGACCCGTGCCGGCGCCATCATGTCGGCCGAAGACAATTTCGAGGTCACGCTCAAGGGCGTCGGCGGCCATGCCGCGCGACCTCACGCGGGCAACGAGACGCTGGTCGCTGCCTGCGCGACAGTGGTCAATCTCCAGACCATCGTTTCGCGAAGGCTCTCTCCGGCCGATATCGCCGTCGTCTCCGTGACCGAATTGATCACCGACGGCACGCGCAATGCCTTGCCAGGCCTGGCCCGCATTCTCGGTGATGCGCGCAGCTTCCGACCTGAGGTGAGCGCCAGGATCGAACAGCAGATGCGCACGATCGCCAAGGGGACGGCGGATGCCTATGGCTGCGAGGTCGAGGTGACCTATACGCGTGAGTTCGTGCCGCTGCTCAACGATCCGGCTCTCGTCGATCATGCCTTCGCAGCGGCCGGTGCGGTGTTCGGGACGGACAATGTCGCCGTCGCCGCCGAGCCGATGACCGGATCGGAGGATTTTGCCCGGTTCCTCGCGCATGTGCCGGGTTGCTTCGTCTTTATCGGCAACGGCCAGGAATCCGCGCCGCTGCACAATCCGCATTACGACTTCAATGACGATGCCTTGATCTTCGGTGCCCGGTTCCACGCCGAAATCGTCCGGCAACGGCTGGCCGCACCGGATGTGGGGCAGTGACAGTCGCGATGCTCAATACAAACACGATTGAAGGCGGCGCCGTCATGTCTCATCAGTCCATTAATGCCGAACGTCTGCTTACCCGCATCCGCGAACTCGGCGCGATCGGGCGCAACGATCAGGGGCAACTGACACGGCTTGCTGCGTCTGCCACCGACAAGCTCGGGCGGGACCGCCTAGTCGCTTGGCTGCGGGCCGCGGGGCTGGAGATCGCCGTCGACCGCATCGGCAATATCTTCGGCGTCTGGCAAAGCCAGGATAACGCCGGGCAATCGCCGTTAATGCTCGGCTCCCATATCGACACGGTCATCAATGCCGGCATCTACGATGGCAGCTACGGCGTGCTGGCCGCCCTCGAAGTCATCGAGACACTGAAGGAGCAGGGATTCGCGCCTGTCCGCCCGATCGTCGTCGCGGCCTTTACCAACGAGGAGGGGGTGCGCTACGCGCCCGATATGCTGGGGTCGCTTGTTCATGGGGGCGGCCTTGCGGTCGAAGCCGCGCTTGCGACGGTCGGAACCGATGGCACGACGCTCGGATCGGAACTCGCGTGCATAGGTTACGCCGGCACCGCGGAGCCCGGCTTTCTGAAACCTCATGCCTATGTTGAATTGCACATCGAGCAGGGGCCGGTGCTTGAGCGCGAAGCGACCACGATCGGCGCCGTCGAAAATCTGCAAGGGATTTCCTGGCAGCGCGTGACCATCGACGGCGTTGCCAATCATGCCGGCACGACGCCGATGGCAATGCGCTCCGATGCGGGCCTTGCTGCCGCGCGCGTCGGCCTGTTCCTGCGCGAGCACATCGCGCGATCAAACGCGCCGAGCGTTGCGACGATCGGAACCATGCGCTTCGAGCCGGACGCGATCAACGTGATCCCCTCGCGCGCGGTCTTTACCATCGACCTGCGCGACCCGGACGAGGATCGCCTGAGGGCACTTGAAAGCGCGCTTTCCGGCTTTCTCGACCGGCTTGAGCAGGAAGAGCATGTGATCGTCTCTGTCGAGCGTCTCGCCCGGTTCGAGCCCGTCAGTTTCGACGGTGCGATCGTCGCGGCGATTGAAGTTTCCGCGAAGGCCCGTGGGCTGAAGAGCCGGCGGATGACCTCCGGCGCCGGCCACGACGCCCAGATGATCGCGCGCATCGCGCCGGCGGCGATGATCTTCGTGCCGAGCCGCGACGGGATCAGCCACAATCCGCGCGAACACACGGATCCGGCAGATCTCGTCGCCGGTGCCAATGTCCTGCTCGACGTCGCCGTCCGGCTTGCAGGTAGCCCTTAGGGCGCCGGAAGGGGCCGGGTGCGACCTCCTTGGAGCGATCAAGATGCTGATGCGGCAGCAATTCCTCTCACACCGTCATGCTCGGGCTTGACCCGAGCATCCAGCCGGCACCTCTGTGTCAGCCTCGTATCGACAAGCCGGCTGCCTCCAATGTGGATGCTCGGGTCGAGCCCGAGCATGAAGAAGAGATGGGCCATTGCGTAAAGAGTGCCGGAGCCCGCCGGGCGCCAGAAGGGGCGGGGTCGCCGCCCCTTCTGGCGTGGTTATCCCCGAACGTCTGCCTCGCTGTCGACCGGCATATAGAGGTCGCCACCCTCACGATACTTGGCCGCCATCGCTTGAAAACCTTCCTTCTGCGCCTCGGCGCGGATGTCGTGCGAGATCCGCATCGAGCAGAATTTCGGCCCGCACATGGAGCAAAAATGCGCGACCTTGTGCGCCTCCTTCGGCAAGGTTTCGTCGTGGAAGGAGCGGGCGGTTTCCGGATCGAGCGACAGGTTGAACTGGTCCTCCCAGCGGAACTCGAAGCGGGCGCGCGACAGGGCGTCGTCGCGGGTGCGGGCCGCCGGGTGCCCCTTGGCGAGATCGGCGGCATGGGCCGCGATCTTGTAGGTGATGACGCCCACCTTGACGTCGTTGCGGTCGGGAAGCCCCAGATGTTCCTTCGGTGTCACATAGCAGAGCATGGCCGTGCCGAACCAGCCGATCATCGCGGCACCGATGCCCGAGGTGATGTGGTCGTAGCCCGGGGCGATGTCGGTCGTCAGGGGCCCAAGCGTATAGAACGGCGCCTCGCCACAGACAGCGAGCTGCTTGTCCATGTTTTCCTTGATCTTGTGCATCGGCACGTGGCCGGGGCCCTCGATCATCACCTGGCAGTCTTTCGCCCAGGCGATCTTCGTCAGCTCGCCCAGCGTTTCCAGTTCGGCAAATTGCGCCGCGTCATTGGCATCGGCGATCGAGCCCGGACGCAGGCCGTCGCCGAGCGAAAACGAGACGTCATAGGCGCGGCAGATGTCGCAGATCTCTTCGAAGTGCTCGTAGAGAAAGCTCTCCTTGTGGTGGTGCAGGCACCATTTCGCCATGATCGAGCCGCCGCGCGAGACGATGCCGGTGACGCGGTCGACGGTCAGCGGGATATAGTGCAGCCGGACACCGGCATGGATGGTGAAGTAATCGACCCCCTGTTCCGCCTGCTCGATCAGCGTATCGCGATAGACTTCCCATGTGAGATCCTCGGCGATGCCGTTGACCTTTTCCAGCGCCTGGTAGAGCGGCACGGTGCCGATCGGCACGGGCGAGTTGCGGATGATCCATTCGCGGATGTTGTGGATGTTGCGGCCGGTCGAAAGGTCCATCACCGTATCGGCGCCCCAGCGGGTGGCCCAGACCATCTTCTCCACTTCCTCGGCCATCGACGAAGTGACGGCGGAGTTGCCGATATTGGCATTGATCTTCACCAGGAAATTCCGGCCGATGATCATCGGTTCGGATTCTGGGTGGTTGATGTTGGCCGGCAGCACGGCGCGGCCGCTGGCAATCTCCTGGCGGACGAATTCGGGCGTGACGTGATCGGGGATATGGGCGCCAAAGCTTTCGCCGTCGCGTAGCGCGGCGCGTGCAGCGTCGCGGCCAAGGTTCTCGCGGATGGCGACGAACTCCATCTCGGGCGTGATGATGCCGGCCCGCGCATAGGCAAGCTGCGTCACCGCGCGCCGGCCGGTTGCGCGCAGCGGCGCGTGACGGAGGGGAAAGGTCGGCGTCAGCCGGTCGCCGGAGGCAAAGCCGTTGTCTTCCGGCCGCACGTCGCGCCCGTCATAGGCTTCGACATCGCCGCGAGCGATGATCCAGTCGCGGCGCGGTCTTGGCAATCCATCCTCGATGCGGATGTTGGCATCTTCTACGGTGTAGGGACCGGAGGCGTCGTAGACGGTGACCGGCGGCTCGCCCGACGTCGGGTGCAGGGTGATTTCGCGCATGGGAACGCGGATGTCGGGATGGATCGTGCCTGGCTTGTAGACCTTTTTCGAGGCGGGAAGCGGGCCTTTTGTGACCGAGAGTTCTGCGGGTTTGGTGGCAATATTCATGATGAGGCTCCAAGTTTGCGGTTGGAGACCCAGTTCTGAAGCCGGAAGGAAAAGACATGTTTGCCTGAAATTCCGCGCGAATGACGGAATCGTGGCGTCAATGTCTGCACCGTCCCTACGCCAGTATGAACTGGATCAGGTTCAACGGGTCACTGCGCCTCGGTCGGCAAAGCCGATCCGCCCAGCAGTATCTCAGCCCCTTGACGGGACCCCCCTGGTGAATGCCTAGAGATAGCCATCGATCCGGATGCGCCGTCAAGCGTTAATCCGAAGGTTGCGTGTCAGGCCTGTTGATTGCCCGGTAGAGCGTTTCCGGATGAGACGAAGCCGCGGGCACGCTCGTTCTTTTCGTTTTTACGCATTTCCTGACGGAAAACCGCTCCGCACTTTTCCTGGAAATGCGCTAGCGGCCGGACTTCTCTGATCCCCGGCGATCGGCATAATCCGCACGGTTGATGCCGTGCCGCTGCAGCTTGTCATAGAAGGTCTTGCGCGGAATGCCGAGCGCTTCGATCGTCGCCTTGACGTCGCCGTGCTGCGCCCGCAGCGCTTCTTTCAGAATTTCCGCCTCGTAGCGCTCGATCCGCTCGGGCAGGCCGGCACTGGTCGGCGCCGCGGCAATCGGTTGGCCGAGCGAACCTTCGACGCCAAGGGCGACGCGCTCGGCGAAGTGCGAGAGCTCGCGCACATTGCCCGGCCAAGAATGAGACCTCAGATAGTGGCTGACGGCCGGCGAAAGCGTCGGCACGTCGCGCTTGAAACGCTCGGCTGCCCGCGTCAGGAAATGCGAGAAGAGAAGGGGGATATCGTCCCGGCGTTCGCGCAGCGGCGGGATCGACAGGGTGACGACGTTCAGCCGGAAATAGAGATCCTCGCGAAAATCGCCCCGCTGGGCCGGGTCGCCGAGGTCGATCTTGGCCGCGGCGATGACCCGAATATCGACGGGGCGCACGATATTGGTGCCAAGCGGCGTGATCTCACGGGCTTCAAGCACTCGCAGCATCTTGACCTGCGTTGCCGGCGGCATCGCCTCGATCTCATCGAGGAAAAGCGTGCCGCCGCTCGCATGCTCGATACGGCCGACGCGCTTCTTCAGGGCACCGGTGAAGGCGCCGGGCTCGTGGCCGAAAAGCTCGCTCTCGATTACCGTTTCCGGCAGTGCGCCGCAGTTCAGCGCCACGAAGTTGCCGTTGCGGCGCCGGCTCCAATTGTGCAGCAGCGTCGCCACCACCTCCTTGCCGCTGCCGGTTTCGCCGGCAACAAGCACATCCACGTCGGTGTCGGCGATATGCCGCAAGGTCTGGCGCAGCCGTTCCATGACCGGTGTCTGGCCAATCAGCGGCAGGCTCTCACCGGCGACTTCGGCTGCGCGTTTCAGCGCGCGGTTTTCCATCACCAGCCGGCGTTTTTCCAAGGCGCGGCGTGCGCTCTGCACCAGACGGTCGGCGGCAAAGGGTTTCGGGATGAAATCATAGACGCCGTCCTTAATGGCCTGAACGGCCATCGGGATATCGCCGTGGCCGGTGACCAGAATGACGGGCAGGTCGGGGTCGAAATCGGCGATCCGGCGAAACAGCGTGAGGCCGTCGATCCCGGGCATGCGGATATCGCTGATGACGATCCCGCTAAAATCCGGGTTGAGGATTGCGAGCGCTTCCGCCGCGCCGGGAAAGGCGGAGACCGCGAGGCCGGCAAGCTCCAGCGTCTGCTTGATCGCCCGCCTGAGTTCGCTGTCGTCGTCGACGAGGCATACGGATTGCTGCATCGCTCAGGCCCTCTTCAAACGCACGGTGAAGACGGTGCCCTCAGGGCTGGTCTTGACCTCGATGTCGCCGCCATAGTCGGCGACAATCTCCTTGGAGATGGCAAGGCCGAGACCGAGACCTTCATCCTTGGAGGTGTTGAACGGCGTGAAAAGGTCTTCGAGGATATCGGGCCGAATGCCCGGACCATTGTCGGCGACAACAAGCGAAACTGTTTCGGAGGGGCCTAACTCGCACCGCACACGGATCTCAGCGTCTGCCCGATCACCGAGGGCTTCCAGGGCATTCTGCAACAGGTTGATCAGCACCTGTTCCAAGCGGATGCGATTGCCGAGCACGCTGAGGCCGTTATCAGGCAGGTCGATGACGATCGCGTCCATGCGGCCGGCAAAGCGGCTGCGCAGCAGCATTCGAGCGCCTTCGATCACCTCCCGCATCGCCGTCGGTTCGGCGACGAAACGGCCCTTGCGCGCAAAGCTGCGCAGTTCGTCGGTGATGGTGCCGACCCGCTCGGTCAGCGCAGCGATGCTTTCGAGATTTTCGACGGCGGTTTCTTTTTGGCCGCGGTCGAGGAAGGTGCGCGCATTGTCGGCATAGGCGCGGATGGTTGCGACCGGCTGATTGATCTCGTGGGCAACGCCCGCCGCCACCTGTCCGAGGATTGCCAGGCGGTTGGCCTGGACCAGTTCCTGCTGCACCGCCTGCAGCCTCTCGCCCGTGCGCCTGTGGTCGGCGATCTCGGTTTCGAGGTGATCGCGGGCGAGGCTTAGGTCCTGTGTGCGCTCGGCCACTCGGCGTTCCAACTCATCGCGCGCGGCGCGTTCGTTGGCCGCGACCTGCGTCAAAGCCTGGCGCCGGCGAAGAAGGAATGCGGCAAGCGCCAGCAGCGGCACGATAACGGCAAGGGCCAGCAGCCTTGCCTCGCGGCTCGCGGCGCCAAGGGCTGCGTCTAGCGGTGCCAATTGCTCCAGCCGCCAGCTGGTCGAGGGCACCATGGTCTCGACCCTGAGGTATTGCCGCTCGCTGCTGCCGGGCAGAAGCGCTGTCAGCACGCTCGATCCATTGCTCGTTGGCTCGATCCGGCGGAACGGTAGCGGCAGCAGGGAGGCATCGCCGAACTGCAGGCTGTCGCGGATGGCGGCGAGGCGATCCCCGGGGATGGTACGGGTCGTCATGAAGCGCCAGGACGGGAAGCTGGTGATCAGCACGATGCCGCGCCGGTCGGTGACATAGACCGGCTTGCCGGAGGCGAGCCAATCGGCCTCGACCCCGCCGAATTCGAGCTTGGCGACCACGACGCCAATCGGGCCGTCAGGCCCGTCGACACGTCTTGATATGTAGAGGCCTGGCCGCTTGCTGACGGTGCCCATGGCGAAATGCTCGGCCTTGCCATCGCGCATCGCCAGCCGGAAATATTCGCGGAAAGCGTAGTCATTGCCGACGAAGCTGGTTGGCTCGCGCCAGTTGCTGGCAGCCACCGCCACGCCGTCGAGGCCAATCGCGTAGATCACCGCCGCATCCGTATTGGCGGCCAGCGCCTCGAGCTTTTGATTGAGCCGCTGCAACGGCTGGTCGCCACCCTTCTCAAGCGCCGTCTTCACCTCTACATCGTCTGCCAGTACCAGAGGCAGCGCGCGCTGCCGCTCCAGCACTGCCCTCAGCAGCGAGGCCTTGAGATTGGCATCGATGCGGCTCTGGATGTCGACGGTTTCAAGCGCCTTGTTTCGCCCATATTCGCCGGCGAAAAAAAGCCCCGCTGCCAGCAACACCAACGCTAGCGCGGCAAAAATCAGCCAGGCGCGGCGCATGTGCCGGTCGAGATCCTCTGGATTGATAGGGCTGGGCGCGGGCATGGACATGGCGGAATTGTGCATTATTCCGCGCAAGTTTCCAGATGATCTGTGCGGATATCCGCTCAAATATTCGTGTGCGTGATCCAAGATTCTCGAAAAATTGGCGATATTTCAATGGCCTGATCAGCTGTGCTGCGATCTGGCACGCCCATTGCAGATGACATCCTCATGACAGCCCGAGCTGTCGCGCTTCGGAAATAGGGCCTGGGAGGCCCGGCATGACGCCGGACTGGGCCTAAGTGGAGGATATCATGATTATCGACCAATCCGCGGAACCGCGCGGCAAGACACCTTTCTATCGTCATCTCTATGTCCAGGTTCTGGCGGCCATCGCCGCAGGCATCCTGCTCGGCCATTTCTACCCGGAGGTCGGCACGCAGCTTAAGCCGCTAGGCGATGCCTTCATCCGCCTGGTGAAGATGATTATTGCCCCGGTCATCTTCCTGACCGTCGCCACCGGCATTGCCGGCATGACCGATCTCGCCAAGGTCGGGCGGGTCGCCGGCAAGGCGATGATCTACTTCCTGACCTTCTCGACGCTCGCGCTCATCATCGGCCTGATCGTGGCCAATGTGGTGCAGCCCGGCGCCGGCATGCACATCGACCCCGCGTCGCTCGACGTCAAGGCGGTCACCTCCTACGCCGAGAAGGCGCATGAGCAGTCGATCACCGGCTTCCTGATGAACATCATTCCGACCACGCTCGTCGGCGCATTTGCCGAGGGCGATATCCTGCAGGTGCTGTTCATCTCCGTTCTGTTCGGCCTGGCGCTCGCCATGGTCGGCAAGAAGGCGGAGCCTGTCGTCGATTTCCTGCACGCGCTGACGCTGCCGATCTTCAAGCTGGTCGCGATCCTGATGAAGGCGGCGCCGATCGGTGCGTTCGGCGCCATGGCCTTCACCATCGGCAAATATGGCGTCGGTTCGATCGCCAATCTCGCCATGCTGATCGGCACATTCTATTTGACCTCGCTGCTCTTCGTCTTCGTCGTGCTCGGCGCGGTTGCCCGCTACAACGGCTTCTCGATCGTCGCCCTCATCCGCTACATCAAGGAAGAACTGCTGCTCGTTCTCGGTACATCCTCTTCGGAAGCGGCGCTGCCGGGACTGATGAGCAAGATGGAAAAGGCCGGTTGCAAGCGCTCGGTTGTCGGGCTGGTCATTCCGACCGGCTATTCCTTCAACCTCGACGGCACCAACATCTACATGACGCTCGCCGCACTCTTTATTGCCCAGGCGACCGACATTCCGCTGTCGCTCGGCGACCAGGTGCTGCTGCTGCTCGTGGCGATGCTGAGCTCCAAGGGTGCAGCCGGCATTACCGGCGCCGGCTTCATCACGCTTGCCGCCACGCTTTCGGTCGTGCCGGCGGTGCCGGTTGCCGGCATGGCGCTGATCCTCGGCATCGACCGCTTCATGTCGGAGTGCCGGGCACTGACCAACTTTGTCGGCAACGCGGTTGCGACCATCGTGGTCGCCAAGTGGGAAGGCGAACTGGATGAGACCCAGCTTGCCGCAACCCTTGGCGGCCGGGCGCTGCCGGAAAGCCCGGTTCCGGGTCTTCAGCCAGCCGAATAAAGCTGCCTCCTAGGGCAAGACCGCATCTCGGTGCGGCAAGGCGTGGTCCACTTTCTGGTGGGCCACGCCTTTTTTCTTTTGCGGGATAGCCTCGTGGCGTTGCCGCCCTAGGTCATAGGCTGGCGGTTTGCTGCCGGGCCGCCAACGTTCCTGTGAAATTCTCGTTCTCCCCACTTTACTGTACCGTCTGGACGGTATAGTAATTTGTCATCACTGATCGAGGCAAAGCGTTTTCTGGGGAGGAGACGAGAATGCATTGGACGAAGTGTGTGAAAGCGGCCGCCTTGGCCACCGCGGCGTTTGCCGCATTTCCAGCGGCTGCGGCCGAAGTATCGATTTTCTGCAGCTCGGCCGGCGCGGAGCTCGAGCTCTGCCAGTCGGCCTCCGAGGCCTGGGCCAAGGAAACCGGCAATACTGTCAAGATCAACAAGATGCCGGCCAATTGGGGCGAGGCGCTGCCGCTCTACCAGCAGCTGCTCGCCGGAAAGTCCGGCGACGTTGATGTCTTGACCCTCGACAATATCTGGGTCGGCACGCTCGCGTCGCACCTCGTCGATCTCCGGCAGAAGGTGCCTGCCGACGAAGTTTCCAGCCATTTTGAATCGTCTCTTGCCGACGCGACCATCAATGGCCAGCTGCTGGCAATGCCGTGGTTCGTCGACGCCGGCCTGATGTTCTATCGCAAGGACCTTCTGGAGAAGTACGGCAAGGCCGAGCCGAAGACCTGGCGGGAGCTCACCGAGACGGCGAAGCTCATCCAGGACAAGGAGCGGGCATCAGGCAGTCCCGACATGTGGGGCTATGTCTGGCAGGGGCGAGCCTATGAAGGGCTGACCTGCGACGCGCTCGAATGGGTGGCATCCTACGGCGGCGGAACCTTCATTTCGCCCGAGGGCGAGATCACAGCCAACAATCCGAAGGCGGCCGAAGCGCTCGATATTGCCCGATCCTGGATCGGCGGGATCAGCCCGGAAGGCGTGTTGAACTACGACGAAGAAGGCTCGCGCGGCGTGTTCGAAGCCGGGAACTCGGTTTTCCATCGCAATTGGAGCTATGTCTGGGGCACGACGCAGGCCGACGGATCGTCGCTGCGCGGTAAGGTCGGCGTCATGGCGCTTCCGGTTGGGGCTGAAGGCGGCAAGTCGAGCGGATGTTACGGGGCGGGTCTTCTCGGTGTGTCGAAATACGCCGACGATGTAGACGCCGCCGTCAGCCTGGTGCGCTATCTCACCGGCGCCAAGGAACAGAAGCGCCGCGCGCTCCAGGCCTATAGCCCGACGCTGAAGGCGCTCTACGAAGACAAGGACGTTCTGGCGGCCAATCCTTCGCTGCAGTTTGCCGAGAAGGCATATGCCGAAAGCGCCTCGCGTCCGTCGCAGGTCACGGGCGCGTCCTACAACCGGGTGTCCCAGCGGATCTTCAATGGCGTGCACAATGTGCTGAGCGGCAAGGAAAGCGCGGACGATGCCCTGGCGAAGGTTGCGAGCGACCTGGAACGTCTAAAGGCGCGGGGCTGGTAAGCCCCCGCCTATTTCCCACCGATCGAGGACATCACCCGTGAACATTGCGATAGCACCGTGCTGCTGGGGCGTTTACTGGCCCGAAGGCAACGAAATCAACTGGACCGACTATCTCGACCGCATCAAGGCGGCCGGTTACCGGCACACCGAACTTGGACCCTACGGCTTCTTTGCCACGGATCCAGAGGTGCTTTCATCCGAGCTTGGCAGCCGCGGCCTTTCGGTCGTCGCGGCGGCCCATGTCCACACACTCGCCGATCCCGCCTCCTGGCCGGTCCTTAAGGAAAAGACGCAAGCGATCTGTCGGCTGCTGTCTGAGGTCGGCGCGACGCATTTCATCCTGATGGACGAGTCGGAGTTCTATCCGAAGGACAGGATGGGCGTGGTCGATGAAGCAGGCTGGCGCTCCGTCGTCGAGCAAACCACGGGCGCTGCACGCATCGCCCGCTCGCATGGGCTGGAGTTCAGCTTTCACCCGCATGTGGGCACCTGCGTCGAGCTTGAGCCGCAGATCGAGCGCCTGCTTGCCGAGACGGAGCCAGGCCTTGTCGGGCTCTGCCTCGATACCGGTCACCACGCCTATTGGAAGGCCGATCCGACTGATTTCCTTGTCCGTCACCGGGATCGGATCAACGCCATCCACCTGAAGAACGTCGATGGCGCCTATCGCGAACGGGTTCTGGCCGAAGGCATCCACAGCGACCGCGCCTTCGAAGAGGGCATCATGACCGACCTCGATCGCGGCGTCGTCGACATTGCCGCTTTCGTCGATGCGCTGCGGCAGACGGGCTACGATGGCCCGCTCGTGGTCGAGCAGGATCTTGCGCGCGGCCATCCCGACACGCCGGAAACCATCGCCGAACGGAATTTCCGCTTCGTTTCCGAGCTTTTGGCTGAGCGGGCAAAGGCATGAAGGTCGAGGTCCACGATACGCCGCTATCGATCGGAGAGCATCTGGCGGAGCGGATCGTCGATGGCATCCGGGCGCGAGGTTCCGAAGGCCGTGCTTATGTGCTCGGCTGTCCGGGTGGGCGCAGCCCCATGCCGGTCTACGAGGCGATCGGCCGGCGGCTGAAGGTTGAGCCGATCAATTGCTCGCGGCTGGTCATCGTCATGATGGACGAATACTTGCAGGCCAGCGGCGGCGACCGTCTGACGCCACCGCCTTCATCGGTGCATTTCTCCTGCCGCGGGTTCGGCGAGCGTGAGATCGTCGGGCGGATCAACGCGGCGCTACCTGCCGAGTTTCGCATTCCACGGGCAAACTTCTGGATGCCGGACCCAAGCAATCCCGACGACTATGATGCCCGCATCGCCGCTGTCGGCGGCATCGATCTTTTTCTGCTCGCTTCCGGCGCCGGCGACGGTCACATCGCGTTCAACCCGCCAGGCTCGGCGCGCGATAGCCGGACGCGGGTGGTCGCTCTAGCCGAGCAGACGCGGCGCGACAATCTCGCGACCTTCCCCGACTTTCGCGGCATCGACGAAGTACCGTCGCATGGCGTGACCATCGGTATCGCCTCGATTGCGGAGCTGTCGAAATCCGTAGCGATGATCGCCTGGGGCGAGGGCAAACGCCACGCCTGCGAACGCATGAGCGGCGCCACGGCCTATGACGCCACTTGGCCGGCGACGATTGCCGCCGAATGCCGGGCCGCCGAATTGCACATCGATGCCGCGGCGGCCGGTCGATTGGGAGCGCGCCCGTGAGCCAGCACGCGATCGGCATCGATGTCGGCGGGACGAAGACCAAGGCTTGCCTCGTGCGTCTGGCCGACGGTGCCGTTATCACTGAGCGCACGGCCGCGACGCCCTGCCAGCAAGGCGGCCGTGCAGTCCTCGAACTGGTCGGGGTGCTCGCCGAGGCCATGGAGGCCGAAAGCAGCGCACGCAAGCTCGATACCGCAGGCCTCGGCCTTTGCCTGCCGGAACTCGTGACCGGCGCCGGCGAACCGGCATCGGCCTGGAATTTCGATTGGCGCGATCTCGACTACCGCCAGCATCTCAGCCGCTTCGGTGTTGTTCATATCGACAGCGATGTACGGGCCGCGGCCTACGCCGAAGGCTGGATCGGAGCTGGCGTCGATGCGGATCCCTTCGTTTATGTGACGATTTCGACCGGCCTGTCGCATTCGCTGGTGATCGGCGGCACCCCCTATGCCGGCGCCCGCGGCTTTGCCATCCATTTTTCCGGTAGCGACCTCGTGGCGTTTGGCGGCGAAGATCAGGACCTTCAGGTACGCCACAATCTTGAGCTTTTCGCCAGCGGCAAGGCGCTCGGCGAGCGCTACGGCAAACTCATCGACCGTCCGGGGACGACCGCGCTGCAGCTCTTCGAAGCGGAAGCACACGATCCGAGGGCGGCCACGATGGTCGGTGACGCGCTTTTGTCGCTTGCCTCCTATCTCGGGCAGCTCGTCAACACACTCGACCCTGAAATCCTGATCCTTGGCGGCGGTATCGGCGGCGACCCTTCGGTCAACGAGCGCCTTGCTAGCCTGACGCGCCCATTCATCTGGGCCGATGGCGCCCGGGATCTTCCCATTATCAGAAGCGTCCTTGGCGACACGGCCTGCGCGGTCGGCGTGGCGGCGCTTGCAAACAAAGCTCGCAAACAGGCGGTGCGCATATGAGTGGAATTGACCTAACCGATGTCGTCAAGCGCTTCGGCGCGCTGACCGTGATCGACAAAGTCAACCTGAAGGTTGGCGAAGGAGAGTTCGTGGTGTTCGTCGGCCCGTCGGGCTGCGGCAAGTCGACCTTGCTGCGGATGATTGCCGGGCTCGAGGAGATTTCCGACGGCGAACTGCAGATCGGCGGCAGGCGCATGAACGAAACGCCGCCGGCCGAGCGCGGCATCGCCATGGTGTTCCAGTCCTACGCGCTCTATCCGCACATGAGCGTCGAGCGCAACCTCGGCTTCGCGCTGGAGACAGCGCGACTGGGCGCCGGCGAAATCAAGGAGCGGGTCAGCAAGGTCGCGCGCTTTCTCAAGATCGAACATCTGCTGCACCGTCGACCCGCCCAGCTCTCCGGCGGGCAGCAGCAGCGGGTCGCCATCGGCCGTGCGCTGGTGCGTTCGCAAAAGCTCTTTCTCTTCGACGAGCCGCTCTCCAACCTAGATGCCGATCTGCGCATGGAAATGCGCGTCGAAATCGCGCGTATTCACCGCGAGCTCAAGGCCACCACCGTCTATGTCACCCACGACCAGCTCGAGGCAATGACGCTTGCCGATCGCATCGTCGTCCTGAAGGACGGCCGGATTGCCCAGGTCGGCACGCCGATGGAACTTTATGAGCGGCCGGCGAGCAAATTCGTCGCCAGCTTCATCGGCGCACCGCGGATGAATTTTCTGCCGGGCACGTTGCATCGCGAGACAAGCGCGAGCCGGCTGGAGGTCATGGGGGGCACCCATACGCTCGGCCGTATCGACTATGACGGCGAGATCAGCATCGGCCTGCGGCCCGAGGATCTGATCCTTGGCGGCGGCGAGGTGCAGATCCCGGCGCAGGTGCTGCTCGTCGAGCCGCTCGGTGGCGAGGCATTGGTGCACGCGCGTGTCGGCGATGGCCAGATGCTGGTGATGAAGGTGCAGGGCAAGCCGGATCTCCGGCCGAATGCCGACATCACCATCGGCTGGATGCAGTCGAAGGCGCATCTGTTCGGGGTCGACGAAAGTGCGCTTCGCGCTGCGGAGGCTTGAGACGATGACGTCAGGGGCAGTAATAAGATCTCTCGGATTGCGGCAGGCCCGCGCCCGCACCGCCTGGTGGTTTCTGGCGCCGAGCCTATTGGTGCTGACCGCCGTCGCCCTCTGGCCGCTCGGGCGCACCTTTGTCTTTTCCTTCACCGACGCGCTGCTGACGGAGCCGGACTTCTACAGTTACATCGGCTTCGACAACTATCGGGCGCTGTTCGAAGATCCGCTGTGGTGGCAATCCGTCCGCAATACGCTGTATTTCACCGTCATTTCGGTGTCGATCGAGACCGTTCTCGGGCTGACGATCGCGCTCCTTCTCAACTCCCACATCGCCGGGCGCGGCGCCATGCGGGCGATCATCCTGATCCCCTGGTCGATCCCGGTCGTGGTCAGCGCCCGCATGTGGCAGTGGATGCTGCATGACCAGTTCGGCATCGTGAACCACGTGCTGAAGATGGCCGGTTTCATCGACAGCGGCATCGCCTGGACTGCCAATGCCTCCCTGGTCATGCCGGTGATCATCGCCGTCGATGTCTGGATCACCACGCCCTTCATGGTGCTTTTGATCCTGGCGGGTTTGCAGATGCTACCGCGCGGCATCTACGAGGTCGCCGCGATCGACGGCGTGCCGGCATGGAAGCAGTTCACCTCGCTGACGCTGCCGCTGCTGGCGCCGAGCATTGCAGTTGCCGTGCTCTTTCGCCTACTCGATGCGCTGCGCATGTTCGACCTGAGCTTCGTGCTTTCCTCCAACAGCGACGACGCCAAGACGGTGTCGATCTATGCCCGCGAGGTCCTTGTCAATTTCCAGGACATGGGGGTGGGCTCGGCTGCTAGTACCGCCGTCTTCCTGATGATCGCCGTCGTGACAGCGATCTACGTCACCGTCTTCCGTCTCAACCGCCGTCTGCTGGGAGTTTGACATGGTCAGAAGCAACGCCCGCAAACGCCTGCACAGGATCGCGATATACAGCCTCTTCGGCGTCGTCGCGCTCTACACGCTGTTTCCGTTTTATTGGATGATCGCCTCATCGCTGAAATCAGGTCAGGCGATCTTCGACGTGACGTTCTTCCCGGACCTGAAGTTCAACAATTATACGGCGATCCTGTCGGACGGCGTTTTCCTGCGCAGCCTCTTGAATTCGCTGGTCGTCGCTTTCTCGGTCGTCGCACTCTCGCTGGTGCTGGCGATTGCGGCCGCCTATGCGCTCGGCCGGATCGACTTTCGCGGTCGTTCGCCGATCATGCTGCTGGTGCTCGCGGTCTCGATGTTCCCGCAGATCGCGCTTCTGTCCGGCCTGTTCGAGATGATCCGCTGGCTCGGGCTCTACAACACGGTCGGTTCGCTGATCTTCTCCTACATGATCTTCACGCTGCCGTTCAACATCTGGGTGCTGACCACGTTCATGCGCGATTTGCCGAAACAGATCGAGGAGGCGGCGATCATGGACGGCTGCTCGCCCTTGCGGATCGTGCGCTGCATCTTCCTGCCGATGATGGGGCCGGCACTGATCTCGACGGGACTGCTGGCCTTCATCGCCTCGTGGAACGAGTTCATGTTCGCGCTGACCTTCATCCTGACGGACGAGAACCGCACCGTGCCGGTGGCGATCGCCCTGATCTCGGGCTCCAGCCGGTACGAATTCCCCTATGGCGCGATCATGGCGGCATCGACGATCGTCACCGTGCCATTGGTCATCCTCGCTCTCATCTTCCAGAAACATATCGTCTCCGGCCTGACGGCCGGTGCGGTCAAAGGTTGAATTGTTGCCTCGTTCGTGAGGCGGAAAGGTTGCTTTCATGCGTGTCGTTCGCGTTGGTTTGATCGGGCTTGGCGAAGTCAGCCAGCTCATGCATCTGCCGATCCTTTCGGATCACCGGAACTTGTTTGAAATTGCTGGCGTCTACGACGTCTCGCCGAGCCTGACGGCCTATTGTTCGGCGCGCTACCCCGGTGCAAAGCCGTTCGAGACGGCAGAGGCGCTCGTCTCTTCCCCCGACATCGATGCCGTTTTCATTTTGACGCCGGACCAGACGCACAGCTTCTATCTCGAACTGGCGCTCAAAGCCGGCAAGCATGTCTTCCTGGAAAAGCCGGCCTGCCTCACGCTCGGTGAGATCGACGCGGTCGCGCCGCTCGCCAAGGCCACCGACAAGCTGCTGTTCGTCGCCTATATGCGCCGCTATTCGCCGAGCTTCCTTCGCGCCAAGGCAATGATGCCGAAGCCGGAAGAGCTCCGTTACGTCCGCGTGCGCGATATCATCTGCGAGGGCCCGTTCTTCATCAAACAGACCCGTAACATCTTCTACCCAACCGATCTGGACGCCGCGTTCCTCGCCGAATCCCGCGCGCAGACATCGGCGCTCCTGAAGCAGGTCGTCGGGGAGGATGCGCCCGCCGACCTCATGCGCGCCTATCAGGTCCTGACCGGGCTGTCGTCCCACAGCCTTTCGGCGATGCGCGAACTGATCGGGCTGCCGAAGCGGGTGATCGCGGCCCATCACAAGGCCAATGGGGAATCCATCGTCGCGCTTTTCGACTATGGCCATTTCACCGCGATCTACGAGGCGATGATCGACAACGTTGCCCGCTTCGACGCGCGCATCGAGGTGCTGTCCGACCGGCGGCAACTGCGTGTCAGCTACGACACGCCCTATATCCGCAACCTGCCGACCTCGCTGGAGGTGATCGATTCGACCGAAACCGAGACGGAGACAAGGGTCTTCGGTCCTGATTATACCGACCCCTTCGCGCTCGAATTGCGCGCCTTCCACGATCATCTGGTCAAGGGCACGCAGCCGAAAACCACGCTCGACGATTCACGCAACGATCTGGCGCTGATGGCCGAGATCGTCGATCGCCTGCGCGAGAGTTCAGGGATATAGCGTGCGCAGATTTTTCAACACTGGATTGTACCGACATGGCAAAACGTGAAAGCGCACGGGACCGTATTTTGACTGCCGCCGAGGCGATCGTCGTGGGCAAGGGCGTTTCCTCGCTCACCTTCGACGAGGTCGCGGAGCAGACGGGCCTGAGCAAGGGGGGCATCCTCTATCATTTCGCCAGCAAGGACGCCCTTGTGCGCGCCATGGTCGAACGGTTCGTCTACCGCTTCGAGACCGGTCTTGCCGGCATCGAGCATGAGGACGAGGATCCGCACGGCCGCTACACACGAGCCTATGTCGGCGCGACGCTTGGGGAAGCCGCAAGTACCGGCGAGCAATACGACCGCCTCGGCGCCAGCATCACGGCGGCGCTCTCCAACTTTCCCGACCTGCTTGAAATCGTGCGCCAGCAGAACATTCGTTGCCAGGCGGCGGTCGAAGAAGACGGTCTGGATCCGGTCGACGCCACGATCATCCGCCTTGCCGTCGAGGGCCTGTGGATGGCGGAGGTTTTCAACGTCATGCATCTCGACCCGGAAATGAAGCGCAAGGTCACCGCCCGCCTGATCGAACGGACGCGCGCGTCCTCAAACCGAAAATAGCGCGCAACGACGCGCCGCAGCCAAGGAGTTACCGATGGGCTACAAGCCTTCACCGCGTCCAGTCTTCGACCGCGCCAGCCACATTCCCTATGCTGGCGTCACCCGGCATCTCTGGGGAGAGGAGAATGCCGGCCTCGTCGACGACTGGATCTACGCCTCCACCGACAGCATCCACCAGATCGTCTTCGGCATGCAGCCCGGCGGCTGCTTCAAGCATACCGACGCTTTCAGGACGATCTTCGGTGCCGATGAAGTGCTCTATGTCTTGAGCGGCACGCTCGGCCTTGCCAATCCCGAAACAGGGGAGTTCTGCATCGCGCAAAAGGGCGAGGCGCTGTTCTTCCGCAAGGATACCTGGCACCATGGCTTCAACCTCGGCAATGACCAGGTACGGGTGCTGGAGTTCTTTGCGCCGCCGCCGGCAAAGGGCACGTCCGGTCCCTATGCCCGCACCAAGCCTTATCTCGAGCTTGCGCAGTCGCGTTACAGCCAGAGCGAGTTCATCGGTCGCTGGCCGATGGAAGCAAAAGCCCAACGCGACGCACGCACGATCCATCCGATGCGCGATGCCGATCTGCTGTGGAGCCTGGACCAGGCGACGCAAGGCGCCTTTACCGGCCTCTATTGCGCCACCGACCAGTTGACGGTCGGCAAGACAACGCTGCTGGCCGGCAAGCGCACGGGCGTCGAGCGCCACAAGGGCGATGAATGCCTCTACGTCGTTTCCGGAACGCTCAACATTCACGTGCCCGACGCGGAAGGCCAGGCCTGGTTCGAGCTCAATCCGCGCGACGGGTTCTATATTCCGGCCGGTACCGATCACCAATATTACAACATGTCGGGCGAGCAGGTGGAGTTCGTCTTCGGCGTAGCGCCGGACTTCTGAGAGCGTCTCTACACTGGCGTTGGCGGCGTCGACTTACCCTTTGCGGTGGGCCGGCGCCGTGTCCGTTGCGCCGGCATTCATGCGGGCAATGAACTCGCGCAGCATCGGCACGCGCCGCGGCCGGAAACTTTCGTCCGTCGGCCTTATCTCGGCGATGCGATCGATACGAAACTTGCGGAAGTCCTCACGCAGGCAGCACCAGCCGAGCAGAACAAGCACATGTTCGAGATAGACGATGCCGAGCGGCAGGACGCGTCTTTCGCTATGCTGGCCCCCGGCGTCGACATAGTCGATGACGATTGCCCGTTCCTGCCAGCAGGCTTCGCGAAGCAGCCCGACGTCGATGTCGGAAGTGGATCTTCTTTCGAAACGGTGGACCTGCGAGACGGCATGGATCGTCTGCTGCTGTAAGCGATCGGGCAGGGTGGCGGTAATCTTCGAAAGCACTGCCTCGGCCGCCTTCGCCAATTCCGGTTCACCCATGTGGCGAACTTCGCCCAGCCCCAGCACCAGGGCTTCGATTTCAAGGCGCGTGAACGTCTGGGGCGGGAGGGCGATATCTTCGGTGAGGCGATAACCAAAACCGCGCTCGCCGTCTATGACGGCGCCGGCGGCGCGCAGGCTGTCGATGTCGCGGTAGAGCGAGCGTGGCGACACGCCGGTTTCCTCGGCGAGCCTGGCCGCCGTCACCGGCGGTGGCAGGCTGCGAAGGGCCTGGAGAAGACGAAACAAACGATCGCTGCGCGCCATGAGCCTGCTGACGGAAATTGACAGTTGGGTCGTTTTATAAAGAGCCCAGACAGAAACCGCAATCGAGGACCTTTCCATGTTGACGCTCTATCACGCCCCGCGCTCCCGCTCTTCGCGCATCATCACTTTGCTTCGCGAACTGGATGCGCTCGACAAGGTCAACATCGTCGTCGTCGACATCACCCGCGGCGACGGCAGCGGGGCCAAGGACCCGAAAAATCCGCACCCGGAGGGCAAGGTGCCGCTGCTGGTGCATGATGGCGTCGTCATCTGGGAAAGCATCGCCATCATTCAGTACCTGACCGATCTTTTCCCCGCCAAGAAACTGGCGCCGCTTCCCGGCGATGCCAAGCGCGGCCGTTATCTGAGCTGGCTTGCCTGGTACGCGGGCGTGGTCGAGCCGGTGCTGATCGTCGAGGCGGCGGGGCTCTCGCATCCCTATCTGCAGTTCACGTTCCGCAGTTCCGTCGAGATGGCGCGTCAGCTCGAGACGGCGCTCACTGCAAGCCCCTATCTGATGGGCGAGCAGTTCTCGGCTGCCGACTTGCTGCTCTATTCGCCGTTTGCATGGTTCCCGGAAGCAACGCCGGATGTGCCCGCCGTCAAAGCCTGGATCGAGCGCTGTGCGGCGCGGCCGGCCGTGCAATGGGCCGCAGATTTCGACGCGTCGTCGCTCGCGGCGGCATAGGCTCGAAATCGGTTCGAGAGATGAAACGATGAAGTGCCGCGCGCCAGACATGACGTGCGGTGCTTCATCGTTTGGAACTACGGTTCAGCTGTGCCCGCAACCTGTTCCTATTCAAGGTCCTTTAGGGATGAGATCGGGCGCGGGGAGAGCGTCAGCCTACCGGTCAAGCTTTGCCCGTGTTCGACGATTGTCAGACCGCCGAGACCGGCAAGGTGATGGCCGTTCGGCAGGTGCGTCATCGGTTCGAAGCAAAAGAAGTCTGCGTCTGCAGGCGAATAGAGCATGAAATGACCGAAGACTGGCTGAGGGTCGATTTCAAGGTAGAGGTCGTGTTCCGGCCACTCGATCACGGCCTTGCCGTCCCATCCCTCATAGGCGTTGTTCAGCCATCGGCGTGGCAAGAGATTGCCCCGCTCGAACTCAAGAGTGTGCGGTATCGGCCCGGGTCGGTCGGGCAAGTGACCTTCTCTTTCCGTCCAGAACCGTTCGGCCTTCGCGATCAGCCGTGTGCCGGCGGTTTTTGGGAAGAAGGGATGGTGGCCGAGGCCGATGGGCAGAGCGAAGCCCGACCTGTTGGTGACGGAAAGCGTGACGGTCAGGCGGTCATCTTCAACAGTGAAACGCTGAACGGCTTCATAGGCATAGGGATTGGGGGCAACAGCCTCGTGCACATAGCGCAGGCATGCTTCGGTTTCGCTGTGCGAGACGACCTGCCATGCCGCCAGCCAACCGTCGCCATGCAGATAACAGGGGTCGCTGGCGTTGCGAACTAGGACGAAGCGATTGCCTGAGAAGGTGAAGCTGTTCCCCTCCAACCGGTTGCCGAAGGGAACGAGCGGAAAGCTCGCCTCCTGACCGTGGTGCTGCGAGGCAAGCCCGCCGGTTGGCGTGGATCGGAAGATCGGCACGCCGCAATAGGAACCGGACAGGATCGAGCCGCCGAAGCGGCTCAATTCGATCAAAAGCTCTCCATTGCTAAGCGGCAGGACGTCCGAGGACATGCGGCTGCTAAACGCGTCGGCCAACGGCGGACGAGCGCAGGTTGTCGAGCAGAACGGCCAGCAGCAGGATGAAGCCGCGCACGACATACTGGTAGAAGGCCTGGATGTTGAGCAGGTTCATGACGTTTTCCGCAATGCCCATGATCAGCACGCCGACGATGACGCCGGTCATCGCCGCCCGTCCGCCGGCAAGCGAGACGCCGCCGAGTACGCAGGCGGAGATAACCGAAAGTTCGAGGCCGGTCGCCGCATTCGGCTGGCCCGAGGTAATGCGCGACGCCAGCAACACGCCGGCGACGGCGCAGACGAGACCCTGCAGCGCGAAGATCCAGATGCGCATGCGCGCGACGTCGACGCCGGCAAGGCGCGACGCTTCGGGATTGCCGCCGATTGCCAGAGTGTTCTTGCCGAAGACGGTGCGGTTCAGCAAAAAGCCGAAGGCAACGAAGAACAGGCCCATGACCCAGATCGGCGTCGGAACGCCGAGGAAGCGCGAAAGGGCCAGCTGGTAGAAGCTTGGATCGTTGATGCCGACGGCGCGGCCGTCCGATGCGATGAGCGCCAGGCCACGCACGATCTGCATGGTGGCAAGCGTCGTGATCAGCGCGTTGATGCGGAAACGGGCGATGACGACGCCGTTGACCGTTCCGACGAGACCGCCGCACACCAGGGCCGCGACCAGGCCGAGCAGGATCGAGCCGGTCGCATTTGAGGCCATGACCGCGACCATGCCGGAGAAGGCAACGGTCGAGCCCACCGAAAGGTCGAAGTCGCGCGAGGCAAGGCAGAACATCATGGTGCAGGCGACGATGCCGATGGTGACAACCGACTGCAGCAGGCCGAGCATGTTTCGCTCGGTCAGGAAGTTCGGGACCGTCAGCGAGACGACGAGAAATGCAAGCGCGAAGATGACGACGAGGCCCTGTTCGCCGAGAAGGAGTTTTTTCAAGGAGGTCATCGTCACCGTACCTGTGCGTGAGGAAGAGTGTTTAAGTTTTGAACGTCCGGCAGGGCGGCGGCGAGAATGCGCCGCTCGTCGAACTCGGCTCTGGGAATGTCGGCGGCGACGCGGCCCTCGCACATGATCATGATGCGGTCGGCGATGCCCATGACCTCAGGCAGTTCGCTGGAGATCACCACGATCGCCATGCCCTCGGCGGCGAGCTCGTAGAGAATTTCGTAGATTTCCGACTTTGCACCGACATCGATGCCGCGTGTCGGCTCGTCGATAACAAGCACCTTGACGCCCTCTTCGGACAGCCAGCGGCCGAGGATGACCTTTTGCTGATTGCCGCCCGACAGATTGATGATGTCCTGGCGGCGCGACGGTGTACGCACGCGAAGCTTGGCGATGAACTTGTCGGCAAGCGCGCCTTCTTTCGCAGGGTTGATAAGGCCGAAGGGCGAGAAATGGCGACGTGAGGAGATCGTCATGTTCTCTTCGATCGATCGTCCCTGGACGATGCCATCGAACTTGCGGTCTTCCGGGCAGAGCACGATGCCCGACCGGATGGAATGGGGTGGGCTGTCAGCCTGGATCGTGACGCCATCAACCGACACCGAACCGCCGTTGCGGGCATCGGCGCCATAGACGAGGCGGGCCATTTCGCTGCGGCCGGCGCCGATCAGGCCGAAGAAGCCGAGGATCTCGCCTCGCCTGACGGAGAAGCTCAAGGGTTGGCGAAGTTTCGCTCCCGAAATGCTCTCGACGCGCAGCCGCTCTTCACCGAGGCTGCGCTCGCGCCAGCCCCAGATATTGGCGATCTCGCGGCCGACCATTTCCGAGATGATCTGGTCGCGCGTCACCTTCGAGATTTCGGGATGATGGGCGGCGAGTTTCCCGTCGCGCAGCACCGTCAGGCTGTCGCAGAGGCGGAAGATCTCATCGAGGCGGTGGGAAACGTAGAGAATGACCGTGCCGTTGGCGCGCAGGCGATCGATGAGGGTAAAGAGGATCTCGCTTTCTCGCGAGGACAGCGACGAGGTCGGCTCATCAAGCGCGATGACTCGCGCGTCGAGCATCACCGCCTTGGCGATTTCGACCATCTGCCGCTCGCCGATCGAAAGCGAGGCGACCTTGATGGCCGGATCGACATCGATGCCGATCTCGGCAAGCTTCTTTGAAACGACCCCGGTCAGCTGCTGGCGATCGATGACGCCAGCCTTGCCCGGAAAGCGCCCGAGCCAGAGGTTTTCGGCGACCGTCAGTTCCGGGACGAGCTGCAATTCTTGGTGGATGACGATGACGCCTGCATGAAAGGCGTCGCGCACCGAGCGGTAGTGCTGAGGCTCGCCGTCGATCAGGATTTCGCCGGTGTCGGCGGACTGGTCGCCGGAGAGAACGCGGATGAGCGTCGACTTGCCGGCGCCGTTTTCGCCCATCAGGCCGTGAACTGCGCCCTTTTTCACAGAGAAAGAGACGTTCGACAGCGCTTGAACGCCAGGGTAGCCCTTGGAGATGGATCGGAATTCGAGGAAGTCTTGCATCTGCGACGCTCCGGGAATGGGGCGCCCGGCGGTGTCGAACCGCCGGGCTCAAAGTCATCGAAGACGACGATTATTCGATGCCGAGGTCCTTGCGAACAGCTTCATAGTTATCGCGCAGCGCGATCTGGCCGGCCGTCAGCGTCAGCTTTTCCGGCTCCTTGCCGTTGGCGACCCACTCGTACATGTTGAGTGCGGTCTCATAGCCGTGGCGCTTCGGCGAGATGATCACGGTGCCGTAGAAGCCGGTTGCTGCGGGCTTCTTGAACTCGTTGATGGCCGAGTCCGCACCGCCGATGCCGACGCCGATCATGCTGTCGGGGGCAATGCCGACGGTTTCGGTGGCGCGCACGGCACCGAGGACCGCCTCGTCATTGAGGCCGACGGCGACCCACTTCTTGATGCCGGCATTCTTGTTGAGAACGACGGTTGAGGCGTTGAGTGCGGCTTCGGTATCGGTCTTGGCCTGCGGAGCGTCGAAGATGTTTGCTTCCGGGAAGCCGTTTGCCTTCAGCACTGACAGTGCGCCTTCGACACGGTCGACGGCCGTCGGCAACTGGTCGTAGGATACGCGGATCGCGCCGACGTCCTTCATGTCCCAGCCGCGCTTCTTGATCTCGTCGACGATCGACTGGCCGACGGCTTCGCCGATCTTGGTGGCCGAGATGCCCATATGCGGCACGTCTTCGATCGGGCTGCCGTCGGCGTTGACCAGGCGGTCGTCGACCGTGATCATTTTGAGATCGTTGGCGGCCGCCTTGGCGATGATGCCCGGGCCGAGTTTGACGTCAGGCGTGCAGATGATGAAACCCTGCGCGCCTTGTGCGCCGAGATTGTCGATCGCGGACTGAACCTTTTCGCCATCTTCCGCGCCGATCTTGACCAGCGTGAAGCCCTTTTCCTTGGCAGCGACGTCGGCGAACTTCCATTCGTCTTGGAACCACGGTTCCTCGGGCTGCTTGACGATGAAGCCGATCTTGACGTCGGCGGCGAAGGCCGAGGTTGCGGCGAATACGGCGACGGTGCCGGCCAAAATGGCGGCCTTGAAGAAGCGCATGATTTCTCTCCCTGGTGAACTGCCTCCTGCAGTTGCCATTTGTGTATGATGAATCATCATATCCGTCAATTGCCTTTGTATGATGAATGAGGTAGTGATGTATAATAATTGTCGAAACGCTCCTTGGATCCCTGTCGCGAGGGAAGGTGATCTGGGATAAAAGCGTCGGCAGATACGAAGGCATGGGTGGAGATGCAGATGGAAGGTCAGGAGCCGCAGGGCGCAGCGGAGATGCAGGTGCAGCGCCGGCCGCGCGTCCAGAAGAACGTGACGCGCACCATCGCTTCCGACATCTGCGCCGATATCTTTCCTGTCGGCTCCTATCTGCCGCGCGAAAACGATCTGTGCGAGCGTTATGGCGTCAGCCGGACCGTTATCCGGGAATCGCTGAAGATCCTCGAATCAAAGGGCATGGTGCGTGGCCGTTCGCGGGTCGGCACCGTCGTTTGCGGCAAGGACGAGTGGAACATTCTCGATGCCCAGGTGCTCGAATGGATCGGCGAACGCATCTTCGAATTCGACCTGTTGAATTGCATCCTGGAAGCGCGCCGGGCGATCGAGCCGGTTGCCGCCGAATTCGCCGCCGAGCGTGCGACGGTCCAGGAAATCGCCGATCTCGAGCGAGCCTGGCAGGCGATGCGTGACGGCGAGAGCGATATTGCCGGCTTCACCGACGCTGACGTGGCGTTCCACACCTGCCTGCTCAGGGCCAGCCATAATCAGGTCTTCCTGCAGCTTGTGGGCATCATCCAGGCGGCGCTCAAGTTTTCGCTGCATGCATCGAACGAAGCCGCCGAGCGGCGCGACGAAGCGATCGACGTCCATCGCGAACTGGTCGAAGCGCTGCGCATGCGCGACAAGTCAGCGGCGCGCGACTGCTCGATCCGCATGCTCGATCTTGCCGCGCGCGATCTGGCAACCGCAGTCAAGCAACACAGCCCTGCGAAACCCACCCTCTGAAATCCCGGTCGCGGTGAGCCCGGCAGGGCTCGGCCGTGACAAGCCATCCCCACCGAACTGGACCTCAACTCATGAAGATCACCAAGCTCACCACCTATATCGTTCCCCCGCGCTGGCTGTTTCTCAAGGTGGAGACCGACGAAGGTATCGTCGGCTGGGGGGAGCCTGTCGTCGAGGGACGGGCGCTGACGGTCGAGGCTGCGGTGCACGAGCTTGCCGACTATCTCGTCGGCAAGGACCCGTTCCTGATCGAGGATCATTGGAACGTAATGTATCGCGGCGGCTTCTACCGCGGTGGCGCCATTCACATGAGCGCGCTTGCCGGCATCGACCAGGCGCTTTGGGACATCAAGGGTAAGGCGCTGGGCCAGCCGGTGCACTCGCTGCTCGGCGGGCAGTGCCGCGACAAGATCAAGGTGTATTCCTGGATCGGCGGCGACCGCCCGAGCGATGTCGCCCGCAACGCCAAGGATGTGGTGGCGCGCGGTTTCAAGGCGATCAAGCTTAACGGTTGCGAGGAACTGCAGATCGTCGACACCAACGAGAAGATTGACAAGGCGGTGGAGACGATCGGCATCATCCGCGATGCGATCGGCCCGAATATCGGCATCGGCGTCGACTTTCACGGCCGGGTGCACCGGCCGATGGCCAAGGTGCTCGCCAAGGAACTCGAGCAGTTCAAGCTGATGTTCATCGAGGAGCCGGTGCTTTCGGAAAACCGCGAGGCGCTGAAGGAAATCGCCAACCATTGCTCTACGCCGATCGCGCTCGGTGAGCGGCTCTATTCGCGCTGGGACTTCAAGTCGGTGCTTGCGGACGGCTATGTCGACATCATCCAGCCCGATCTCTCCCATGCCGGCGGCATCACCGAATGCCGCAAGATCGCCGCCATGGCCGAGGCCTATGACGTGGCGCTGGCGCCGCATTGCCCGCTCGGGCCGATCGCGCTTGCCGCCTGCCTGCAGATCGATGCCGTCAGCTACAACGCCTTCATCCAGGAGCAGAGCCTCGGCATTCATTACAACGAGGCCAACGATATTCTCGACTATGTCTCGAACAAGGACGTCTTCCACTATGAGGACGGTTTTGTCTCGATCCCGCAGGGTCCGGGCCTCGGCGTCGAGGTCGACGAGGCCTATGTCATCGAGCGCGCCAAGGAGGGCCATCGCTGGCGCAATCCGATCTGGCGCCATGAGGACGGCAGCGTCGCCGAGTGGTGACGGTTGCGCGGGATCATCAGTCGAGGGAGGCAGAAAATATGAGCAAGCGGCTCGCTGGAAAACGCATTGTCATTACAGGGGCAGCCCAGGGCATTGGCCTTGCCATGGCCGAAGCGTTCCTGAAGGAAGGCGCCAGCCTCTTTCTGATCGATCGCGACGGGCCGCTGCTCGAAAAGGAGACGGCCCGGCTTGCGGCGGAAGGCGGCACGCTTGCCTCGACGACGGCAGATATCACCGATGCCGATGCGATTGCCGAGGCCATCCGCCAGGCCGAAAAGACGATCGGCAGGCCGAATGCGCTGGTCAACAATGCCGGCATCAATGTCTTTTCTGAGCCGCTAGCAACGACCGATGCCGACTGGCAGCGCTGCTTTGATGTCAATCTCAAGGGCGCCTGGAACTGTAGCCGCGCCGTTCTGCCCGGTATGATCGAGGCGGGCGGTGGGGTCATTCTCAACATCGCCTCGACACATGCCTTCACGATCATACCGCATACGTTTCCCTATCCCGTGGCGAAACATGCGCTTCTCGGCATGACCAAGTCGCTCGGCATCGAATATGCCTCCAGAGGCATCCGGGTGAATGCCCTTGCGCCTGGATACGTGCTGACCCAGAAGGCGGTCGAATACTGGAACAGCTTCCCGGACCCGGTCGCCGCCGAGGCGGAAACGATGAAGCTGCACCCCGGCGGCCGCATCGCCACGGCGGATGAAATCGCTCGCGCCGCACTCTTCCTGGTGTCGGACGAGTGCACCTTCATCAACGCCACCTGCCTGACCGTCGACGGTGGACTGAGCGTTTTGCATCATCCTTAAGCCAAGTCACGCCGCCATGCCCCGATAGCTGTCCGCCGTGCATCGCCGCGGTGGTGCGGCGCCTGCCGTTCGTGCGGCCAGGGGGCGGCACGCTTTGCCCCCCGTGACCGGTTCGCCCGCGATCTCGAGACGTCATTTCATCTTCTGCGATGTGCCCGCCCACTCCCGCATAGGCTGGTGGGCACGGGCAATTGTGCGTGGTAGATGCTTGACCGCGAATAACTCCGATTATATGAGAAATAAAAATGCCCGTCGGCCAACACATGGCAGGGTACGTAGGGAGAGCTGAACGTGTCGAGAAAACTGAGATCGCAGCATTGGTTCGGGGGGCTCGATAAGGATGCCTTCATTCATCGCAGCTGGATGAAGAACAACGGCCTGCCGGATGACGCCTTTGACGGTCGCCCGGTGATCGGCATCTGCAATACCTTTTCCGAACTCACGCCGTGCAACGCTCATTTTCGCGGCCTGATCGAACATATCAAGGCGGGCGTGCTGGAGGCGGGCGGCCTGCCGCTGGAGTTTCCGGTCTTTTCCTGCGGCGAGTCCAACCTGCGTCCGACCGCCATGCTCTTTCGCAACCTTGCGTCCATGGATGTGGAGGAGGCAATCCGCGGCAACCCGATCGACGGTGTCGTGCTGATGGCCGGCTGCGACAAGACCACGCCATCCCTCGTCATGGGAGCGGCATCCTGCGATCTGCCGGCGATCGTCGTCTCAGGCGGACCTATGCTGAACGGGCGGCTCAAGGGCAGGACCATCGGCTCGGGCACCGATGTCTGGAAATTCTCCGAGGATGTGCGCGCCGGTGTCATGACGCCGGCCGAATTCATGGCGGCGGAAAGCGCCATGTCGCGTTCGCCTGGCCATTGCATGACAATGGGCACGGCTTCGACCATGGCGTCGATGGCAGAAGCATTGGGCTTGGCTCTGCCAGGCAACGCCGCCTATCCTGCCGTCGATGCACACCGCGCGCGCCTGGCGCGGCTTTCCGGCAGGCGGATCGTCGCGATGGTGGCCGAGGACTTGCGCCCGTCGCATATCCTGACGCGTGCCGCTTTCGCCAATGCCATCCGTGTCAACGGCGCTATCGGCGGCTCGACCAATGCCGTCGTTCATCTGCTAGCGATTGCCGGACGGGTGGGAACCGAACTGACGCTCGAAGATTGGGACCGATTTGGCCGGGATGTCCCGACGATCCTCAACCTCATGCCTTCAGGCACGTTCCTGATGGAGGATTTCTGTTACGCCGGCGGTCTTCCCGCCGTCATGAAGGAAATCGCCGATCTGCTCGATCTCGACAACCCGACGGTTACCGGCCAAAGCGTCGGCGCAAACATTGCGGATGCGGAGAATTACAATCCCGATGTCATCCTGCCGCGCGACGTGGCGTTGACGCAGCAGGGCGGGATTGCCGTCTTGAAGGGCAATCTGGCGCCGCAGGGGGCGATCCTAAAGCCCTCCGCCGCGACCCCGGCCCTGATGCAGCATCGCGGCCGCGCGGTCGTCTTCGAAACGATCGATCACTACAAGCAGCGTATCGACGATCCCGACCTCGCTATCGACGAGACATCGATCATGGTTCTGAAGAATTGCGGCCCCAAGGGCTATCCCGGGATGGCCGAGGTGGGCAACATGGCGCTGCCGCAAAAGCTGCTGAAGAAGGGCGTGCGCGACATGGTGCGCATCTCCGACGCTCGCATGTCGGGCACCGCCTTCGGCACTGTCGTTCTGCACGTCGCGCCGGAGGCTGCGGTCGGTGGTGCCTTGGCGCTGGTCAAGGACGGCGACTGGATTGAACTCGACGTGGCCGGGCGCCGGCTGCACCTCGATGTCGACGAGGCGGAGCTAGCGCGCCGGCGGGAGGAATGGACACCACCGGAAATCGCCATGCCCGGTGGCTACCAGGGCCTTTATGTCGAGCGCGTGATGCAGGCCGATCGCGGCGCCGATCTTGATTTCCTTGTCGGTTGTCGCGGGCACGCCGTGCCGCGCGAGAGCCATTGAGGAGGAGCGACGATGTCTCGGTTCGATCCTGCCGACCTGCATGGCATCCACGCCATCCTCTACGCGCTGTTTGATGACGACGAAAAGCTCGATCGCGAGGCGATGCGTCGGCAGACGGAAGTCTGTCTCGTTGCCGGCGTGCACGGCATGGCAGCGCTTGGCCTTGCGACCGAAGCCTCGAAGTTGAGCGAGGCCGAACGCATGGCCGTGATGGAATGGCTGGTCGAGGACACGGCCGGCCGCGTGCCCGTGGCGCTGACCATCTTCGGCCCGTCGGTCGAAGAGCAGGTGCGCCAGGCGCGCCATGCCGTTGGCGCCGGTGCTGACTGGTTGATCCTGCAGCCGCCGATCGTCGGCCAGTTCTCGGCCCAGGAATATATCCGTTTCTTTGGTCGCGTCGCCGATGCGATCGACGTGCCCGTCGCAATCCAGAATGCGCCAGCCTTCATGGGCAGAGGGCTGACGGCGACCGACATCGCCGAGCTGGTCCGCCAGCATCCAAACATTACCCTCATCAAGGGCGAGGGGCCGGTGGTCGATATCGCCACACTGATCGAGGTCACAGAGGGCCGCCTGCCCGTTTTCAACGGTCGCGCCGGTCTTGAACTCATCGATAACCTGCGTGCCGGATGCCGCGGCTTCATCCTTGCGCCCGATTGCATCGACCATGCGGTGAGGGCCTATGAATTCTATCGTGACGGCTGGGACGAGGAAGCGGAAGCCGCCTATCGCGATATCTTGCCGGCGGTGGTGTTCACCATGCAGGGGATCGAGAACCTGATGTGCTACGGCAAGCGTCTCTTCGGCGAACGTGCCGGCCTGCCCGTCTTCGATCGCGCGCCTGCGCTGCGCCCGACCGAGACAGGATTGGCAATGGTTCGGCGTTTTGCGGGCGAGCTTGGTCGTCTCGGCGAAGTGTAACCGCCTTCGCCCAGGCTCAACCTGGCTTGGCCGTGTTGGGGCGTGGCAACGGCTATGGTAGCAAGGGGTCGAATCGCGCCAGAATGCGCGCCGAGATTTCGGAAACGGACGGCTGATGACGAAATTTACGATCGGTGACCGCGGGCTGCCCGCGCAGATCGCGGCGGAGATCGGCCGGCGCATCGCGCTTGGCGAACTTAAACCCGGCGACATCCTGCCCAAGGAATCCGAGATGCTGGGCAATCTGCGCGTTAGCCGGACGACTTTGCGCGAAGCGCTGAAGATCCTCTCGACCAAGGGGTTCATCGAGGCCAAGCCGCGCCTGGGCACCCGTGTCCGCGCACCGGAGCATTGGAACACGCTCGATCCGGTGGTGCTCTCCTGGCATGAGGGGGCGGAGGATCAGCAGCAACTGGCTGAAGAACTGTTTGAAATCCGCCTGGCGATAGAGCCGATGGCAGCGGGCCTTGCTGCCCGCCGAGGATCGGCGGACGAACTCGTGCGCATCCGCGCGGCCTATTCCCGGATGACCGAAGACCACGCGACGGTTTCCGCCGCCATCGAAGCCGACATCGAATTCCATCTGGAAATCATCCAGGCGGCGCGGAATCGCTTTCTCTTGCCTGTCTCGTCGGTGATCCGCACCGCACTGACGATCAGCATTCCCCGGACACTCAGGACGTTTGGCGGATTGCAGCACTCGTTGAAGATGCACGAAGCGATCGTCGACGCCATTGAAGCGCGCAATCCGATGGCGGCGTCCACCGCGGCGGAATCACTGTTGAGCGCTACATACCAGCGCAATTTTCAGGCCGGAAAACGATAGGCGCGCGCTGAAAAGGCGTCACTTGCGGCGCAGGTTGATCTCGCTGGTGACGACCTTGTCGCCGGATGCGGGGTCGACGTCGACGGTGGTCAGCCGCATGCCGTTGGCGCCGACCTTCTGTAGCGTCAGGTTGGCGCTGCGGTCGCCGTTGACTTCCTTTGCCCAGCGAATGGTGAGATTGATGGCGTCGCCGCGACGGCTGCCGCTCAGGCCCGCCCGTCCGCCGCGCGGACCCAGGTAGGATCCGCTGTATTTCGTGCCACTGAACTTCAGTTGGGCATCAATCGATTTTGAAATCAGGATCAATCCGCGACAGACGCCTTCCATTGAGAGTGCCAACCCTTGGGATTGGGAATCGAAGTTGCAGGAAACATTGACGGGCGACATATAGGTGCGGATTCTGACCGTCCCTCCGCCCGTCCAACTGCCCTGCAGCGACTTCAGGAATGCACCTTCATCCGCTTGCGCAACACCGGCCAGGGACGTGGTCGCGGCGGCAAGTACAAGCCATCGCAGCATGTCGCAACCCTCCGTTCAGAAACCACCATGGTACACCAGCAAAGGCCAAGGTCACCAGCGCCAACGTGTGCGGCGGCCGGATGTTCCGCACGCGACGCTCGGTCAGGCGTGGCCGGCTGCACTGTGCCAATACCTATGCCGGAGCGTTGCTTGTGCAAGAGTGGGTGGAGGCTTTAGGCCGATATTGTGTTTATAGCGGCGGAATTTGTCCTACTTCGATTGATCTATACGCCCGAAAAGCGCGCTGGCGGCAGATCGCTCTGGCGATCATAGGCGCGCTACGTGTTCGCGCGCGGCGTGCGTTTGCTGAACAGGTTCTTCAGCCTAGCTAGAGCACTCGGCGGCAACGCCGGAAGCAAGGCGATCCCCATCACTCTTTCGCTCTCCGGATTCTCGGACGCCCTTCTCGGGCCCAGGGAAATGCGAAGAAGGCTAGCAGCGATTGAGTGAGGTACGGTGCGGCCGGAACGCTGTTGCTTATATCCCGTGCAGGACCTGTGTCGCCTTGACCGCCGCCGAGGCACGGTTTTCGACGCCGAGCTTCACATAGATCTGTTCGAGATGCTTGGTGACGGTGCGTGAACTCAGTCCGAGAATCTCGCCGATATCGCGGTTCGATTTCCCCTTGGCGATCCAGAGCAGCACTTCGGATTCGCGCTGGGTCAGCGAGAAGTGCTGCCGCAGCATCTCGTCGTCGCTGCGCCTGCTCTCGGCCGTCAGGCGGAAGAGATATTCGTTGGCGCCGATCGCGCCGAGGAAAGAGATCTGCAGTCCCGCTTGACCGGGCTCTTCGAGGGTAAAGCTGTTCTCCCGCTTGCCGCCTGTCTCGGTTTTTTCCATCCAGGCGGCGATGCGCCGAGCGATCGTCGCAAGGCCCTCGTCGCTGCCGGTTGCGGCGTTGACGAGGCGGTTGGCCTGCGGTGTCGACCAGCGAACACTGCCGTCAGAGCGAACGGCAAGCAGATGGCGCCCGGCGGCGTCTAGCGCAACGCGGGCGCTTTGCGCCGAGCGGGCATTGGAGAGATGAACACGGATGCGGGCCCTGAGCTCATCGATGTTGATCGGTTTCGTCAGGTAGTCGACGCCACCGGCTTCGAGGGCGTGCACCACATGCTCGGTTTCCGTCAGCCCGGTCATGAATAGCACCGGTGTCTGGCCGACGGAGGCGTTGGCCTTCAGTCTCAGGCAGGTTTCAAACCCGTCCATACCGGGCATGACAGCGTCCAGCAGAATGACATCGGGCGTAATCCGGTCGGCAATCGAAAGTGCGGCACTGCCCGAGGTGGCGATCAGTACAGAAAAGCCCGACTGCTCCAGCGCCTCGGTCAGAAAGCCGAGGGCCTCCGGGGAATCGTCCACCAGCAGTACGATGTCGCGACGATCGTAAGTCTCAACCACGGGTGACAGCTCCATTCGCCGCTTTTTTCTTCAGGAAGGCGTCATAGCCCGTGAGGTCGAAGGCCTGGACATAGGCGCGAGCAGCATCGACGAAGAGCTGATGTTCGGGCTCCAGCGCGATCTCCGTCAGCTTGGCCTCGATGCCTCTGACGTAGCCGATCTCGCCAAGCCGGATCAACTCCTCGACATGGTGCTCGTCGGGCAACGTCATCGCATCGGCATTTGCCGCTCTCGGCTCCTCGGACGCTTCGCCCTCGTGGATCCAGGTGAGGCCAAGTTGAACGGCGAGCTTGTCTGCGAGCTGGCCGACGCCGAAGGGCTTGGCGAGTGTGTCGTTGTGGCCGACAAGGGCGCCTGTCGTCGAGCCGTCGCCGATATTGGCCGACAGCATGATGATCGGCGCCGTCTGGCCGTTGCGGCGCAATTTGTCGACGAGTTCCCAACCGTTCATACCTGGCATGGAGATATCGACGAGGAAGATGTCCGGCGCCAGCGCCTCGACCATCGCGAGGCATTGCCCGCCACTTTCGGCGGCAAGCACCGTAAAGTCCATCGGCTGCAGGATTTCGCGCATCAGTTCGCGGTGATCGGCGTTGTCGTCGACAATCATGATCGTGCGCCGCGGGCCGAGATAGGAAGTGATCCGGCGCACCGCTATCAGCGGCGCCGGCCGATCGACGGCGGAGAGCATCAGCCGGACCCTGAAGGTCGTGCCACTGTTCGGTTCGCTGGTGACGGCTATCTCGCCGCCCAGCGTCTGCGTCAGCAATCGGGTTATGGTCAAGCCGAGACCGAGACCCGGCATGCTGCCGAGATGTTCCGCCTCGCCGCGCTGGAATGGGTCGAAAATGCGCGGCAGATCCTTCTCGGCAATACCACGGCCGCTGTCGGCAATCGTAAACGTCGCAACCTGACTGCGATAATCGATATCGAAGCGGATCTCGCCGCGCTCGGTGAACTTCAGGGCGTTGGAGAGCAGGTTGACGAGGATCTGGCGCAGCCGCTTTTCATCTGTCTTGACGTAGCGCGGCAAGGCGGGCGCGCGTCGATGTTCGAAGGCGATCCCCTTCGCCTGTGCTTGCGGGCGGAACATCTCGACGACCTGATCGAGGAAATCATGGATGTTGGTCTCGTTGGAATAGACCTGCAGCTTGCCGGCCTCGATCTTCGAGATGTCGAGAAGTCCGTCGATGAGGCCGGAGAGATGATCGGCGCTGCGCTTGATCACCTTGATCGCGCCCTGTCGGGCCGGTGGGATCGTTTCATCGCGCTCAAGCACCTGTGCGTAGCCGAGTACGGCGTTGAGCGGTGTGCGCAGCTCATGGCTGAGGCCGACAACGTAGCGGCTCTTGGCGCGGTTGGCCGCCTCGGCGGTCTCCTTTGCCTGCTGCAGGGCGGCATCGGTCTTCTTGTGTGCGGCGATTTCCTTCAGCAGCAGCGTGTTCTGCCGTGACGATTCTTCTTCGGCGACGACGCGGCTGTCGTGGGCGAGCACATAGAACCAGCAGACGATGCCGGCGAGCACGGCAAAGACGAAGAAGACGACGGCAATGGTGCGCTCGACCACTGTTGCCGTCTCGGGCGAAGCGTTGCCGGTCTGGTGCGCAATCATCGCCAGGATCAGGCCGATGCCTGCGATCGAGAGCACCGCCGAAATGGCGTAGCGCCCGAGCCGCGTCGTGAGCTTCGCCGTTACCTCTTCGGGTAGAAGCGCGTTCGCGACCGTTGCCACCTGCGCATTGAAGCGTGCCTTCGGCTTGCACATGTCATGGCAGCGGCTGTCGAGAGAACAGCAGAGCGAACAGATGGGCGCAGCGTAGGCCGGGCACCAAGCCATATCCTCCGGCTCGAAGGGATGTTCGCAGATCGAGCAGGTGATCTCGCTCTCGCTTGCCCAGCTTTTACGCGGCTTGCGGGCGAGGTAATATCTGCCGCCGGTCGCCCAGGCGATCAGAGGCGAGGCGATGAAGGCGATAACAAGGGCAATATAGGGCGCGAGCGATGCGGCGATGGCGCCAAAGGCGCCGAAATGTGCCGTCAGTGCGATCGTCGCCGAAAGCGCCATGGCGCCGAGGCCGACCGGGTTGATGTCGTAGAGATGCGCGCGCTTGAACTCGATGCCAGGCGGCGAGAGGCCGAGTGGCTTGTTGACGAAGAGATCGGCCGAAATGGTGCAAAGCCAGGCCATGGCGACGATCGAGAAGACGCCGAGCGTTTCCTCAAGGAGCTTGTAGATGCCGAGTTCCATCAGAAGCAGCGCGATCGCCACGTTGAACACCAGCCAGACGACGCGGCCGGGATGGCTGTGGGTGAGGCGCGAGAAGAAGTTGGACCAGGCAAGTGACCCGGCATAGGCGTTCATGACGTTGATCTTCAACTGCGAAACGACCACGAAGGCGACCATCAAGAGGAGGGCGGCGGTCTCAGACGGGATCATGTAGCCGAAGGCGGTGTAGTACATCTGCGCCGGGTCGGCCGCCCGCGTCGACGGAACGCCGGAGGAAAGCGCCAGCACGACAAGGAACGAACCGGCCAGAAGCTTCGGTGCCCCGACGAGCACCCAGCCGGAGCCGGCCAGGAAGATGGCGACGCGGTGATGCAGCTTGCGCTGGCCGTCGGGCGGCAGGAAGCGCAGGAAGTCGACTTGCTCGCCGATCTGCGCCATCAGCGCAAAGATCACCGCCGAGGCGGCGCCAAACTCGATGAGGTCGAAGGGCGCGAGCGTGCCCGGTGGACCGGATGCATGATGCATGCCGGCATAGGCAAGCCAGGTGGCGACCTTCTCCCAGTCCGCAAAGGCGATGAAGATAAAGGGCAGGATATTGAGCACGATCCAGAAAGGCTGGGTGATCAGCTGGAACTTGCTGATGAGCCGCACCCCATGGGTGACGAGCGGAATGACGACGACCGCGCTGACGATGTAGCCGACCCAAAGCGGTATGCCGAGCGCCAGCTCGAGCGCACCCGACATGATCGAGGCCTCGATCGCAAAGAGGATGAAGGTGAAGCTCGCATAAATCAGCGAGGTGAGGGTCGAGCCGATGTAGCCGAAGCTGGCGCCGCGGGTCAGAAGGTCGATGTCGACGCCGTGGCGGATCGCGTAACGGCTGATCGGCAGGCCGACCGTCAGGATCATCAGGCTGGCGATCAGGATGGCGACGATGGCGTTGGTCGTGCCGTAGGACATGGTGATCGCGCCACCGATCGCCTCCAGCGCCAGGAACGAGATCGCCCCGATCGCCGTCTGAGAGATGCGCTCGGAGGAAAAGCGCCGCGCACTCTTGGCGGTGAAGCGCAGCGCATAGTCTTCAAGCGTCTGGTCGGCGACCCAGCGATTGTATTCGCGTCGAACGGGAATGATGCGCTGGCGTGCCGCCATGTTGCCTCGTCATCTCTCGCATTGCCGACACATATGTGCCTATTTTCACGGCACGCACATTCCGTGCGTGAAATTTATGCAATGCGGAGATGGCGAAAGCAAGTGTGAAAGGATCATCCGCTCACTGCTGATGTGTCGACGACGACAAAATCATGGGTAATCCTCGCGGACTTGGCGAGCATGGCTGACGCCGAGCAGTATTTTTCAAGCGAGAGGGCGACCGCGCGCTCGACCTTCTTTTCCGAGAGGCCACGCCCCTTCACCACGAAGTGCATATGGATGCGGGTAAAGACGCGCGGGTCTTCTTCTGCGCGGTCGGCGTCGAGCTCCACGGAGCAATCTTCGACCGGCTCGCGACCCTTTTCGAGGATATGAACGACGTCGTAGGCCGAGCAGCCACCGGCGCCGATCAACATCAGCTCCATCGGGCTTGGTCCAGGCGTCCGCCCTTCCGGACCGGATGCCGTCCCGAGGACGATCTTGTGACCGCTTCCGGACTCGCCGACGAATGTCCGCTCTTCAACCCACTTGATACGTGCTTTCATGATCTCTCACCTGTGTTGAGCTGCTGTTGATGGCCAGTCGGCCTTCGATGTTTCAATAGCCGGAAAAGCCATCCTGCGGCCAGACTGGCACGTTGATTTCAACGTCATGGCCTTTGCACAATTCCTGCACGGCGGCGTGAACTCCGGATCGCCCATATCGCGGCAGCTTCCTCTTTGCCCCCTCGACCTACGTAGAATGACGTATGTGCAGTGCAGCACGACTGGCGGATGATCCCTCAAGCAACGGTCAAAAGGTACGAAGCCTCGTTGCGGCGATCAGAACGAGAGGGGTTCAATCAGATGAATATCAAGGCACGCGTCACCGGCGCTTTCCTGGCAACGATCTTGTCGACGACGGCATTCAACGGCGCCTTTGCGGCCGACGACACGATCAAGGTCGGCATTCTGCATTCGCTGTCGGGAACGATGGCGATCTCCGAGACGACGCTGAAGGACGCCATGCTCATGCTCATCGACGAGCAGAACAAGAAGGGCGGCCTGCTCGGCAAGAAGTTGGAAGCGGTTGTCGTCGATCCCGCGTCCGACTGGCCGCTCTTTGCCGAAAAGGCGCGCGAGCTCGTTTCCGTCGACAAGGTTTCGGCGGTCTTCGGCTGCTGGACGTCAGTCTCGCGCAAATCCGTCCTGCCGGTTTTCGAGGAGCTTAATTCGATCCTCTTCTACCCGGTGCAGTACGAGGGTGAGGAAAGCCAGCGCAACGTCTTTTACACCGGCGCCGCGCCGAACCAGCAGGCCGTTCCGGCGGTCGACTATCTGATGGAAAACGAAAGCGTCGAGCGCTGGGTTCTAGCGGGCACCGACTACGTCTATCCGCGCACGACCAACAAGATCCTCGAGGCCTATCTCATCTCCAAGGGCGTGAAGCCCGAGGACATCATGATCAACTACACGCCGTTCGGTCATTCCGACTGGCAGACGATCGTGTCCGATATCAAGAAATTCGGTTCTGCCGGCAAGAAGACGGCGGTCGTCTCGACGATCAACGGCGACGCAAACGTGCCGTTCTACAAGGAACTGGCGAACCAGGGCGTCAAGGCCGAGGATATCCCGGTTGTCGCCTTCTCCGTTGGCGAAGAGGAACTCGCCGGTCTCGATACGGCCCCGCTCGTCGGCCATCTCGCCGCCTGGAACTACTTCCAGTCGGTCGATACGCCTGCCAATGCCGAGTTCATCAAGACCTGGAAGGGCTACACCAAGAACGACAAGCGCGTCACCAACGACCCGATGGAAGCCCACTACATCGGCTTCAACATGTGGTTGAAGGCGGTCGAAAAGGCCGGAACGACCGACACCGACGCAGTGCTTGACGCCATGATCGGCGTATCCGTGCCCAATCTCTCCGGCGGCTATTCGACGATGATGCCGAACCACCACATCACCAAGCCGGTGCTGATCGGTGAGATCCAGAGCGACGGCCAGTTCGAGACGGTCTGGGAAACGCCCGGTCTCGTGGTTGGTGACGAATGGTCCGATTACCTGCCTGACTCCAAGGACCTGATCGCCGATTGGCGCGCGCCGATGTCCTGCGGCAACTTCAACGTCGCCACGGGCAAATGCGGCGGCAAGGGCTCCTGATTTCATCACCAAACGATAGTTTCCGGGTCGTGGCCAACGCCTCGCTCCCCTTTGAATGACGAAATCATAGGCAGGCATACCCTTCGCCCAATGCTCCCGTTGGGCGAAGGGATCTCGAAATTCCATGCCGCGGTGGCCGCGCCTGCCTGGCGCTGCCACAGACGAGCGAGACCCAAGCGAGAGGGCGATGTATCGCATTCTGCAAACCCTGTTGATCACCCTTTGCCTGCTGGTTTCAGCCCATGTCACGGGCTCGCGCGCCGCGGACGATCTCGGCGCGCTCGTCAGTGCGCTCGGAACGGCCAAGCTGGCCGAGCTCGATGATCGCATTGCCGCGCTTGCCAAGAGCGGCGATCCACGTGTCATCCCGGTTCTCGAGGCGCTTGGGGAGGGCAATCTCTATGCGCGAAAGACCGACGGCGGGGTCTTCCTCACGACGGAGAAGGGCGCGAGTCTTGTTCTAGTCAATCCGCTTGATGGCTCTGATGTCGGCGAAGTGCCGAAGGGCGAGCTGCAGAAAATCAAGGTCAACAACGCCGTCCGGCGCGCCGTTCGAGGCGCGCTCGGTGGACTGACGCTTTTCAGCGCCGATACGGGCGCAAGGTTGAAGGCGGCGCAATCCATGCGGCAGACGCCGAATGCCGACGCGCTCGAGGCGATCGAGACGGCACTCGCCGCGGAAAAGGACGCAACGGTGCGCAAGGCGCTCGACGAGGCGCGCGCGGTGACGCTTCTGGTTTCCGACCGTTCCGACGACGACAAGCGTGCGGCGATCAAGACGCTGGCAGAAGGCGGTGGCCGCGAGGCACTTGGCGCGCTGACCTCAGCGCGCTCATCGGCGGATGCCAGCCTGAAACCGGATATCGAGGCCGCGCTGCAGCGCATCGAACAGGCGCAAGCATTCTGGAACGCCGGCCAGAACGTCTGGTACGGGTTGTCGCTCGGTTCGGTGCTGCTGCTCGCGGCAATCGGTCTTGCCATTACCTTCGGCGTGATGGGCATCATCAACATGGCGCATGGCGAGATGGTCATGCTCGGCGCCTATACGACATTCCTGGTCCAGGACGTCATTCGCACCTCCTATCCCGCTCTCTTCGACTGGTCGCTGGCGATCGCCCTGCCGCTCGCCTTTCTCGTCACCGGGATCATCGGCCTTGCCATCGAGCGCAGCGTCATCCGCTTTCTCTATGGTCGGCCGCTCGAAACGCTGCTGGCCACCTGGGGCATCTCGCTGATCCTGCAGCAAGCGGTTCGCTCGATCTTCGGGCCGACCAACCGCGAAGTCGGCAATCCCTCCTGGATGGCCGGCGCCTTTGATCTCGGCGGCTTGACGATCACCTGGAACCGGCTCTGGATCATCGTCTTTGCGCTCGCCGTCTTTGCAGCCCTTCTGTTCCTGCTGAAGCGAACGTCGATGGGGCTGAGGATGCGGGCCGTGACGCAGAACCGCCGCATGGCGTCGTCCATGGGCATCCGCACGCCCCTGGTCGACGCTCTGACCTTTGCTCTCGGGTCCGGCATCGCCGGCATGGCCGGCGTGGCGCTGTCGCAGATCGACAATGTCTCGCCCAATCTCGGCCAGGGCTACATCATCGACAGCTTCATGGTCGTCGTCTTCGGCGGTGTCGGCAATCTCTGGGGAACGCTCGTCGGCGCCTTCTCGCTCGGCATCCTCAACAAGTTCCTCGAGCCCTATGCGGGCGCCGTTCTCGGTAAGATCCTCGTTCTGGTGCTCATCATCCTCTTCATCCAGAAGAAGCCGCGCGGCCTCTTCGCACTCAAGGGAAGGGCGGTGGAGGCATGATCACCTCGTTTCTGCTCAAGTCGCTCGATCGCAGCATCGTCACGGTTGTGGCGCTACTGCTGGCTCTTGCCATCGCCATTCCCGCCCTCAACCTGCTGACGGCGCCGGATCACCCGCTGCACGTGCCGACCTATCTGGTCTCGCTGTTCGGCAAATATTTGACCTACGCGCTTCTGGCGCTGGCGCTCGATCTCGTATGGGGTTTCTGCGGCATCCTCTCGCTCGGTCACGCCGCGTTCTTCGCGCTCGGCGGCTATGCCATGGGCATGTACCTGATGCGCCAGATCGGCGCGCGCGGCTCCTATGGCAATCCTTTGCTGCCGGATTTTATGGTGTTTCTCAACTGGAAGGAGCTGCCCTGGTTCTGGCAGGGCTTCGACATGTTCTGGTTCGCGGCACTGATGGTGGTGGTGGTGCCCGGACTGCTTGCCTTCGTCTTCGGCTGGTTCGCCTTCCGCTCGCGGGTCAACGGCGTCTATCTGTCGATCATCACCCAGGCGATGACCTATGCGCTGCTGCTTGCCTTCTTCCGCAACGACATGGGTTTCGGCGGCAACAACGGCCTCACCGACTTCAAGGATATCCTCGGCTTCAACATCCAGGCTGACGGTACACGCGCCGCACTTTTTGCCGCATCCGCCCTGATGCTTGCCCTATGCCTGGTGCTGACGGCGGCGATCGTCCGCTCGAAATACGGCAAGGTGCTGGTCGCCGTGCGCGACGCCGAAAGCCGTACGCGGTTTCTCGGTTATCGGGTGGAGCATATCAAGCTCTTCGCCTTCACGGTCTCGGCGATGATGGCCGGCATTGCCGGCGCGCTTTACGTGCCGCAGGTCGGCATCATCAATCCCGGCGAGTTCGAGCCCGGCAACTCCATCGAGGTGGTCATCTGGACCGCAGTCGGCGGGCGCGGGACGCTGATCGGGCCGATCGTCGGCGCGATCCTCGTCAATGGCGGCAAGAGCATCTTCACGGCGGCCTTTCCGGAGTTCTGGCTGTTTGCGCTCGGCGGGCTGTTCGTTCTCGTCACCCTGTTCCTGCCGAAGGGCGTGGTCGGGACCGCGAGCGCCTATCTTGCCCGCCGCAAAGCCCACCGCCGGGCGGCAGATGCCCAACGCGCTCGGGACACCCTTGTCGCTGAACCAATGGCTGCGGAGTGATGGGCATGAATCAGACGATCAGCCAGACCAAGCCGAAAAGCCTTCTCTACCTCGACGGCGTCTCTGTCTCCTTCGACGGGTTCAAGGCGCTCAATTCGCTGTCCTTCGTGATCGAGCCGGGCGAGCTTCGCGCCATCATCGGCCCGAACGGCGCTGGCAAGACGACGATGATGGACATCATCACCGGCAAGACGCGTCCGGACGAGGGACAGGTGTTCTTCAAGGGCGACATCGACCTCACCCAACGGGATGAAGCTGAGATCGCCAATCTCGGCATTGGCCGCAAGTTCCAGAAGCCGACGGTGTTCGAAAGCCATACCATCTGGGACAATCTGGAACTGGCGCTCAACAGAAGCCGTGGGGTCTTACCGACGCTGTTCTACAGGCTGACGGCGGACGACAAGGCGCGGATCGAAGAGATCCTGTCGATAGTGCGGCTCAACGCGCGCCGCGATGATCTTGCCGCCAACCTGTCGCATGGCCAGAAACAGTGGCTGGAGATCGGCATGCTGCTGGCGCAGGAGCCGGAGCTGCTGCTGGTCGACGAGCCGGTTGCCGGAATGACCGATGCGGAGACGGCCGAAACGGCGATCCTGCTCAAGGAGATCGCAAGGACGCGCTCGGTCGTCGTCGTCGAGCACGACATGGGCTTCATCCGCGAGCTTGGGGTCAAGGTCACGTGCCTTGCCGAAGGCTCGGTGCTGGCTGAAGGCTCGATCGATTTCGTCAGCAGCGATCCGAAGGTGATCGAAAACTATCTCGGCCGCTGATAGCGGCCACTCACCAACGGCCCAAGGGAAAGGACGCCTCCATGCTGAGCGTCGAAAACGTCAATCTCCACTATGGTGCCGCACAGGCGCTGCGCAACGTTTCGATCGAAGCACAAATGGGCAAGATCACCTGCGTGCTTGGCCGCAATGGCGTTGGCAAGTCGAGCCTGCTCAGGGCGATCACCGGGCAGCATCCGGTCAGCGCCGGTTCGATCGCCTTCAATGGGGTGACGCTCGAAGGCATGGCGCCCTATCGCCGCGCCAAGGAGGGCATCGGCTACGTGCCGCAGGGGCGCGAGATCTTTCCGCTGCTGACCGTCAAGGAGAACCTCGAAACCGGCTACGCGCCGGTCAAGCGCGCCGATCGTTCGGTACCGGAGGATGTCTTCAACCTCTTCCCCGTGCTTCGCTCGATGCTGGGGCGGCGCGGCGGGGATCTCTCCGGCGGGCAGCAGCAGCAACTGGCGATCGGCCGGGCGCTCGTCACCCGTCCGCGCATTCTCGTGCTCGACGAGCCGACCGAGGGGATCCAGCCGTCGATCATCAAGGATATCGGCCGGGCGATCCGCTATCTGCGCGATTCCACCGGCATGGCGATCCTGCTGGTCGAGCAATATCTCGATTTCTGCCGCGAACTCGCCGACCATGTTTACATCATGGACCGCGGCGCCGTAGTGCATGAGGGGCCGCCGGAGACGCTCGACACCGTCGAGGCGCGGCGTCATCTCACGGTCTGAAGCGGAGACGCTTTTTACGCATTTCCTGACGGAAAACCGCTTCACACTTTTCCTGGAAATGCTCTAGCCGCCATATTCGATGATGGCGAGGCCGGCATTGTAGTCGGTGGCATAGATGATCCCGGCGGCATCGACGAAGACGTCGGCCGACTGGATGACGCGGGGGCGGCCCGCGCGCCGGTCGGTCATTTCGGTCGGTGCGGCTGGAACCAGCGCGCCGGTTTCGCGCGGACGGTAAGGGTCGCTGATATCGAAGGCGCGGATGCCGGCATTCTGCCAGGTGGCGAAGATCAGCGTTTCCGAAACGAAGGAGCCCGGCCGGTTTTCGTGCAGGTTGTGCGGCCCAAAATGCCCGCCCTTGGCGACGTAGTCGGCTTCCGAGGGGATAGGGAAGGTCGAGATGCTGACCGGGTTGGTGGGCTCGCGGATATCGAAGATCCAGGTATGCTTGCGGCCGTCTTCCTCGTGGTCGAGCACAGCCTCGTCGGCGACCACGAGCAGATCGCGACCGGGCAGCGGCAAGGGCGAGTGCGTTCCGCCGCCAAACGGCGGCGACCAGTTGCGGTGGGCGATCAGCTTCGGGTTGGCATGATCCTTGATGTCGAGGAGCGTCAGGCCGCCGTCACGCCAGCACGCATAGGCGGTGTCGCCAGAGACCAGCGCATGGTGCAGCGCGTAGCGCTTGCCTTCAGGTGCAGTCGGCGCTTCTCCCGCGGCCTTGTTCATGCCCGGCAGCCACCAGCGACCGACGATTTCGGGCCGGGTCGGATCCGCCATGTCGATGGTGACGAAGATATAGTCGGTAAAGCCGTCGAACAGCGCCGAGGCATAGGCGTAGCGGCCGCCGACATACCAGAGGCGGTGGAAGCCGACGCCGTCTATATTCAACTCGCCGATCTTGCGCGGACGGTCGGGAACGGAAATGTCGAAGACCGACATGCCGGCGCTCCAGGCGCGTTTGCGGCCGCTGCCGGCGACGGTGTCGCCGACCGATTTGGTGTAGTAGGTTTTCTCGTCGGCGAAGGTCTCGACGTCGGCGAACAGGTCGAGCGCATTGATGACCAGAAGCAGGTCGTCATGGGTCTGCAGATGAATGTTCCAGGTGTTGGCCGGTGCCGGCGCATAGGTGACCGCGCCCGGCTTCTTCGGATCGCGCACGTCGACGATGGAAAACCCTTGGGACCAGGGATGAGCGACATAGGCGAAACCGCGATGCACCATCAGTTGCAGACCATCGCCGCGCCCGCCGATCGGCGAATGGCCGATCAGTTTCATGTTGTTTGTGAAATCGGGCGTGGGAAGGTCGATGCCGCTCATGGTCTTTCCTGTCTTTGTCATTGAAAAAGCGCCGCGCCGATCAGCGCGGCGCTCTTCCTTCAAATGGAATTAATTGGTGGCCGTGGGGATCCACTCGGCAGTCGCCGCATCGCTCTTGCGGAAGGCCGGAAATTTCTCCTGCAAGTCCTCGATCGTCTTGATCTCGCCCTTGGCGAGATCGTCACGCGTGACGAGCGTCGGCTGCAGCAGCACCGACTGGCCGGGGAACTGACCGGCGATTGCGAGCGAGACCGCGCGCACCGAGACTTCGCCGACGACCGCGGCGTTGGTCGCGGCTGTCGCCTGCCAGGCACTATCCGGCTCGTTCATCAGTTGGATATCCGATGTCGAGATATCGACGCCGTAGATCTTCACCTTGTTCGCAACGCCCAGTTCGTCGATCGCCAGCTTCACACCCTTGGCGAACTCATCCCAGGGGGTGAAGATGACGGAAATGTCCGGATTGGCGGTCAGGACGGCCTTGGTCTGGTCGGCAACGGAGGCCGGCACCGTGTCGTTGACGACGCCCCAGGTAGCCTTCTCCGTCAGGTTGTGCTTGGCGGCGAAATCCTTCCAGACGGCGTAACGACGGTCGAGCGGTGCGAAGCCGGCGACATAGACGGCGCCGCCGACGAAGCCATCGCCCTTGTCCTTGACCGCCTGCTCCAGCACCAGGCGGGCCATGTCCTTGTCGCTCTGCTCGATCTGAGGGATTTTGGGATTGTCGAGGTTGACGTCATAGGCGACGACCTTGATGCCGGCGTCGAGCGCCTTCTGCGCCACATCCTTCAGGACTTCCGGACGGCCATTGTTGATGATGATGCCATCGACGCCGAGATTGATCGCCTGCTCGATGAGGCTGCGCTGGGTGTCGTTGTCGTTGCGCGCCTGCGAGACGGTGAGGTTGACATGAAGCGCATCCGCCTGGCGCTTGACGCCCGCCTCGAAGGCCTGCAGCCAGTCGCCGCCGCCCAGGAAGCTGACCACGGCGATGTCGACGTCGCCCTTGTCGAACGGGGCAGGAGCGCCATCGATGCCGGCGGAAAAAGCAGGAGTCGCCGTCAGCGAAGCGGCGATGAGGCCGCCGAGAAGGCTGCGCGTCAAATGTTTCATGGTCAGTATCCTCACTGTGTTTGAAGGGTTGGCTAGCGCGTCTGGCTGCGGCCAAGGCCGTAGGTGAGCGCAAGCGCGCCGACGAGCACGGCGCCCTTGACGAAGTCCTGGGTGTAATAGGGGGCGTTCAGCATCGTCAGGCCGTTGAGAAGCAGGCCGACGAAGACTGCGCCGACGATAGTGCCGAAGACGTTGGGACGGCGCAGGCCGAGAACGGCAAAGCCGATGAGCGCGGCGGCGACGGAATCCATCAGCAGCGAGGCGCCGGACGAGACGTCACCGCGACCGACGCGGGCAGCGACGATGATGCCGCCGAGCGAGGCGAGCGTGCCGGAAAGCACATAGGCCAGCGTCTTCAGGCGGGGAACCGAAGCGCCGGCAAGCCGGGTTGCCAGTTCGTTGCCGCCGGTGGCAAACAGCAGGCGTCCCAGCCGGGTACGCTCCGTCAGTACGAACAGGACGATGGCGACAAGCACCATGATGACGACAGGCGCGGGGACGATGCCGAAGAAGCTCGACCGCCCGATCAGGAGGAACGACGGATCGTAAGCGCCCTTCGCCGTCGAGCCGTCGGGCAGGATCAGGCCGGCCGAGATCGAGCGCCCGGCCGTCGGAATCAGTTGCAGGCCAGTCAGAAGAAACATCATCGCCAGTGTGGCGAGGAGATCGGGCACGCGCAGGCGCACGATCAGAAAGGCGTTGACGAGGCCGACGAGCGCACCGAACAGGAGGACGAGCGGCACGGTCTCGTAGACGCCGAGGCCCCAGACGATCATCGAATAGCTCGCCGCCATGACGCTCGAGGCGGCGACCGCCCCGATCGACAGATCGAAGCCGCCGACGGCGAGCGTGATCGTGACGCCGGCGCCCAGGATGGCGACGACGGAAACGGCCTGCAGAATGCTCATCAGGTTGCTGACGTTGATATAGGCGGGCTGGGCGATCGCAAAGCCTGCGACCATGACGATGAGCAGGATGAAGACGGCGCTGGCGCGGATGGCGGCGCTGACGCGTTCGCTGACCGGGCTTTGGTTCTCGCTGTTGGTAGTCGTCATCCGGTCAAGCCTCGATTGCTTCCGCCGTTTGCTCCGCGTGCGGGGCCGGCGTCAATGTGTGGTGGTCGATGATCAGAATCCGGTCGGCGACTTCTAGCGCCTCTTCCGGGTCCGACGTGGCGATCAGGGTGGCGCGCTCGGTGTTGGCGCGGATCGCGGTGATGATGTCGTGCCGGGCGCCGACATCGACACCCTGGAACGGTTCGTCGAGCAAAAGCACGCGGCTCGGCTCGGCATTCCATCGACCGAGGATCACCTTTTGCTGGTTGCCGCCGGAAAGCGAGTTCATCGGCGCATCTGGCCCGCTTGCCTTGATGCCAAGCGTAACGATGGCGCGCTGCGCCTCCTGCTTCTCGCGGGTGCCGAGGAGGAAACCGAGCGGATACCACTTTGCCAGATGTGGCAGGCTGATCGTTGCCGCAAGATTGCTGCCCGGCCAATCGGATGGCATCAGCGAAGAGCGGTGGCGGTCTTCGCCGGCCATGAAGATACCGGCGTTGATCGCATCGGCGGGTGTTGCCGGTCGGTAGGCCTCACCGTCGAGCCGCATCGTGCCAGCGGCAAGTGTTCGCGTACCGAAGATCGCCTGAAGCAAGCGGCTCTTGCCCGCACCCAGCACGCCTGTGACCGCCACAACCTCGCCCGGATGAAGATTGAGGTCGAACGGGGTACCGCCGGAAACGAGCTGGATACCGGCCATCTCCAGCACCGGTGCGCCGCGCAAGGCGCGGGCGTCCGGTCGGGCGGCGCGCAAGGGGCGGCCGATCATCGTTTCGACAGCACGATCGAAGTCGATCGGTCGTGCGAATTCTCCCACGACAGCGCCGCCGCGCATGACGACAGCGCGGTCAGCAAGCGCATTGAGGTCGGCGATCCGGTGGGAAATGAACAGGATCGCCAGGCCCTCATCACGAAGGCGGCGCAGGATTGCATAGAGCCGCTCGGATTCCCGTCCGGAAATGCTCGCGGTCGGCTCGTCGAGGATCAGCAGAGACGCCTGGCGCGACAGGGCGCGGGCAATGGCGACGAGCTGACGATCGGCGGCCGTCAGTTCGGCAAAATCCCGGTCGAGCGGCAGCGCGAACCCGGCGTTCTCAAGCATGGCCGCCGCCTTGCGACGAACAGCGGAGCGGCTGAGGAAGAAGGGGGCCGAGCCATCGGCATAGGCATGCAGCAGCAGCGCGTCGGCGACGGATAGCCCCGGCGCGCCGACGCGCTCTGTCGACTGATGGACGGTGACCACGCCGGCATCCGTTGCCTCGGCCGGTGAACGGGGGGCGTAGGCGCGACCCGCGAGCGTCATCGTTCCGTGGTCGGGTGCCAGCGTTCCCGCAAGCGCATTGACGAGGGTTGATTTTCCGGCGCCGTTTGCGCCCATGAGAGCGACGATTTCGCCGGAGCTAATCGCAAGGGAGGCTCCGGCAAGCGCCTTCGTTGGCCCGAAAGCATGGGCAAGTCCGTCGATGCGGAGGAGGGGCATTGCTAAACCAATTCGTCACTGCGCGGCAATCAAGGTCGAAAAATATGCATTTCCGGTAGAGAAAGACAGCGCAACAAACGAAAGCCGGTGCCAAACATCCGCTAATATGTCGCAAAAGTATCCCTAGATTTCCCAATAATCGGAATATTCATCCGAGGGCGTTCCTCAGCCATTTCGTCTTCGGTGGCCCGCCGCGCAACTTCTGCCGCCAGACCGGCCGTTGTGAGCAAGGCGTTCCTCTGGCGGCTTAGGGATTGGAATGTCTTTATTGTACATAGAAATTGTAGATTATACCATGGCGTCGACGGCTGATGGTCAGCTGCAAGGGTTGAGATCAACAGGAGATCGACAATGCGGTACGGTTTGAAACGCGCGACGACCGCGCTCGTGGCTTTTGGGTTTGCAGGTGGTGCTTCGGCCGCAGGGCTGGAGGGCGCGCCGGCGCCGTTCGACAAGGGCGGGGTGAAAGTGGCGCTCATTTCCTATATTTCATCAGGTGATTTCTTCCAGGCCTATCAGGCCGGAGCAGAGGCGCAGGCCAAGGCGCTCGGCATCGATCTGCGCGTCTTTCCCGGTAAGCAAAATGCTGCGGAACAGCGCGAGCAGGTCCAGCAGGCGATCAATCTCGGCGTCCAAGGCATCGTCGTCGACCACGGCCTGCCGGAATCGCTAGGCGATGTCGTGCAGCAGGCGGTCGATGCGGGTGTGAAGGTAGTGGCCTTCGACGTCAATCTGAACAATCCTGCCGTGCCGCAGGTGGAGCAGAGCGACCATGAACTGGCGCGGCTGGCGCTGGAGCAGGCCGTCAAGGATAACGGCACGAGCTTCAAGGCCGGTTACGTCTATGTCGCCGGCTTCGCGCCGCTCGACCGCCGCAACGAAGTCTGGGACAAGTTCAAGACGGACAATCCTGATGTGGTCGAGAGAGCCCGCTTCGGCAATGTCAGCGACACCACGGCAACCAGTACGGCCGACCAGGCGAAGGCCGCCTTTGCCGCCAACCCGGACATATCGGTCGTCTTCGCGCCCTATGACGAGTTCGCCCGCGGTGTGAAGCTCGCAGCCGCGGATCTCGGCATCGCCGAAAAGTTGAAGATCTACTCCGCCGATGTTTCGACCGCCGATATCCAGGAGATCGTCGAGGAGGGTAGTCCCTGGGTGGCGACCGTTGCCACCAACCCGGCGGTTGTCGGCGCGGTCTCTGTCCGTGCCGTCGCGCTCAAGATCGCGGGTCAGGATGTGCCGAAACAGATCCTGGTCAAGCCGGCCTTGCTAACCCAGGAGGCGTTGCGTCAGGCCGGCGTGAAGACGATCGAGGAGCTGGCGGTGAAAGTCCCGGCTTTCAGCGCCAGTGACGCCGTCACCGCCGATTGGATCCCTGCGAAGCTTTTTTGACGGCTTTGCATCTGCGGGTTTTGAAGAAGCAGCTGGCCCTGGAGCAAATCTTTGCTGCGTTGCCTTGAATTCGACAATAAAATTCACAAAATCTATGCAGAAACTTACGTAATTTCTTGAGAGTGACCCGGTTTGGGTGTATGGCATCTTAAGTGAAACAGTGCGGCCGTCACAACCTGTTGGCTCCGGTGATACCAACGTCGGTGCGGAACGGACTCGTGGCGGCCTTTGTGTTCAGGAAAGCGAAGTGCAATGTTGACCAAGAAGGGTAAATACGGGCTGAAGGCTCTTGTCGACCTGGCTCAACTGGAGCCCGGCGAGACCGCCTTCATCACCGAAATCGCCACCCGCAACAATATTCCGAAGAAGTTCCTCGACGCGATCCTGCTTGAGCTTCGCAACGCCGGAATCCTGCGCTCGAAAAAGGGCCCTGGCGGCGGCTATTCGCTTTCGAGGCCAGCATCCGATATCCGCATCGGCCAGGTCATCCGCACGCTGGACGGGCCGCTGGCCCCGATCCGCTGCGCCAGCCGCACCGCGTTCGAAGCCTGCGATGACTGTTCCGATCCGGTCAACTGTCACGTGCGCAAATCGATGAGTGGCGTCCGCGATGCGGTGGCGTCTATCCTCGACAACATGACACTCGAACAGTTTGCCGCCAACGACAACGGCACCGAGATCGTCGCGCTCAGAGACGCCGAAGTCGGCTGATCCTTGCCGAGGTCAGCTGCCGTCGTAAAGGTTTTCAGGGGTAGGACTTTCCCGTTCGCCGGCCTGAGTTGAAAATCATTTGCTGTTATTGTCTATAGAATGAATGCACTATTCCGCCTTAATCAATGGAGTGAGGCGAATGAGCAACGTGCATTTCCTCCGGGAACCCGAACCGGCCAATACCGAACAGGAAGAAAAGCGCCAGCATCTGTTTGCGCAGGCGACCGAGCTTTCGAGCCAGTTTGCGCAACGCGGCGCCGAGCTTGATCGCTTGGGCTTGCCGCCACGCGACGAAATCGAAGCGCTGCGCCAGGCGGGTCTGCTGACGGCGCTGCACGCCCAGGAAATCGGCGGAGCGGGCTTGAGCTGGCTTGATGGGTTGCGTCTCGTCCGGATCATCTCGCGTGGCGAAAGCTCTATCGGCCAGCTGCTCGGCTATCACTATGTCAACAGCCAGTATGTCTACTGGGCGACTGCCGATGGGAGGCAGGCCTGGGTGCTCGGTGCCGAGACCGTCGAACGCCAGCTCTACTGGGGTGCTGCCGTCAACCCGCGGGATCCGGGGCTCGTGCTCGAACGGCGCGGCGGCCACTATGTGCTCAACGGCCGCAAGACGTTCTCGACCGGCGCGCATGTTTCCGATCGCATCAACGTCAACGCGACGCTTGAGGGCAAGATCGCCAATTTCGTCGTGCCGACGGATCGTCCGGGTTATGTCGCCCATGACGATTGGGACAATATCGGCCAGCGCCTGTCCGATAGCGGCAGCGTCGAGTTTCGCGATTTTCCTGTCTACGAGCGCGATTTCATTCTGCCGCTTGCCGAACCGTTCGATCCGCCTCAGGTGCAGGCGACGTTCAACACGCCGCTGATCCAGCTGGTGTTTGTCAATTTCTATCTCGGAACGGCGGAAGGCGCACTCGCCGCCGCAATCGACTATGTCAGAACCACCACGCGACCCTGGATCACATCAGGCGTGGCTCGTGCCAGCGACGACCCCTACATTCTCGAACGCGTCGGCGAGTTGCAGGCTGCCTTGAAAGCATCCGTCGCTTTGGCCGACGCTGCGGCGGGCGTTGTCGAGGCCGCGTTGTCGAAAGGGCGGTCGGTGACGGAGCGCGAGCGCGGGGAAGCAGCACTTGAAGCCTATGCTGCCAAGATCAACGCCACCCACGTGGCGCTCGATGTGACGACGAAGGTGTTTGAACTGATGGGTGCGCGTGCCACGGCAGCGCATCATGGCTTCGATCGCTACTGGCGCAACGTCCGGACCCACACGCTGCACGACCCGGTCTTCTACAAGGCCCGCGAGGTCGGCGACTTTGCTTTGAATGGCCGAATCCCGCCTGTGAGCCTATACAGCTGACCTCGAGAGGTCAGGGCCCGGTGGACAAACCATCGGGCACTGGCACCGATGGAACGCGCTCGGATCCTTCCGGGCGCTTGGGCTGCTGACAGGGGCCGGCCGGCTGACGAGCGAGGCGCTGGCTTTGATCGGCGTCTGTTCTGTTCTTTCCGCCATGCTCGGGCTTGACCCGAGCATCCCCGCGTTTCTCGCGATGGACGCATCGCGCCTGGATTCTCGGGTGAAGCCCGTGGATCGCGACGCGGCATACGACTGCCACGTATGCATAGTCATACTCTTGCGCGGCCCGAGGATCCGAGCGCCCCCAGCCATCGAGCAATTAATGCCGAGTGTGCTCCTATGCGGAAGCCGCGATCGCCTGCGCGTTTCCGGCGAGTTCCCGATAGCCTGCGCCGGGATGGGGTGCTGCGAGCCGTGGGCCGGCGCCGAACAGCTTTTCGCGGAGCGTGCCTTCGCGATAGCTGGTCTTGTAGACGCCGCGCTTCTGCAACTCCGGGACCAGCAGATCGACCGCATCCTCGAAGGTTTCGGGCGTGACGGCATAGGCAAGGTTGAAGCCATCGACATCCGTGTCTTCGACCCACTCCTGCAGCAGATCTGCGACCGTTTGCGGTGAGCCGACGAAGACGGGGCCGAAGCCGCCGATACCGACCCAGTCGGCCATTTCGCGTACGGTCCAGACCTTATCGGGATCGATCGTCGTAAAGGTCTCGACCGCAGATTGGACCGCATTGGTATAGCGGTGGCGCAGCGGTTCGTCCGGCGCGAACTGGCCGAAATCGATGCCGGTCCAACCGGAGATCAGCGCCAGCGCGCCTTCATAGGAAACATGGCTGCGATACTCATCGAACTTCCTCTTCGCGTCCGCATCGGTTTCGCCGAGGATCACGGTTTGGAGATTGAATGTGAGGAGGTCGCGCGGATTGCGCCCCGCACGCTCGGCCGCCTCGCGCACATTCGCGACGTATCGCTTCAGAACGGTTTTCGAGGGGGCTGCGACGAAGACGCACTCGGCATGGGTGCCGGCAAAATCCTTGCCGCGGCTGGAGGCGCCTGCCTGGTAGAGGACAGGTGTGCGTTGCGGCGACGGTTCGCTGAGATGGACGCCCGGCACGGTGAAATGCCGCCCTTGGTGGTTGATCGCATGCACCTTGTCCGGATCGGTGAAGATGCCCCCTATCCGGTCGCGCACGACCGCGTCGTCTTCCCAACTGCCTTCCCAGAGCTTGTAGCAGACCTCGAGATATTCTTCCGCGATGTCGTAGCGATCATCGTGCCGTGTCTGCTGCGCCTGGCCGATATTGAGCGCACCGCTGTTAAGATAGGAGGTGACGATGTTCCAGCCGACGCGGCCCTTCGTCAGATGGTCGAGCGTCGAGATTCGCCGCGCGAAAGTGTAGGGGTGTTCGAACGAAAGCGAGGCCGTCAGCCCGAAACCCAGATGTTGCGTCGCGTGCGCCATGGTCGGCACCAGCTGCAGCGGGTCGTTGACGGGAACCTGGGCGGAATGCCGGAGCGCCGCCTCTACATTGCCGTTCAGCACGTCATAGACGCCGAGCACATCGGCAATGAACAACCCGTCGAACTTGCCGCGTTCAAGCGTCGTTGCCAGATGCACCCAGTAGTCGAGATCCTTGTAACGCGACGACTGGTCGCGCGGATGCGTCCAAAGCCCTGGCGATTGATGGCCGACACAGTTCATGTCGAAGGCATTCAGCCGGATTTCGCGGCTCATATCCGTCTCCTCGTAGAAAGCTGCATACGTCCCCGGCAGATCGGTGCCGATTTTCCAGGGTAAGGCGGCGTCAGGGCAGGGTCAGAGCGCGCCGTTCTTCGGTGGCGCGACGCCGTTCAGGTGGTAGTTGCCGACGACGTGATACTTCCAGCGCACCGGATCATGCAGCGTGTGGGTGCGGGCGTTGCGCCAGTGGCGGTCGAGGTTGAGGCCGATGCGGGTGGACGACGTGCCGGCGAGTTCGAAGAGCGTGTTGGTGGCTTCGAGCGCGATTTCTGTTGTCAGTACCTTGGCGGCGGCGACCGCCAGCGTCGCCTCGATGACGCTTTCCTCGGTGCCGTTGATCTGGGCGATGTCGACCTTCTTGCCGGCACGCTCGACGATGGCGGTCGCCGCCTCAAGGCGGATCGCGAGTTGTCCGATGCGGGCGATTGTCAGTGGATCGTCCGCTGCCCGTTCGACGCCGCTATCCATCCAGGGCCGTGCCCGGTTGCGCACGAAGTCGAGCGTCTCGGCGAAGGCGGCGCGCGCGATGCCGAGATCGATGCCGGCGTGGATGATCTGGCCGACCGAGCCGATCGTCGTCGGACGTTCGAAGCCGCGATGATGGCGCACCACCGCGTCGGCCGTGACGTATACATTCTGCAGCACCGTCGTGCCGCTGCCGGTGGTGCGCTGCCCGAAGCCGTCCCAGTCGTCGATGACCTGCAGGCCATCGGCACCGCGCGGCAGGAAAGACATGGTGAGTTTTTCGTCCGGATCGAGCGCGAACACGACAATCCATTCGGCAAAGAGCACGCCGGTCGAATAAAACTTGCGGCCGTTGAGGCGGTAGCCAAGACCATCAGGCGTCAGGCGCGTTGCGTAGTCGCCGACGGTTTTTGTGTCCTTTTCGGAAAGCGCATTGCCGAAGCGGTCGCCAGCGAGCGCGCGTGCGAAGAAGAATTTCTTCTGTTCCTCCGTGCCGTCGGTGCGCAGCGCTTCGAGAATATAGAAATGGTTCTGGGGGATCTGGCCGATCGAACTGTCGGCTTCGGACAGGATGGCGGTGATTTCCGCCAGCACCGCGTTGGAAACGTCGATGCCGTCATAGTCGGAGGGCACGGTGATTGCGAGGAGACCGGATTGGGCAAGGGTGTCGAGCTCATCGAATGGCAGGATCCGGTCGGTATCCCGCTCGTTTGATCGATTGGCAAAATCGCCCGCGAGTTCGCGCGCGATTTCCAGCGCCTCCTCCTCGCTTCCGATCCGGTGTGCCGGGAGCTTCGTCTTCTCGGAAAGCTGCGAGATCGTTCCCATATGATCGCTCCATTTCGATAGTGGCGCATATCTGTGAATTATCTGGCGTCTTCAGGTAAGATCGTATATTCTATGGAATATATGGATATTAGTTTTTCGTTCCTGATGTTCTGACGAATGGTCGGCCCTTTCAAGCCGATACAGCGATATGGAGCACGAATTGGCTGTCGACCGGGCGTGGCGGGTGCAGTTCCAAAACCGCCGTCCTCAAAAAATTTCAAAAAAAGTTGCCGGTCGCTTGGAACCATTGTCGCGCTTCTGCATTTCGCCATGGCCTGCAGTCTACCGATTGTGTGGTCGTCAAAGTACCGGCCACACGGCACGATGACAAATACATGCTGACAGTATTGGCCATTCGCGTTTCCCGGCCTTAACCACTGAAGGAGACACAAATGACGAATTTGCTGCCCGCTCTTCATGAAGGGCATGCCTCCATCATCCTGCAAAATCTCTTTCGAGATGCCCTTGAGGCCTATGATGATTGGGGCGAGGGGATGCCTGAACCCGTGGTTTCGTTTGAAGGCAAATTGCTGCCGATCAGGGTCGTCTTCGACTGGATGAAACCTTGCACGGATATCATGCCTGCAAACATGATCGGCATCGTCACCGATCGATTAAGCAAACCCTGGATTGGCGACGGTCCGCTCGATAAAATGACGTTTTCGACGGCGGCGCGCGTCATGTCCGTTCTGACCAAACGTCAGTTGCGTCGTTATGGCAGCGGCTCGATCGAGGTCTTTGCCGAGCGCTTCAAACCATCGCTACGCGTCGACGTCTGATCGACGACGAGACAGCCTGAACAAGCCGGAGAGCGCACGCGTGCTCTTCGGCACCCACCATCTCCATATCCTAACGGTCCATCCTGGCCTTGCGCATCAGTTGTTCTGCCCAGGCGGAGTAATCGCACGCCTGACGCTGCCGTCGAATACGGCTTCCTAGATTGTCCGCCTTTTCGTAAACACGGAGAAGATGGCAATGGGATGGATGCGGAGCCGGCATGAATTTTCGACAATTGGAAGTGCTGCGCACCCTGCTTGCCACCGGCTCGACGATCGCGGCGGCGAAAACCATGGGGCTCAGCCAGTCCGGTGTCAGCCGTCTGCTGCAGCAACTGGAAGAGGACCTGTCGCTGACGCTGTTTGCGCGCGACAAGGGCCGGCTGATCCCGACGCCCGAGGCGCTGAAGCTGTCCGAGGATGCCGAGCATATTCTGCTCGGGATCGATCGCTTCACCAATCTCGCCCAGGATCTTCGCAGCGGCGCCGTCGGCCCGGAAGTCGTGCGCATCGGCCTGCCGAACAGCATGTCCGAAAGCTTCGCCCCGGCGATGCTGGCGGATTATGCCAAGGATTTCCCCGGTGTGCGGGTCGAAACCTTCTTCGATACGACCGTGGCGATTGCCCGCCTTGTCGAACAGCGCATCATCGATTTCGGCTTCCTGCGCTACGAGGGGCAACTGAGCGCCAGCCTCGAAATGCAGCCGGTGGCGGGCGGCGTCAGCGTCTGCGTCATGGCGAAGAGCCATCCGCTGACGGCGCTCGACCACGTCACCCCGAAGGAACTCAGGGGCATACCGCTGATCCTGATCGGTCGCCGGCGGCCGACCCGGGTCATGCTCGACGAGATCTTTCGAAAGGCGGGCGTGCCGCAAAAGGTCAAGATCGAGACGCACAGCAACAGCTCGGCCTGCGCCTATGCCGCCCATGATCTTGGCGTTGCAATCATCAGCAGTTTTTTCGCCAACCTGCATCGGCATCTCCCGATTGAAATCAGGAGCTTTACGCCGCACCTGACGCAGGATTTCGGCGTCGCAACCGCCGCCGGCGTGCCGCTGTCGATTGCGGCTCAGGCGATGATCGATTGCCTGAAGCGACAGGTCGCCACTTCACAAGAGCCGTGAGGGTCTGAATCCGGACATCGGCGTCGGGTCGCGTTTGTCGAACCGTTTTCCGCCAGCGCTCCGTTTCGCTGCCGGCGCGGACGCGCTGCAATTGGCAAATGTCGGGCGCGGCACTACATTGCCAGTCCGTATGATGAGAGAGTGAAAGAGATCATGTTCCAGGCGGCGGTAATCGACACAGGCGACAAGACCGAATTCTATCGGGAGTTGGCGCAGCAACTCGAAGCGCTGCTGCATGGCGAGCCCAATATGATCGCGAACGCCGCAAACACCTCGGCGCTGATGTACCAGACGATGCCCGACCTGAATTGGGCCGGCTTCTACTTTCTCGATTCTGATGACGAATTGGTGCTCGGGCCATTTCAGGGCAAGCCCGCCTGCGTGCGCATTCCTGTCGGCCGTGGCGTCTGCGGCACGGCCGTAAAGGAAGGGCAGTCGATCCTGGTCGAAGACGTGCACGCGTTTCCCGGTCATATCGCCTGCGATGCGGCGTCCCGCTCCGAACTCGTGGTTCCCGTCCGACGCCAAGGCCGGGTGATCGGTGTCATCGACCTCGATAGTCCTAAACCGGCACGTTTCGACCGGGACGATCAGGCCGGCATCGAAAAACTGGCCGCGATCTTTGCCGCGGCGATTGGCTGAAAGTCGCCGCCGTGGATGATCTGCCTTCGGTCTTGGCTGCGTGATGATGGACATCCAGAACGCCTTTGCCCCCGCCAGCGAGGCCGAGACGCATGCGCGCGTCGCCCGCAAGATCGACATCGTCGTCATCGGTGCCGGACAGGCGGGTCTGTCTTCGGCTTATCATCTGAGCCGGTTCGGGCTATCGCCTCAGATGCAATATGTCGTTGTCGACCGATCGCCACAGCCGGGCGGCGCCTGGCAGTTTCGCTGGCCGTCGCTGACGCTGAGCACCGTCAATGGCATTCACGATCTTCCCGGCATGAAATTCGCCGACGCCGTCGATACCAGCATGGGCGAAGTCCACGCTTCCGTCGCCGTCCCGCAGTATTACGGCGCCTATGAGAAGGCATTCGACCTTCCCGTGCACCGACCGGTTGCCGTCAAGGTCGTTTGCGAGCGGGGCGAGCGTTTCAGGGTCGAGACCGACGCCGGCGTCTATGCCGCCCGCGGCATCATCAACGCCACCGGCACCTGGGAGTCTCCCTACATTCCACCCTATCCGGGATCGGATCTCTTCAGGGGGCGTCAGCTGCACACCAAGGACTACCAGACCGCCGGGCAGTTTGCCGGGCGGCACGTGCTGGTCGTCGGCGGCGGCATCTCCGCGATCCAGCTGCTCGATGAAATATCCAAGGTGACATCGACCACATGGGTCACGCGCGAGGAGCCGGCCTTCCGTGAAGAGCCGTTTACCCCCGAGGTCGGACGCGCTGCCGTTGCCATGGTCGAGGAACGCGTACGCCGCGGTCTGCCGCCGGGCTCGGTCGTCTCCGTGACCGGTATTCCGGTGACGCCGGCGATCCTTGCCGCACGCGCACGCGGCGCACTCGAGCGCCAGCCAATGTTTGCCGAAATCACCGAGCATGGCGTGCGCTGGCCGGATGGTCGCGAGCAGCAAGTCGACGTCATTCTCTGGAGTACCGGCTTTCGAAGCGCGCTCGATCACCTGGCGCCGCTGCAACTGCGCAATGCCGATGGCGGCATCCTGATGACCGGCCGGCTTGCGACACAGGTGGCAAAAGACCCGAGGATCCATCTCGTCGGTTACGGCCCGTCGGCTTCCACCATCGGTGCGAACCGGGCAGGCGGTGCCGCGGTCCGCGAGCTCGCCGATCACCTTCAGCTGCTCTAATCGCCGGCCGACGCGATCTCTTCGGCGTTGACGTCGGTGTCCCGCAGAGATTGTGCCCGGCACATCCATCGGCCCGTCACGGCACCGACCCTCGGGCAATGCGTCCAAAGGATGCGACCCTCGATATCAGCCCAAAACTCCGCTTGAGCCGGACGTTGTGTCATACCTTAAACGTGATTCCCGAAGGCGCTTTGAAAGAGCCAAGCGTCGAGCCAAAGCGACCCCAGCTTGCGGGAATTACTCCCGTAAATGCCGGCCGATGCGCGTGGCGTTTCACATCATCGGGCAACGACACCAGTGATTTCGTCTGGTCGTGCTCGAAAGTGATGCAAGGATACGGTCGCGGATGATGTTGCAGGCAACGCAGAAGAAGCGCCAACCGGCCGCCATGACAGTTCGGTTTGTGTTTGCCGGCATCGTCTTCGGCGTGCTCATGGTCGGCATCGCCTCAGCCATCAGCGCCACGGGCAAGCGCGGCGGCCACCTGTTTCCCGATCTCAAGATCGGTTTCAACATCCGTTGGTGATTTAAAGTCCATCGCTGACTGTCTTTTTGCGTCGGCATCGCAGGGCAATGCTCCCCCGACTGCATGCGCGACTTCCGCCCAGCGCATGATGCCGCACGTTATCGGCCCCTTTGGCAGCTCCCATGTCATCCCTTCGTCATAGAGCTATGACGATTCCTCATAATATTGCGCGGATTTTTCCATTCGATCATAGTCGTGTCAAGAAAAGCCGGCAGGAGGGCCGAATCGCGATGTCGCGCCAGGCTGTTCTCAGTACGGGGAACCCATGATCAAGTTCATACTCAATCGTCTCGTGATGGCGATACCGACGATCGTCATTGTCTCGGTTGCCGTCTTCACGCTCATCCGTCTCATTCCCGGCGATCCGGCCGCGCTGATGCTTGGCGATATGGCCGAGCCGCAGCAGATTGCCGAAATGCGCAGCGTGCTCGGCCTTGACCGAAGCATTCCCGAGCAGTTCGTCATCTGGGCCGGCAACATCCTGTCCGGCGACTTCGGCCGCTCGATCGTCACCGACGAGCCGGTGCTTCATCTGGTGCTGAGCCGCTTCATGGTGAGCGCCGAGATCGTCGTCATCGCCGTGTTCCTCGCGAGCCTGATCGCCGTTCCCGCCGGCGTCATCGCCGCCTGGCGGCAGAACAGCCTGACGGACCTGGCGCTGGTCGGCACGGCCACCGTGCTTCTGTCCATCCCGACCTTCTGGCTCGGCCTGCTATTGCTGCTTGCCTTCGGCCTGAAGCTCGGCTGGCTGCCGGTGCTCGGTTACGTGCCGATCTCGGAAAACTGGACGGCGGGCCTTCTCTACCTCGTCCTGCCCGTCATGACGCTGGTCATCCACGAAATGGGCGTGATCATCCGCATGGCGCGCGCCTCGACGCTCGAGGTTCTCCGGCTTGATTACATCACCCATGCACGGGCCAAGGGACTGTCGGAAAGCGCCGTCCTCTGGAAGCATGCGTTCAAGAATGCGTTCGGCCCAACCTGGACGATGATCGGCCTGATCCTCGGCAATCTGCTCGGCGGTATCGCGGTCATCGAGACGGTCTTTACCATCCCCGGCCTCGGCCGTCTGATGGTCGATAGCATCTTCCAGCGCGACTACCCGGTGATCCAGGGCTGCCTGCTGCTCGTCGCCTTCTCCTATGTCGTCGTCAACCTCGTGGTCGACCTCCTCTATCCTCTCTTCGATCCGCGGGTGGTGGCAGAATGAGAAAGCTCACTTTCAACGGCGTCATCGGCGGCGGACTGATCGCCGCTCTGGTCATCACCGCGCTGATCGGCGTGTTCTGGACGCCCTACGATCCCAGCGCGCTGGGCTTCACTTCGCGTCTGGCCGCCCCCGGTGCCGCCCATTGGCTCGGCACCGACGAGTTCGGACGCGACGTTGCCAGCCGGTTGATGATCGGTGCCCGCGCCAGCGTCTGGATCGGATGTCTGACGGTCGCCTTCGCGGTCGTCTGCGGCACCCTGATCGGCCTCATCAGCGGCTATGCCCGCGGCTGGGTCGATGGCGTCATCATGGCCGTCAACAACGCACTGCTCGCCTTTCCGGGCATCCTGCTGGCGCTCGGGCTGCTCGCGGTCTTCGGGGCTAACCAGTACGGCATCATTTTCGCGCTTGGCATCGCCTACACGCCGTCGATGGCGCGTGTGGTGCGCGGCGCCGTCTTGTCGCTGCGCGAACGCGAATTCATCGAAGCCTCGCGTGTCATGGGCAATGGCGAAATCTACACCATGCTGCGCCACATCCTGCCGAACTGCCTGGCACCGATTACCGTGCTGGCGACCTCGATGTTCGGCTGGGCAATCCTGTCGGAAAGCGCGTTGTCGTTTCTCGGCCTTGGCGTGCCGCCACCGGCGCCGACCTGGGGCAACATGCTGGCTGCGGGCCGCCCGTTCATCGAACAGGCCGTCTGGCTCGGTTTCTTCCCCGGCCTTTGCATCGCGCTGACGCTACTCGGCATCAACCTTCTCGGCGACGCGCTCCGCGACAAGCTCGACCCCCGCATGCGAGGCCTGAAATGATCGGCAGTTCCCTACTCAGCGTTCGCGACCTGTCGCTGGCCGTTACCCATAATGGCAACCAGGTGGTCAAGGATGTCAGCTTCGACGTCGGCCCTGGCGAAATCGTCGGCATCGTCGGCGAATCCGGTTCCGGCAAGACGCTCGCGACCCGCGCCATCATCGGGTTGATCCCGCCTGCCGTGCGCCATGCCGGCGGCACGATCAGTTACCGCGGACGGGATGTCCTGTCGATGAAAGATCGCGACCTCCGGCAGTTGCGCGGCGGCGAGATCGGCGTCGTGTTCCAGGAGCCGATGACCTCGCTCAACCCGTCGATGACCATCGGCAGGCAGCTTGAAGAAGGCCTGATCCTGCATACGAAGAAGAGTGCCGACGAGCGTCGGGCTGCGATACTCGACATGCTGAAGCGCGTCGGTCTGCGCGAGCCGGAGCGGGCGCTTGCCGCCTATCCGCACGAGTTTTCCGGCGGCATGCGCCAGCGCATCATGCTTGCCTCGGTGATGCTGCTGAAGCCGGCCCTGCTGATTGCCGACGAGCCGACGACCGCGCTCGACGCCGTGGTGCAACGTGACGTCATGGAGCTGATGGTCGAACTGACCAAGGCGGAAGGCACGGCCGTTCTCCTGATCAGCCACGACCTGCCGATGGTGGCGCGCTACACCAATCGCTTCGTCGTCATGGAAAAAGGCGTGATCGTCGAGCAGGGCACGACCAAGGACATTCTGAGCGCACCGGAGCATCCCTATACCCGCAAGCTCCTGTCTTCGCTGCCGTTTCGGGCGGCACCGCGAGAACTCGACATGTCGCGGACACCGATGGTGTCGGCGCGCAATATCGTGGTCGAATATCCCGGTCGTAAGGGGCTCTTCCGCAAGCAGGCGCCGAAGCGCGCGCTTCACGGCGTCAGCGTCGACATCCATGTCGGCGAAGTCGTCGCCCTTGTCGGCGGCTCCGGCTCGGGCAAGACGACGCTTGGCCGCACGATCGCCGGTCTCGTCCAGCAGACCGAAGGCGAGATCCTCTTCCAGGGGCGCGAGCGCAGCGCTGACTGGCGTGATTATCGGCTGAACTGCCAGATGGTCTTCCAGGATCCCTACTCTTCGCTCGACCCGCGCATGACCATCCAGGCGCTGGTCGAAGAAGCGCTCCGGCTGGTGCCCGATCTCGACGGTGCGGCCAAGCGCAAGCGCGCGCTCGAAACGCTCGAAGAAGTTGGTCTTAGCGGCGATTTCGCCAGCCGCTATCCGCATGAGCTTTCCGGTGGTCAGCGCCAGCGCGTCGCCATTGCCCGGGCGATTGCCCGGCGGCCGAAGTTCCTCATCGCCGACGAACCGGTCTCGGCGCTCGACGTGACGGTGCGTGCGCAGGTGCTCGAACTCTTCTCCGATCTGCAGAAGCGCTACGGGTTTTCCTGCCTGTTCATCAGCCATGACCTCGGCGTCGTCGAGCAGGTCGCCGACCGGGTGATCGTCATGCAGGACGGCCGCATCGTCGAGCAGGGCGATCGCGACCGGATCTTCGACCAGCCACAGGAAGCCTATACGCGCAAACTGCTTTCGGCGATCCCCGCGCTCGATCTCAATCACACGGGTGGCGTCACCCTCAAATGGCGCCTGGAGGCCTGACATGACCGTAGCGATCAAAACCGCCACGACAGCCGAACGGCTTAATGCCATCGCCGACGCCCAGCCATTCATCACCCGCTTCCTCGTTCGCAACCTTCAGACCGGCGAGACGATCGGACGGGGCGAAAACGAGGAGACGCCTTCGGCCAGCACCCGCAAGACGTCGATCATGATGGCGGCGCTGAAGGCAGCGCACGAGGGCCGGCTCGATCTCGACACGCCCATCACCTACGAGGAGCGGCTGAAGCATGAGGTTGCGAGCGGCATGTTCCGCTACATGACGCCTGGCATCGTCATCCCGCTGCGCGACGCCATCGTCGGGATGATGGTCTTGAGCGACAATGTCTGCACCAAGATGGTGCTGGAGCGGCTGACGCTGGAAGAGGTCGACAGCTACTGCAAGGCGATCGGCATGGCCGGCACTCACCACCGTTTTCTGATCCCGCCGCTTGGCCTGAAGCCGGACCATTCGCTCGGCGAGGTGACGACGACGACGGCTGGTGACCAGATATTGCTGCTCGAACTGATCCTGGCGGCACAGGACGATGGGGCCGCGGCTGCGCGTCTCGGCACATCGGTCGAGCTCTGCCGCTTTGCGCTGCAGACGCTGAAGAACCAGGTGCTGCGCTACGGCATCCGCTCGCGCCTGCCTTTCGAGACCGTCGTCGCCAGCAAATCCGGGCGCGGTAAGCGCGGTCGCATGGACGCAGGTCTCGTCTATCGCAACAGTCGGCCGCTCTACGGCATCGCCGTCTTCACCGACGCCGTGCCGCAAGTGATGGCCGATGGCACGCCTGGCTACACAATTGCGCTCGAAACCATCGGCCAGCTGTCGCAGGCCTGCTGGGACGCGTTTTGAGCCGAAATCAACCGCAACAAACCAACAAGAAACAACTGGAGAAGAGTGGAACCATGAAAAAAATCTTCCTTGCCGGCACCATTCTGATGAGCGCCGTCGGCTTTGCCGAAGCGCGTGACCTTGTGGTCGCGCAGAGCTCCGATATCCGCAGCAACGTCCCGGGCGTCAACCGCGACGGCAACACCGATTCCGTAATCTTTCACATCGTCGAAGGTCTCGTCGGGTACGCCGAGAACGGCGAGGTAAAGCCGCTCGTCGCCAAGAGCTTCGAAGTGTCTCCCGATGGCCTGACCTATACGTTCAAGCTGCGCGACGACGTGAAATTCCACAATGGCAACGCGGTCACGGCCGACGACGTCGTGTGGAACTGGAACCGCTACATGGCCGCGGACACCAAGTGGACCTGCGCCGGCGATTTCGACGGCAGCAAAACGATCAAGGTGTCGGCCGTCACGGCTGTCGATCCGACCACGGTAACGATGACGATCGAAAAGCCTTCGGCGGTCTTTCTCGGCCTGATGGCGCGTCCAGAATGCGGCTATACCGGCATCATCGCCAAGGAGTCTGTCGGCGCCGACGGCGCCTTCGTTGCTCCCATCGGTACCGGGCCGTTCAAGTGGGCCGAGTGGAAGAAGGGCGAGTATGTCCGTCTCGAAAAGAACGAAGCCTACGTCTCGCCTGCCAATGACGGCAAGCCGGATGGTATGGTCGGCTCCAAACGGCCGCTGGTCGACGGCATCAAGTTCATGGTCATCCCCGATGCATCGACGGTGAAAACCGGTCTGCTGTCGGGCGCACTGGATACGGCCGAAGTCTCCGCCGACCTGATTTCGGAGTTCAAGGACAGCGAGACGATGCAGCTGATCGTCAAGCGCAACAACGGCAAGAACCTGCTTTACTTCCAGACCCGCGACAAGGTTCTGAGCAACGTTGCCGTGCGTCGCGCCATGGCCGAAGCGCTCGATCTCGACCAACTGGTTGCTGCGGTCTCGAACGGTACGGGCGAAACCAATGCCTCGATGGTGTCGGCAGACTCGATCTTCTATTCGGACGCGCAGAAGACGAAGTTTCCGATGGACCTGGAAAAGGCCAAGAAGGACCTGGCGGACGCCGGCTACAACGGCGAGCCGATCACCATCATCGCCAACAAGCGCGGCAATGTGCCGAGCTTCCCGGCCGCCGTCGTCGCCCAGGCGATGATGCAACAGGTCGGTCTCAATGTGCAGATCGAAGTGCTCGACTATGCGACCCAGGTCGATCGCCGCCGCTCGGGCAACTACCAGGTGATCTCGCAGTCGGTGGCACCGCGCCTCGATCCGGCACTGATGTACAGCTTCTACGTCGGCAACAAGGACAAGAACGCCTCGCTGATGTGGGATAATCCCAAAGCGATCGAGTTGATGAAGTCCGCCTATGTCGAGGCCGACCAGGCAAAGCGTCAGGCGATCTTCGACGAATTCCACAAGCTGATGCTTGAGGAAGTTCCCGGCATCTTCATGTACGACATGGTCGACATCTGGGGTGCGACGAAGAAGCTGCACGGCGAGCCCGTCTGGCAGTCGAACACCCGGCTCTGGGAAGTCACGCTCGACGACTAAGTCGCGGCCCGACCGCGTATCGTATCCGGTGGCGGCATCCGTGCCGCCACCTTCCATCTGAAGACAGAAATGCCAATGCGGCCGGCCCACATGTCGCCCGCAAGAGGAATACCCATGCCCCAGCCATCCGTCGTCGCCGCTCTTGCAGATATAGTCGAAGAGTTGAAGCCTGAATTCGCAGCGATGAGCGACGCGATCTGGGACTATGCCGAACTGAGCTTTCGCGAGCACCAGTCGGCGGCGACGCAAATAGCGATGCTGGAAAAGCACGGGTTTCGCATCACGCGGGGAACGGCCGATATCGAAACCGCCTTTACCGGTGAAGCCGGCGCGGGTGGCCCGGTCATTGCCCTTCTCGGTGAATTCGACGCGCTTGCGGGCTTGAGCCAGATCGCCGGCGTCGTCGAGGCAAAGGCGCTTGAAGACGGCGGCACCGGACACGGCTGCGGGCATAATCTGCTCGGCACCGGCTCGCTGCTGGCTGCAGTCGCCCTTGCCCGTTATCTCCGCGAGAACGATCTGCCAGGCACCGTTCGTTACTATGGTTGCCCCGGCGAAGAGGGCGGCTCGGGCAAGACTTTCATGGCGCGCGCCTGCGCCTTTGCCGATGTCGATACCGCACTCACCTGGCACCCAGCACCCTTCAATGGCGTGCGCTCGACCAACAATCTCGCCGTCCTCGAAATCTACTATCGTTTCAAGGGGGTCGCCGCCCATGCCTCGAACGGCGCCCATCTTGGACGGAGCGCCCTCGATGCGCTGGAGCTGATGAATATCGGTGTCAACTTCCTGCGCGAGCACATGCCGCAGGATTGCCGCGTGCACTATGCGATCACCGACGCCGGCGGCAAGGCGGCCAACGTCGTCCAGGCCCGCGCCGAAGCGCTCTACCTTGTGCGTGCACCGCAAATGCCTGAGGCGCTTGCGCTGGCTGCCCGCATCGACAAGGTCGCCAGGGGCGCTGCGATGATGACCGAGACGGAGGTCGAGATCGTCTTCGATCGCGCCGCCACCAATCTTTTGCCGAACATCACGCTCGAGACGGCGATCCACCAGAACATGGTCGCGCTCGGACCGGTTCCCTTCGACGAGGCAGACCTCGAATTTGCCCGTGAGATCCAGAAGACGATGACGCCGGAGGCGATCGCCAGCAGCATCCGGCTTTACCAGATCAAGGGCGACGTCTTCTCCAACAGCCGCATGGACGGATCGAGTGGTCTCCACCTCGGCCTTCGCGATTTCGAGGGCCAATCGCATTTCCGCGCCGGCTCGACCGATGTCGGCGATGTCAGCTGGGTGACGCCGACGGCGCAATGCTGGGCGCCCGCCTGGGCGATAGGCACCGCGCCGCACACCTGGCAGGTGGTAGCGCAAGGCAAGAGCCCCGCGGCACACAAGGCTTTCGCCCACGCGGCCAAGTCGTTGGCGACGACCGGTCTCGATCTCATCCTCGATCCGGAACTGCTGGCGCAGGCAAAGGCCGAGTGGCGGGAAAAGACCGAAGGCAAGCCCTACCAGTGCCCGATCCCCGATCATATCGGTCCCAAGCTCTGATCCTTCGACGGCAATCGCGTTCACGCGACGTCACGACGAGCCGCCGCCCTTGGGCCGGCGGCCTTTTTGTCTCTTCCGTCTCGCAAGCGTGCAGGATCTTGCCGGCCGGGATGTTCGAATTCGGCTCGATGCCTTGACGCGAATCATTGTCTGCGGCATCTCTGTTACGGAATTTTGTGAATATGTGCCGTTTAGGCGTATCTGAATTAAATCTCTGTTAGTGCATCCCGGTGTCAATGGTGCGGGAAAGCGCGCAAGGAGCATGGCGGGAATGGACATGACGGTAACACAGACGCGATCCGGGACGGACCCTTCCCACGCCCGCCAGCCAGCCGACGAAGCGATCGCGGCCGATGCGCGCGCC